>VXPF01000123.1 GCA_009839725.1 Dehalococcoidia bacterium | reverse complement strand
TCCCACGCCCGCCCCTCCCGCCCCGGACCCTGCCCTGCGCCGGATGGCCTCGACGTCCGCACCATCGAGAACCCGGCGGCCCGCCTCGAGACCGTGAGCGCCACCTTTCACGGGCGCGACCTCTTCGCCCCCGCCGCCGCTCACCTCGCCGCGGGCGGTGACTTCGAGTCCCTTGGCCCTCCCCGCCACGAGCTCACCCTGCTCCCTTCCTTCAGCGGGACCCTTGAGGGGGAGGCCATCCGGGGAGTTGTCGTCCATGTCGACCGCTACGGCAACCTCGTCACCACCATCCGGAAGGAGCAGCTGCCGGACGCATTCTTCCTCGACATAAACGGCCACCGGATCGCGCGGAACGTCCGCACCTTTAGCGACGCGCCCCCTGGCGAGCTTGCTTGCCACGTCGACTCCAGCGGCTTCCTCGCCATCGCCGAGCGTGAGGGCAACGCCGCCCGCCGTACCGGCGCCGCCCGCGGCGACGCCGTCGTCCTGACGCCGTCATGAAGCCCTCCGAAATGCGAACCATCTTCATGGGCTCCCCGGAGTTCGCGCTCCCCAGCCTCCGCGCGCTCGTCGAGGCGGGCTACGACGTCCGTCTCGCCGTCACCCAGCCCGACCGCCGCGCCGGGCGCGGAGGGCGCATGCGCGCCCCCGCTGCCAGGGTCGAGGCCGAGCGCCTCGACATTCCCGTCTTCCAGCCCGCTTCCCTCCGCGACCCCGAGCCTGTCGCGGAGCTCGCGCGTGTCGACCCCGACCTCATCGTCGTGGCCGCCTACGGACGCATCCTTCCCCCTGCCGTACTCGACCTGCCCCGCCATCCCGTCGTGAACGTTCACCCCTCGCTCCTCCCCCGCTGGCGCGGCCCCTCCCCTGTAGCCGCCGCCATCCTTGCCGGCGACGACACCACCGGGGTCTCCATCATGGAGCTTGTCCCCGAGATGGATGCGGGGCCCGTCCTCGCCGCTCGCCCCTTCCCCATCGCCCCCACCGACACCACCGCCTCCCTGGAGGCTCGCCTCGCCGGCGAGGGCGCCGAACTGCTGATTGAGACCCTGCCCGCCTGGCTCGATGGCGACCTCCGCCCCGTCCCCCAGGACGAGGCGCTCGTCACCACCTGTCCCCTGCTTGAGAAGGCCCACGGCCACCTCCGCGGCGACATGACGGCCGCAGAGGCCGAGCGCGCCGTGCGCGCCTTCGACCCCTGGCCGGGCGCTTTCGTCACCTACAACGGCGACCGCCTTGGCATCTGGCGCGCCCGCGTCGGCGACGCCGGCGACGATCTCGTGCCCGGCGCCTTCACCGTCCACGCCGGGAAGCCCGCCGTCGCCTTCCCCGAGGGTGTGCTCGTCCTCGACGAGGTCCAGCGCAGCGGTTCTCGCCGCGTGACCGGCGAGGCCTTCCTCAACGGCGAGCGCGGTCGCCTCGCCGCCTCGGCCGGCCTCGCATGACGAGCCTCCTCCGCCTCCTGCCGGACGAGATCGAGGAGGCGCTCTCCGTTCTCGGAGCCCCCCGCTACCGCGCCGACCAGGTGCTGCAGGCGCTCTACCGGCGCGGCATCGACTCGCTCGACGCCATCACGCAGCTCCCCGGCGCCCTGCGCGACGCGATGGGCGAAGCCGGCCTCACGCTCGAAGCCCCGGTCGTTCTCCGCGAAGTCGTAAGCGACGACGGCGAGACGACGAAGGCGCTCCTCGCACTGCCCGGCGGCTCCACGGTCGAGACCGTCCTCATGCAGTACCCCCGCTCCGGCCGCGGCCCGCGCTCGACCGTCTGCGTCTCCACGCAGGCGGGTTGCGCCATGGGCTGCGTCTTCTGCGCCACCGGCCAGATGGGCTTCGAGCGCAACATCCCCGCCGAGGACATCGTCGCCCAGGTTCTCCACTTCCAGCGCCTCCTCGCCCGGCGCGGCGAGCATGTCACCAACGTCGTGTTCATGGGCATGGGAGAGCCCCTCGCCAACTACGACGAGACCCTCCGCGCCGTCCGCCTCCTCACCGACGCCCGCGCCTTCGACCTTGCCCAGCGGGCCGTCACGGTCTCGACCGTGGGAATCCCGCGCGCCATCGACCGCCTCGCCGGCGAGAACCTCCAGGTCGGCCTTGCCATCTCCCTGCACGCGCCAGACGACGCCCTCCGGCGGCGGCTCGTCCCTACCGCCCGCCCCAACTCCGTCCGCGAGCTGCTTGATGCGGGGAAGCGCTACTTCCGCGCGACCGGGCGCCGCGTCTCCCTCGAGTACGCCCTCATCGACGGCGTCAACGACGCGCCCGAGCAGGCGCACGCCCTCGCGAGGCTCCTCCGCAACGCCGGCATGCACGTCAACCTCATCCCCCTCAACCCCACCGCCGGCTCCTTCGCCGCCCCCTCCCGCCGGGGCGTGCGCGAGTTTCGCCGAATCCTCACCGAGGCGGGCGTGAACGCCACCGTCCGTATCGAGAAGGGCTCCGAGATCGCCGCCGCTTGCGGCCAGCTCCGCACGGATGTCGATGCGGCTAGCGGAACAGGCTCCGCAGCATCCCCCGGCCGAGGCTGAGCGCGAAGCTCCCCACCGCCAACCCCAGCCCCACCGCGAACGCCGTCCGCAGGTCGAACCACGTGTGTACCTCGCCCCGCACGACTGGCGACGCCAGCACGCCCACGTACGTCCCGTCCATGGCTGTGGACTTCGTCACCACCACTGCCGCCGCGCTGTCCCGCAGCGTCGCCCGCTCTGCCCGCATCGCCGCAACGGCGCTCTGCTCCATGCTTACCGCCCCTGCCTCCATCTGCGCGACCGCCCCCTGCTCGACCGAGACCTCTTCCGCCTGCACCGCCTGCGCGTAGTCGCGCCGGATGCCGGCGAACCGCGCCCTCGCGCCTCTCGGGTCGAACTCAGCCACCTCGCTCCTCCAGCGCGCGTACGCTAGACCCCGGCCTCCGAAACCGCAATGCTCCCCGCGTGCGAACCTCGGACTTCGACTACGAGCTGCCTCGGGACCTGATCGCGCAGCAGCCTGTCGAGCCCCGCGACACCGCCCGCCTCCTCGTCGTGAACCGCGCAGCCGGCAATCTCGCCCACCACCACGTACGCGACCTCCCCTCGCTGCTTCGCCCTGGTGACCTCCTCGTCCTGAACGACACGCGCGTCATGGCTGCGCGCCTGGTCGGCGTTCGCGGCGACACGGGTGGGCGCGTCGAGCTCCTCCTCCTGCGCGAGCGCGAGGACGGCGCCTGGTCCGCCATGGTCCGCCCCGGCCGCGCCGCCGCCCCCGGCCGCGAGTTCCGGCTCGACGCGGAGGATGGCCCCCTCACCGCCACCGTGCGCGACCGCGACGACGAAGGCGTCACCGTCACCTTCGACCGCCCTATCGACCCTGCCTCCATTGGCGCCGTCCCCCTCCCGCCCTACATCCACGACTACGGCGGCGACCCCGAGCGCTACCAGACCATCTACGCCCGCGATGCGCGCAGCGCCGCCGCCCCCACCGCCGGCCTCCACTTCACCCCCGACCTCTTCGCGCGGCTGGACGCGGCCGGAGTCGAGCGCGCCTTCCTCACGCTTGAGGTTGGAGCCGGCACCTTCCGCCCCGTCCGCACCGAGGACCCCGCCGCGCATGTCCTCCCCCCCGAGCGCTTCCGCCTCCCTCCCGCCACCGCCGACGCCATCGCCACCGCCCGCGCCGAGGGCCGCCGCGTGGTCGCCACCGGCACCACCGTTGTCCGCACCCTCGAACATGCCCTCGGCGGCGCCGATGTCGACCCGGACGGCGAAACCGACCTCTTCATCCGCCCCGGCTACACCTTCAAGGTCGTCGACGCCCTCCTCACGAACTTCCACCTGCCCCGCTCGACCCTGCTGATGCTCGTTTCCGCCTTTGCCGGCCACGAGCTCATTCGCGAGGCCTACGCCGAGGCGGTTCGCGAGCGCTACCGCTTCTACAGCTTCGGCGATGCGATGCTCATCCTGCCCTAGCCGTCCTCGGCCAGGCCCCAGCGCCCCTCCCGCAGGACGGCGATGCCGTCTCCCGCCAGCGCCTCGAGGTATTCCGGGCATGCCGCCCGGTGCTCCTCCGGCAGCCGCGCCGCGATCGTGTCGCCGGGCAGCGGCGCTCCCTCCGCAAGCATCGCCACGATCCGCCCCCGCGCGAAGCGCGCCGTTGACTCGAACGGCGGCGCCTTCGCCCTCGGCGCCGCGGGATTGGCCTCGGGCCGCCCCGCTGCCAGCCAGGCGCAGTCCCGGGCCAACGGGCACGCCTCGCAGGCCGGCGACGACGCACGGCACACGGTCGCGCCCAGGTCCATGAGCGCGAGCTGGTGGTCCCGCGCCCCTCGTGCCGGCAGCCACGCCTCTGCCGCCTCCCGCACCTCGCGCCCGTAGGGCGGGCGCGCCCTCCCCTGCCCCAGGAGCGCCCGCGCCACCACCCTCGCGACGTTCGTGTCGAGCGCCACCGTGCGCCGCCCGCCCGCGAAGCACGCGACGGCGGCGGCCGTGTACGGCCCCACCCCCGGCAAGGACGCGAGCTTCGCCTCATCCAGGGGGATGCGCCCGAACCGTTCCAGCGCCTCCCGGGTCGCCCGCTGCAGGTTCACCGCCCGGCGGTTGTACCCCAGCCCCGACCACTCCCGGATGACTTCCGCCGCAGGCGCTTCCGCTAGGCTGGAGGCTGTCGGCCAGCGCTGCAGCCACGCCTCGTAGCGCGCGCGCACGCGCTCCACCTGCGTCTGCTGGAGCATCACTTCCGAGACCAGCACGGCGTACGGGTCCCGCGTCAGCCGCCAGGGGAGGTCGTGCCGTCCCTTCGCCCGATACCACCGGCCGAGCGCCCGCCGGAGCCGCGACGGCTCGTCGGGCGCTCTTCCCGCGCTAGTCGTCGTCCTCGAGCTCCTCGCCATCGCCGGCAGCGCTCCCCGGGGGCACGATCGCGAAGCCGCCGCCCTCGCCGCGGCGCTTCGGGCTCCGCAGCGGCACCGCCTCGAGCTGCTCGATGATTCCCGCCAGCTCGTCCGCGGGCCCCACCACGCCTCCGGCGCCGCTCTCCCGCAGCGCCGCGAGGTCGGCGGTCGACACGTCCGGCCCGACCGCCACGATCAGCGGCGCTCCACAGAGGGCTGCCACCCGCGCCAGCGAAATGCGGCGCGCGACGGTGAAGCCCTCGACCGGCTCGCGCACGAGCACGGCGTCCAGCGAGAGCGGTGCCAGCGCCCGCAGCGGCGCGTCCTCCCACGCCTCGTTCGCCGCCAGCACCAGCCCCACCTCGCTGTCGACGATGCCCGCCGCCGCCTCATCCGGGGCTGCGATGACGAAGTCGGCGCCGGCCTCTTCGAGGGCCTCGATCCCGTCCGCCTCCAGCGAGCCGATCTGCGCGCCCAGCAGCCCGTCGACCCCGTCCAGCGCCGCGACCGCCCCTTCCGTGTCGTCGGCGGCCACCGCCGCGAAGTCGGCCCCCGCCTCCAGCGCCTCGGCCGCATCGCTCGCGGAGACCCCCGTCACCCCGAGCAGGAGTGCCCGGTCCTTCCCTGTTGCCGGCGCCCCGAACCCCATGACCCTGGCGCTTTCGCCCCGGCGCTTTCGCTGGAGCGCCTCGCTGAGTTTGCTCAAATCGTTCCTCCAGTGCTCCCCACCGGCCTGCCGCCCTTCACGATGCCCGCGATTGCCCCGGGCCTGCTCAGGCAGCGAATGTCGACGAGGGGATCCTCGGTCAGTCTCACGATATCGGCGGCCAGCCCCACGCGCAGCCGACCGGTCTCCTCACTTAGTTTCAGGAGGTCGGCCGCCCAGCCGCTGGCCGCCAGCAGCGCCGCTGCTGGGGAGAGCCCATGATCGGCCATGCGAACGGCCTCCTGCGCGTTCTCGCCCGGCCGGTTCAGGGGCGTGCCCTGGTCCGTGCCCATCGCCACCTTGACCCCCGCCTCAAGCGCCCGCTCGTAGCTCGCGAAGTGGTCCTCCAGCACCATCTGTCCCTTCTCCACGGCGTACTCGGGGATGCCCGCATCCGCGCCGTTGGCGATGTGGTACGGCGCCGTCAGCGTTGGCACGAGGTACGTGCCCCCCTCGATCATCATCGCGATCGCTTCCTCGTCCAGCCACACCCCGTGCTCGATCGAGCTGACGCCCGCCGCCACCGCGTTCTTGATGCCTTCGGTCGATTGTGCGTGGGCCGCCACCGTCCGGAACGCCTTCGTTGCCTCCTCCACGCCCGCCGTCAGCTCCTCGCGTGTGAACGCCGGCGAACGCGGGTCCACGCCGGGCGTGAGCACGCCCCCGCTCGCGAACAGCTTGATGGCTCTTGCCCCGGCCCGGATCTCCTCGCGCACGGCCTTGCGGACCTCGTCGGCGCCGTCCGCCTCTCGCGCGATGAACCCGTGCCCGTGGCCGCCCGACATCGTCACGCCCATGCCCACGGCTAGCACGCGCGGCCCCTCCACCTCGCCCTCCTCCACCGCCCGCGCCAGGTCGATGTTGAGCCGGTCGGCCGCGCCCAGGTCCCGCACCGTCGTGACCCCGCCCGCGAGCGTGGCGCGGGCGTGCTCGGCCGTGCGCCATGCCCTCCGTGCCAGCGATGCCCGCTGCCCCGGCGTCAGTTCCGCCGGGTCGCCGGACGAGCTGATATGCACGTGGCAGTCGATCAGTCCCGGGATGAGGTACTCGCCCGCGCAGTCGACCGCCTCCGCCCCTTCCGGCGCCTCTATCTCCCCCAGCCCCGCGATGCGCCCGTCGATGCAGAGCACGTCGCCGCGCACGAAGGTGCGGGAATCGCTCTCGAAGAACGCTCCCCCGCGCAGGACCAGTGGCTTCTGTTCAGGTGTCGTCAACGCTCCGCATTCTCCCTGCCGCCCCTCCCGCCCGGCAAGCGAGCCGCCGGCCCGCTATCCTCCGCGCGTCCCAAGGAGGTTTCCATGGCGAAGATGATCCTGGTCGGAATGGTCGAGCCCCCGACCCCCGAGGCTGAGGAGCTATTCCGCGAACGCTACCTGGGCAACCACATCGAGGACATCGCGAACTGCCCCGGCTTCCTCTCCGGCACGGTCTACGAGCTCGCCCAACCTCACGACGACTTCCCCGTCGTCTCCCGCTTCCTCACCATCTACGAGCTCGAGGCAGACTCCTGGGAGGAGGCGAACGCCAACCTCCAGGCCTGGATCTCCGACCCGGACGCCTATCCTGGCCGCCTCTCCGGCGAGGGAGCGCTCTCCATCGTGGGCTCCGGCTGGTACAAGTTCGAGCGCGCCTACCACACGCGCGCCTGAGGGCGGGGTACGATTCCGCTCATGCTCATCGGGTACTTCACCGAGCGTCCCTACCAGGACCCCGGCGCAAGCTGGTGGGGAACCACCGGCCGCCGTCTTGTCGACCTCGACGCCAGCAACGACGAGTACGACCCCGTCCTCGGAGCCGACCTCTACAACCGCTACCTCGACGAGAAGCTCTACGCCGAGGAGGTGGGCTTCGACGCCCTCGCCCTCAACGAGCACCACAGCACCCCCTTCTGCATGGGCAGCGCCTGCAACGTCGAGGCCTCCATCCTCGCCCGCATCACCAACCGCGCGAAGATCGTCCTCATCGGCAACATCCTGCCCATCTGGGACGACCCCCTCTGGCTGGCCGAAGAGCTGGCCATGATCGACACGATCTCGCAGGGCCGGCTGGTGACCGGCTGGGTGCGCGGCACCGGGCGCGAGAGCATCTCCCACGATGCCAACCCCCCGTACAACTGGGAGCGCTTCCAGGAAGCGCACGACCTCATCGTGGCCGCCTGGACCCGCCCGGGGCCCTTCCGCTGGGAGGGGGAGCACTACAACTTCCGCTACGTGAACCCCTGGAGCCGTCCCTACCAGTCGCCCCACCCCCTCATCATGATCCCCGGCGCCGTCAGCCGCCGAACGGTCCAGTGGGCCGCCCAGCGCCGCTACCCCTACGTGATGCTGGCCACGCGCCTCGAACCCACGCGTATGTCCTTCGAGTACTACGACGAATGCGCCGCCGAGATGGGCTACGAGGCCGGCCCGCAGCACCGTGGCTACCTCTTCAAGGTCCACGTCGACGAGACCGAGGAGCTCGCCGAGGAGGTTGGGCGCAAGTACCTGACCGGGCCCGGCAACATCTTCCTGGAAGGCAGCCGCGGCGACGCCCGTGGCCACCTCCAGAACCTCCCCGGCCTCACCGACCGCCGCGCCCTCCTCCCCACCGGCGGCGTCCGGCAGGTCGCCGAGGCCCGCGGCCATGCCACGCCCAACGACCCCGACCTCCGCCCCATCGCCCTCGATTCCGCCGAGTCCTACAAGAACGTCGAGGAGACCTACCAGGGCCTCGTCGAGGCGCAATCGATCATCACGGGCACGCCCAAGACCGTCATCCCCAAGATTCGCAACGTGCTCGAGTACCTGCGCCCCGGCAGCATCTTCCTCTGGGACGGCGACGGCTCCATGTCGCACGAGGACGCCATGCGCAGCCTTCGGCTCATGGGCGAGGAAGTCCTCCCCGCCGTGCGCGAGATGGGTGAGGAGCTTGGGCTCGACAGCCCCTTCGAGGTCGACCCCGCCACCAACGAGCCCGCCGCCCCCGCCCAGCCGTAGCCGCCCGCGCTACACCAGCCCGCTGCCGCGCATCCTCGGGTCCAGCACGTCCCGCAGGGAATCCCCCAGGAAGTTGAAGGCCAGGACCGTGAGCGAGAGGGCGATCCCGGGAAACACCGGCAGCCACCACGCCAGGTAGAAGTAGGCTCGCGCGCTCGGCCCGATATCGACCCCCCAGGAGGGCGAGGGCGGCGGCAGTCCGAAGCCGAGGAAGGCCAGCCCCGCCTCCGTCATGATCGCCGCCGGCACGATGATGCTCGCGTTCACGATCGCAAGCGGCAGCAGGTTCGGCAGGATGTGGTAGCCCATGATCCGCAGGTTCGATGCCCCGATGACCCGGGCCGCCTCCACGTACTGCGTGCCCGCTTCCTGCAGCACGTTGCCCCGCAGCACCAGCGTCGTCAGCGGCGCGAATGCCAGCGCGACCGCCACCATGATCACGGGCAGGCTGCGGTCGATCGCCGTGGTGAACAGGATCAGCCAGACGAGTCCGGGCACGGCGATGCCGGTTTCGATGAGCCGCAGCAGAAAGGCGTCCACGAACCCCTTCATGAACCCCATCGCCAGCGAAAGGACCACCGCGACCGTCATCGCAATGCCCACCGAGCCGACGCCGATCAGCAAGGCCGGCCGCGCCCCGTAGATCACCCGCGACCACACGTCCTGCCCCGCGCTGTTCGTGCCGAGCCACCAGTCCGAGTTGGGCGGCTGCAGGTAGCCGGTCGAATCGAGCTGCCTGCCTTCTGCCAGGGCGATGCGCCGGACGTCGCGTTCCCCCTCCCCGATCGTCTTCAGGTGGGGCGCGAAGATCGCCGCGACGACGATGAGGAGGATGAAGATGATCCCGAAGGTCCCGCCCGGCTGCAGCCGCGCGAAGCGTTTCGCCGCCGTCCAGGCTCGCCTGAGGGGAGATCCCTGCTCGACGCGAAGGCCGAGGTCAACGTCCTCTTGTCCAGGGGCAGCCGTCGTCATCTCGCACCGCCACGCCGGACGTCGGGCGACACTGCGGCATCGCTCCGGCGCCTGTCAAGAGATGGAAACGCCGCCCCGAAGGGCGGCGTTCGCAGTCGTTGCTCCTGTGCGGCTCGGGTTCCTAGATAAGTCCACTGCCGCGAAGCCGCGGATCCAGCACGTCCCGAAGCGAGTCGCCGAGGAAGTTGAAGGCCAGCACCGTGAGCGAAAGCGCGATGCCGGGGAACACCGGCAGCCACCACGCCGTCTGGAAGTAGGCCCGGGCGTTGGGCCCGATATCAGCTCCCCACGAAGGAATCTGCGGGTCCAGACCCAGACCGAGGAAGGAGAGTCCCGCCTCGGCGATGATTGCCGCCGGCACGATGATGCTTGCGTTCACGATGGCCAGCGGCAGCAGGTTCGGCAGGATGTGCCGGAACATGATGCGGAGGCTGGAGGCGCCCACCACCCGCGCCGACTCGGCGTAGGTCGAGGCCGACTCCTGGATCACGTTCCCCCGCAGCACCAGCGTGGTCAGCGGTGAAAAGGTGAACGCGATCGCGAACAGGATGACGGGAATGCTGCGCTCGAGGGCCGTCGTGAACAGGATGAGCCAGACGATCCCCGGCACCGCGATGATGACCTCGATGAGGCGTAACAGGAGCGCATCGACGGGCCCCTTGAGGAAGCCCATCGCCAGCGATAGCGAAACCGCCACGACGATCGCGACGCCCACCGCTCCGATGCCGATCAGGAGCGCAGGCCGCGCCCCGTAGATGACCCGCGACCAGAGATCCTGGCCCGTGCGGTTCGTGCCCAGCCACCAATCGGGGCCCGGACCCTGCAGCACGAAGTTCACGCCCGAGACCTCGCGTTCGGGGGTTTCCCCTCGCTCGACGGCCTCCCGTGCTTCCTGCTGCCAGACGTTTCGAATGCTGCGCTGGCCGTCACCGATGGTGTTGAGCTG
Organism: Dehalococcoidia bacterium; assembly: GCA_009839725.1. Classification (GTDB taxonomy): domain Bacteria; phylum Chloroflexota; class Dehalococcoidia; order Tepidiformales; family Tepidiformaceae; genus UBA2991. Next base: position 13,348 of record VXPF01000123.1, on the reverse strand, counting down.
CGGGGCGAACGCTGCCCCCAGACCAACGATCACGATGATGATGATGCCGATGGTCCCACCTGGCTGAAGCCGGATGAATCGCCATGTCGCGCGCGACCACCTCGTCAGGAGGGGGTCTCGCTGCAGCAGCGGGTCCAGGTAGAGGTCTTGGGAAGTCGCTTCACTGCTCATGATCGGCTCTCCCCTAGTACCGGATTCTCGGGTCGATGTAGGCGTAGCCGACATCAACAAGCAGCCGGATCACCAGGAACCACGTCGAAAGGATCAGCACGATCGCCTGGATGACCTGGAAGTCCCGGTCCCCGACGTTGTTCACGATCCAGAAGCCGATCCCGGGGATGCTGAACAGCGACTCGATAATCGCTGATCCCCCGAGAATCAGGCCGAACTGCAGCCCGGCAATCGTGAAGACCGTGATCATCGAGGGGCGGAACGTGTGCCGCACGATGATCAGCGTCTCGCGCAGGCCCTTCGCGCGCGCCGTCCGCACGTAGTCACTTCGCATCACCTCGAGCATCGAAGATCGGGCAATACGGGCGAGGTAGCCCGCGCTGGAGATGCCCAGCACGAGCGCGGCGATGACCATGATCTGCAGGTGCGTGGCTGGCTCCGCCCATCCGGTCCAGTCCGGTACCCAGCGTTGCTGCCAGGCCCAGGCCGGCATCGCCACGATCAGCGTTCCGATCCAGAAGTTCGGAACGCTCAGCGCGAGGATCGCGAAGAAGCGCGCCGCGTAGTCGGATAACTTCCCGGCCCGGATGGCCGAGAGCACCCCGATGGGGATGCCGATGACCATGCTGAAGGCGATACTCAGCATTCCAAGCTGGATGGTGTTGCCCAGCCGCCACCAGATCTCCTCCGAGATCGCCCTTGGCGGCACGATCTGGTGACCGAAGTCACCCTGGAAAATCTCCGAGACCCACTTCCAGTACTGCTCCGCCGTGCAGGCGATGTCCTCACCGAAGTTGTCAGCCTTGTCGCAGATGTTGAGGCCGAGCTCCCGGCGCAGGCCCTCGATGCAGGTCTGGTCGGCGATTCCCGAAGCTCCGCAGCGCACCTCCGCCGCGTCGCCCGGGAGGATTCGCATGAACACGAATACCAGGATCGACACTGCGAGGATCGTGAGCGGCAGCAGAATCAGCCGCCCGATGATGTAGTTCCGCACCTGTCACCGCCTGCGCCGATGTGGGAAAGGAAAAGACTTCCGGGAGAAGATACTCCTCCCGGAAGTCTTTTGGGAGTGCCGCTTGGCCGAGGGGACTAGCCCTCCAGCCAGGTGTTGTGCGCGCGGAAGATACCGAACGCCGCGGTCTGGTCGCCGTCGGGCGGCGGCGCGAGGCCCTTCAGCCTCGAACCGAGCGCCTGGTACTTGGTCGTACCGGTCGGCAGCGGCAGCGTGCAGCAGTAGCGGGTGAAGATGCGTCGCTGCATGTCCTTCAGGATCTCGGCCCGCTCTTCGTCGTCGAAGGTGGCCGCCTGCCGGTCCGCGTAGTCCTGCAGCTCCCGTGCGTACGGGTGCGTGATCTCCAGCGCCGCGCGCACGGCCTCGCCCTTCTCCGTCCCGCCGGTCTCGGCGTAGTTCGGATTGTCGGGGTTGACCCACGGGTCGGAGATGTTGACGCCCTTGTACCAGTTGCCGCCCCAGATGGCGCCGTAGCCATCCGGCGTGTACGCAACCAGCGCGTTCCAGTCCGGCATCGTCGAAATGGCGTTGTTCCCCGCGATGAAGAAGTGCCAGTCCTTGGTGCCGGTGGGCCCGTTCGCCGAGGCGATGTACGTCGCCAGCTCGAGCGGGTTGTAGTTGACCTTGACGCCCAGCGAGTCCTCGAAGCTCTGCCCGATGAACTGCGTGTTCGGGTAGTCCGCCACCCAGGCCGGCACCGTCGTGTCCAGCTCGGGGAAGATCTCGGGGCCGTTGTTGGCCTCCCACAGCTGGCGCGCGCCCTGCGGGTCGTACACCTGGTAGCTCTTGATCTCTTCCTGGGTGAGCGCGTAGTTCGGGAACGCGGTCGGGCTCACGGGAGCGCTGCGGCGGCCCTCGCCACCCAGCACCACGTCGATGTAGCCGTCCCAGTCCATCGCCATCGAAAGGGCCTTCGAAAGCTCCGGATACGGCGTCCACTTGGCCGCTGCCAGCTGGATCATGCGCGAGCCGTCGTCGATGGCCGGCCCCGTCACGATGTTGACGTTCGGCTGGCCTTCCCACTGCTCGGCCGTGATCTTGTCGATGCCGCCGTAGTAGTCGGCGTCACCGGCCAGGAAGCGCGACTGCGCCGCGGCGCCGTCCGTGATGATGACCGCCTCCATCTCGTCGATGTAGGGGTGGTCCCACACGAAGCGCGTGCCGGGCAGATCCTGCTCGGGATGCTCGTAGTAGTTCGGATTGCGCTTCAGCGTGATCCGTGTCTCCGAGACATCGTCGAACATGTACGGGCCGGTGCCGGCGTTGACGCCCGAAACCTGGCCCAGGTCGCCCGACTCCTCGGCTGCCAGGCGCTCAGGCGAGACCACCACGAGGGAGGCCGCCGCGAACGCGCGCAGGTTCGAGGAGAACGGCTTGTTCTGGTTGATCCGGAGCGTCAGGTCGTCCGGCGTATCGAACGTCGCGCCCTGGTTCTCGTCCATGAACGAGAAGAAGAGCTCGTTCACGTTCGAGCCGCGGTTCGCGCGCGAGTCAGGGTAGCGACGGAGGCTGGTGAACCAGTCTTCCGAGGTCACCTCGCGGCCGTCAGAAGCCTCCGGGTTGAAGCGCACGCCCGGTCGCAGGTTGAACACCAGCGTCTCGGAATCGACCTGCTCCCAGCTCTGCGCCGCATCCGGGTAGAACTGGTCCTCGATGATCGAGAATGCCATCAACTGGCTGTAGGTCTGCGCCATTCCGTACGGGAAGGTGATGGTGATCGAGGGGTCGAAGCCCGTCGGGTAGGCCCGCTCCGTCCAGTTGAACTTCCCGCCGTACTTCGAGCGGTCCTCCGGCTCCGGCTGGGAGCCGGTGTCGGACGCCTGGTCCTCACTGCCGGTGTCTCCGCCGGTGTCGGCCGCCTGCGTCGCGGCGGCAGTCGCCGTGGGGTCGGCAGTCGTCCCTCCACCGGTGTCCCCACCGGTGTCGTCGTCATCGTCGTCGTCGCCGCAGCCTGCCAGGATCGCCGCGGAACCGGCCGCGAGCGTTGCCCCGCCCGCCAGCACGCGCCGTCGCGACACGCGCTTGCGCCAGTACTTGCCCCAATAGCTTTCTTTCAAGTCGTCCCTCCTGAGGACCTGTTCTGGCGTGGCACCTGCAGGTAGCCAACACCGTGTGCGGGTACATGCCGCCCGCACAGATTCCGCGCATTCTACCCACGATGCCAGTGGGGGCAACCCTCGCGCTCCCCCTTCCGCGCACAACAAGACGCCGCCCCGAAGGGCGGCGTCTTGACAGGATTCCGGTTCCTGTATGGGGCCGGTTGGCGCTAGCCCTCCAGCCAGATGTCGTGCGCCCGCCACATGCCGAACGCTGCCGTCTGGTCGCCGTCCGGCGGGTCGGCCAGGCCCTTCAGCCGTGACCCGACCGCGACGTACTTCGTCAGCGGCGTGGGCAGCGGCAGGGTGCAGCAGTACCGGGAGAAGATGCGGTGCTGCAGCTCCTTCAGGATCTCGGCGCGCTCCTCGTCGTCCGAGGCAGCCGCCTGCCGGTCGGCGTAGTCCTGCAGCTCCCGAGCGTACGGGTGCGTAATCTCCAGCGCCGCGCGCACGGCCTCGCCCTTCTCCGAACCGCCGTTCTCGGCGTAGTTCGGGTTGTCGGGGTTGACCCACGGGTCGGAGATGTTGACGCCCTTGTACCAGTTGCCGCCCCAGATGGCGCCGTAGCCATCCGGCGTGTACGCAACCAGCGCGTTCCAGTCCGGCATCGTCGAAATGGCGTTGTTCCCCGCGATGAAGAAGTGCCAGTCCTTGGTGCCGGTGGGCCCGTTCGCCGAGGCGATGTACGTCGCCAGCTCGAGCGGGTTGTAGTTGACCTTGACGCCCAGCGAGTCCTCGAAGCTCTGCCCGATGAACTGCGTGTTCGGGTAGTCCGCCACCCAGGCCGGCACCGTCGTGTCCAGCTCGGGGAAGATCTCGGGGCCGTTGTTGGCCTCCCACAGCTGGCGCGCGCCCTGCGGGTCGTACACCTGGTAGCTCTTGATCTCTTCCTGGGTGAGCGCGTAGTTCGGGAACGCGGTCGGGCTCACGGGAGCGCTGCGGCGGCCCTCGCCACCCAGCACCACGTCGATGTAGCCGTCCCAGTCCATCGCCATCGAAAGCGCCTTCGAGAGCTCCGGATACGGCGTCCACTTGGCCGCCGCCAGCTGGATCATGATGCTGCCGTCGTCGATAGCCGGGCCCGACTGGATGTTGACGTTCGGCTGGCCGTCCCACTGATCGGCCGTGATCTTGTCGACCCCGCCGTAGTAGTCCGCGTCACCGGCCAGGAAGCGCGCCTGGTTGGCGGCGCCGTCCGTGATGATCACCGTCTCCATCGAGTCGATGTACGGGAAGTCGCGGTTGAACCGCGTCCCGGGGATGTCCTCGGGGTGCTCGTAGTAGTTCGGATTTCGCTTCATCGAAATCCGCGTCTCGCCTACCTCGTCGAACATGTAGGGGCCGCTGCCGGCGTTGATGCCCGAGACCTGGCCCAGGTCGCCCGACTCCTCGGCCGCCAGGCGCTCCGGCGAGACCACCACGAGGGAGGCCGCCGCGAACGCACGCGTATTCGAAGCGAACGGCTTGTTCTGGTTGATGCGAAGCGTCAGGTTGTCCGGCGTGTCGAACGTCGCGCCCTGGCCCTCGTCCATGAACGAGAAGAAGAGCTCGTTCACGTTCGAGCCACGGTTCGCGCGCGAGTCCGGGTAGCGCCGAAGGCTGATGTACCAGTCCTCCGAGTTCACCTCGCGCCCGTCCGATGCGTCCGGGTTGAAGCGCACGCCCTCGCGCAGGTTGAACACGAGCGTTTCCTGGTCGACCTGCTCCCAGCTCTGCGCCGCGTCCGGGTAGAACTCGTCGTTCTCGATCGAGAACGCCATCATCTGGCTGTAGCTCGTTGACATCCCGAACGGGAACGTGATCGTGATCGAGGGGTCGAAGCCTGTCGGGTAGGCCGGGTAGGTGTAGCTCAGCCTGCCACCGTACTTCGACCGGTCCTCGGGCTCTGGCTCCGAGCTGGTGTCCGAGGTCTGCTCGTCGCCCCCGGTGTCGCCCCCGGTGTCGGCTGCCTGCGTTGCCGCGGCCGTCGCCGTCGGGTCTGCGGTCGTGCCGCCGCCGGTGTCACCACCAGTGTCCCCACCAGTGTCGTCGTCATCATCGTCGTCGCCGCAGCCCGCCAGGATCGCGGCCGAGCCGGCCGCCAGCGTGGCGCCGCCTGCCAGCACGCGCCGTCGCGAAACCCGCCTGCGCCAGTACTTGCCCCAATAGCCGTCCTTCATGTGGTTCCTCCTCAGGATTGCCCTGGTGGCTCTGCGACCCTCTCGGAAGCCGCGCCGCCGGGCACATCACCCCAATCTGGATTCGCGATAGTCTACCCGTCCTGTCAACAGAAGTGGTGAAGGAAGGGTAGGCCCCGGGGCGGCTGGCTAGCTGGCGTCGGGCGTGTTGTCGAAACCGGCCGTGATCGGCGCGTCCACGCGCTGCCCCGCGCTCCCGTTCGGGCTGTACCCCTCGACGATCTCCCCGAGCTCGTCCCGAGCGGGCGCCGGAGGCGCTACCGCCGGCTGGCCGGGCTGCGAGGCAACGTGCAGCGTCTGCGTCGGGAACGCGAACTCGATCCCGAGGTCCTCCGCCAGCCGCATGATGTCGAGATTGAGGACGTGCCGCGTCCGAAGCTCATCGTTCCAGTTCGGCGCGTCGATGAAGCAGTACACCAGCACGTCCAGCGTGGAAGCGCCGAATCCGTGGAACTCCACGATGTAGTAGTCCTTGCGCATCCCCGGATTCGCGCGGATGAGCGCCCGCACGCCCTCCACGAATGCCTGCACCTGGTCCGTAGTCGTGTGGTAGGCAAGGCCCAGCGTCGTCTTGTAGCGACGCCACTGGCGCAGCCCCATGTTGTCCACGTGCGTATCGACGATGCGTGCGTTCGGCACCGTCACCACCGAGTTGTAGAACGTGCGCACCCGGGACGAGCGGAAGCCCACGTGCTCCACCGTCCCCTCGATGTCGTTCACCACCACCCAGTCCCCCACCTGGAAGGGCCGGTCCGCGAAGATCGTCACGCCCCCGAGCAGGTTGCGAATCGTATCCTGCGCGGCCAGCGCGATCGCCAGCCCGCCGATGCCCAGGCCTGCCACGAGCGAGGTTACATTCACGCCCAGGTTGGCCAGGACGAAGAGTCCCCCGACGAGGATCGCCACGCCCTTCAGGGTCGAGTTCAGCAGGGGCACGAGCTGGTCGTCGATGCGGCTGACGGTCTTCTCCGCCCGTCGCTCCAGAACATCCGTGAAGATGTCGATGGCGCGGAACGCCATCCAGACCAGCGCCCCCGCACCGAGGAAGATTGCGATCTGGTTGACCACGTTTTCGACGCCGGAACTGAATTCGAGGGTCGGGAAGCCCAGGATCACCGTGATCGCCACGACCCCCACGAGCAGCGAGCGGCGCAGCCGCGCCCGCTCCTGGTCCCAGAATTCGCGGTCTTCGCTGGAGAGCCGCGCCCGCACGAAGATTCGCAGAAGCTGCGTGAGCAGCACGTAGACAGCCCCCGCCACCAGGATCATCACCCCGATCCCGATGAACTGCTCCACCTCGATCCCGATGTACGTATTCTTGAACCAGTCCGGCGCGAGGAAGAGGCTCACGATTTGCTCCAGCACGGCCTAGCCTATCATTTGCTAAGCCGCATAAGCACCTGCCGAACTCCTCACGTCGGAGCCGCCAACGGCCAATAGCCAACAGCCAGGAGCCGACCCATGCCCCATCGCCCCTTCGTCCAGCTCGCCTACCACGTCCCCGATATCTTCCAAGCCGCCGAACGCTGGGCGGCCGAGCGCGGCGCCGGGCCCTTCTATATCAACGAGCACATCCCCGTTGAGCGCGCCCTCTACCGCGGCCAGCCTGGCGAGTTCGACCACTCCTCCGCCTATGGCCAGCTCGGCTCCGTCATGCTCGAACTCGTCCAGCAGAACAACGACGGCCCTTCCGGCGTTCGCGACATGTACGCCCCCCACGAGCAGGGCCTCCACCACTGCGCCACCATCGTCCCCCACTTCAAGGACGAGCTCGCCCGCTATGAGGCTCTGGGTTTCACCGTCGCCAACGAGTTCTGGCTGCCGGGGGGCATGCAGTTCGCCTTCATCGACACCGTCGGTGCCTACGGCCACATGGTCGAGGTGTACGAGGGTCAGCCCGGCCTGCTCCAGTTCTACGAGCTGATCGAAGCCGCCGCCCAGGGCTGGGACGGCTCCGACCCCATCCGCTTCGTCGCCGACATGAACCGCTAGCGACCTAGGGCGCCGACCCCGGCATGATCCACGTCGAGGGCGAATCCGCCTCGAAGCGCAGGCCCTCGCGGTCCGGCTCCAGGTTCGTGATCGTGAGTGAGAACGGCTCGAGGTAGTCCGCCTCCCCGTCCACCACCCGGAAGGGACGGTCGTGCCCGGGGTAGATGACCTCCGCGGTGCTCAGCCCCTTTGCCACGCTCTCCCGCGCCTGCGAGAGCGATCCGAACACGATCGGCGGCTGCCCCGACTCCAGTACCCACGGGGAGTGCAGGGCGTCTCCAGAGACCAGGGCCGTCCCCGCCGCCGTCTCCACCACCAGCCCGATGCTCCCCACCGAATGCCCCGGCAGCTCGATCACCCGCACGCCCGCCGCCAGTTCGTCTCCCTCCGCCACCTCTTGCAGCTGGTGCGTCTCCAGCGCGAGCCCGGTCCAGTACGGCGTCGCCCAGTCGTTCTCGTGCGGTGCACTGGCGTAGCTGCGCTCCCGGGGATGGAGGAGTACCGGTGCCTCCGCGAACACGTCGAAGTTCTGCACGTGATCCCAGTGGGCGTGCGTCAGCACCACCGCGTCGATGTCCGCCTCCGTCAGGCCGCGCCGCCCCAACGCGGCGCTCACCTCCTGTCGCCGCCCCACGTACGCCGGATCGACAAGGATCAGCCGCCCCTCCGACTCCACCAGCGTCACCGAGCAGAACGCCGGCCGTCCCTGGTTGGTCGAGAACGAAAACCCGTGCAGCAACACATCGACGGTAGCCATGGGGGGAGCCTACGCCGCCGCCGCTCCCGCTGCGTACAATCGGGCGCGCGGCCCCACCGCCGCCCGGAGGCCCCATGAGCCGGGAACAGTTGATTGAGATGGCCCGTCGCGAGGTCGAGAACCTCGCCGCCGATCGCATCGATCTGGCCGACGACGTCTTCAGGATGCCCACGAGCGCCTACTACGACCCCGACCGCTGGCAGCTGGAGGTCGACCGCATCTTCAAGCGGTTGCCGCTCGCGCTCGGCTTCTCCTGCGAGATGCCCGACCCCGGCGACTACCGCTCCCTTGAGGTCTGTGGCGTGCCTGTCCTTATGGCCCGCGACATCGATGGCGAGGTTCGCGCCTTCGTCAACATGTGCAGCCACCGCGGCGCCATCGTCGTCGATGAGGGCGCCGGCAACTCGCGCGGCTTCCGCTGCCCTTACCACGCCTGGAGCTACGACCTCCAGGGCAACCTCGTCTCCATCTTCGACTCCGACAACTTTGGCGATGTCGACAAGTCCTGCTACGGCCTCACGCCCCTCCCCGTTGCCGAGCGGGCCGGCCTCGTCTGGGTCACACTCAACCCCTCATCCGACGTCGATATCGACCTCTTCCTGGCTGGCTACGACGAGATGCTCGACCACCTCGGCTTCTCGGACTGCCACGTGATCGGCCGCCAGAACCTCGACGGCCCCAACTGGAAGGTTGCCTACGACGGCTACCGCGACCTCTATCACATCCCCATCCTCCACCGGAACAGCTTCGGCCCCGACTCCGCCTACCAGCCCGACTACTACGCCTGGGGCTCGCACGTGCGAATGGTCTCCCCCACCCGCTTCACCCGCGCCGCCGACCTCCCCGAGGACCAGTGGCAGATGGAGGACCTGACCCCCGGCATCTGGACGATCTTCCCCAACATCTCCATCGCCGGGGGCCGCGGCTCCGCAGCCTACGACGGCCAGGGCGGCGCCACGCCCTTCATGGTCTCCCAGATGTTCCCCGGCAGGTCGCCGGAGGAGTCCGTCACCATCCAGAACTTCCTCCTCCCCGAGGAGCCCGACCCCGACGACGAAGAGCGCTACGCCGAGATCATGAAGATGTACTTCGACGTCGTCGGAGACGAGGACTACTACACCGGCTTCCGCGTGCAGCGCGCCCTCAAGACCGGCGCCAAGGACCACAACCTCTTCGGCAGGAACGAGGGCGGCGGCCAGATGTTCCACAAGTGGGTGCAGGCCCTCATCGACACCGAGGACAAGGACCTGAACGCTCTCCTCGAGCGCGGGGTCGAGGTCTAACGCGGGCCCGGACGATGTAGGCTTGCCCGCGCGAGCTCGACTCGCGCGGGGGTGTCGCCATGAAGGGCTCCGAGTACATCGCGAAGAGCTGGCTCGCCTACGGCGTCGAGGCCATCTTCCTCGTCCCCACGAACCTTTTCGACTCCCTCGTCATGCTCGAGGGGACGGGTGTGAGGCGCGTCCTGACGCACGGTGAGAAAGCCGCCGGCTACATGGCCGATGGCTACGCCAAGGCCGCCGGACGCCCCGGCATCGTCATCAGCCAGGGCGGTCCCGGCGCGACCAACCTCGCCGCCGGGCTGGCCGAGCCCTGGCAGGCCTCGACCCCCGTTATCGCCTTCACCGGCGCCCGCTCCGGCGCGCAGGCTTACAAGAACGCCTACCAGGACGTGCGCGCCCACTTCGAGAGCGTGACCAAGTTCAGCGCCGACGTGACCCGAACCGAACGCCTCGCCGACCTCATCCCCCAGGCCTTCCGCGAGGCCACCACCGGCGACCCCCGCCCCGTCCACCTCGCCATCGCCGCCGAGGCAGAGGCGGGCGAGGCCGACCTTCCCGAGCCTACCGGCGACCCCCGCTACGCCACCTGCCCCTCCGTCCGCGCCGAGGCCCCCATCGAGGGCATCGACGAGGCGCTCGCCCTCCTGCTCGAGGCCGAGCGCCCCGTCATCATCGCCGGCGGCGGCGTTATGACCTCCGGCGCCTGGCCCGAGCTCATTGAGCTGGCGGAGAAGCTCGCCATCCCCGTCGCCACCTCCCTCTCCGGCAAGGGCGCCATCAACGAGAACCACCCTCTCGCCGTCGGCGTGCTCGGCTCCTACGCCCGCAAGTCCGCCAACGAGATCGTCGCCAACGCCGACCTCGCCCTCATCGTCGGCACCCGCACCGGCAGCCAGAGCACCAACGGCTGGACCCTCCCCTCGCGCGATGCCGGCATCATCCACATCAACGTCGACCCTTCCGAGCTGGGCCGGAACTTCCCCGCCAACACGAAGGTCGCCCTCGCCGCCGATGCGAAGACCGCCCTCGGCGGCATCGTCGCCGCCGCCGGCGACACCGTCCGGCCGCCCGGCGAGTGGGTCGCCGAGGTGCAGCGCATCGTGCGCCACTGGTGGGAGGGCAAGGAGCCCCTCCTCGCCTCCGGCGACGCCCCCATCCGCCCCGAGCGCCTCTGCCGAGAGCTCACCGAGACCCTTCCCCCCGAGGCTGTCGTTGTCGCCGATACCGGCTACGCCGCCGCCTGGGCCGGGGCCTTCGTCGAGCTCCGCCAGCCCGGCAAGCGCTTCTTCCGCTGCGAGGGCTCCCTTGGCTGGGCCCTGCCCGCCGCCCAGGGCGTGAAGGTCGCCGTCGGCGACACGCCCGTCGTCTGCTTCACCGGCGACGGCGGCTTCTGGTACCACCTCGGCGAGCTGGAAACGGCCGTCCGCTACGGCCTCAACGTCGTCTACGTCGTCCTCAACAACCACGCCCTCGCCTTCGACACCCACATCCTCGACTTCCGCTTCGACAGCAAGGCCTACGAGCTCGCCGAGTTCGGCGACGTCGACTTCTCCGCCGTCGCCCGCGCCGTCGGCTGCGACGGGGTTCGCGTGACCGACCCGGCGCGGCTCCGGGGCGCCATCGAGGACGCCCTCGGCAACTCCCGCCCCACCGTCATCGACGTCGTCATCGACCACGACGCCGTCGCGCCCGTGACCGCCTACGACCGCGCCGGCAGGCGCGAGCGCATGGTGCTCGACGACCTCGACGAGATCGTGACCAGCCGCGCCGGTGGCGACCCCTCCGCGTGAGCGCGCCTCCCACCCTTCCCTTCCGCCGCCCCCTCGCCGCGCGGCTCCTGCCCTCGCGCTACTACTACGGCTGGTACGTTGTCGTCGGCGTCGCCTTCGTCATGCTCTGTGGCGTGGGCGTGGGCTACTACGGCCTCGCCGTCTTCCTGAATCCGCTGCAGCAGGCCCACGGCTGGTCGAACGCGAGCGTCAGCGGCGCCACCGCCGTCTACTTCGTCGTCTCCGGAGTCTCCGCCGCCGTCGTGGGCCCCCCTATCGACCGGCGGGGCCCCATGCCCTTCCTCGTCGTGGGCGTGATCCTCACCGCCGTCACGGTGGGATGCATCGGCTTCGTCGAGGAGCTCTGGCAGCTCTACGCCGTGTACGTGGTCCTTGCCGCCTCGTTCGGCATGGCCGGCGGTGTCTCGACGAACGTCATCATGGCGCGCTGGTTCATTCGCCGCCGCGCCCGCGCCATGAGCATCTCCGCCACGGGCGTGTCCTCGGCCGGCGTCATCCTGCCCCCGCTCTGCGCCTGGCTCATCGCCTCCGGCGGCCTCGAGCTCACCACCCCGGTCATCGCCGCCTTCACCCTCGTGTTGGGACTCCCCGTCATCTTCCTCGTGCTCGTCTGGGACCCGAGCCAGATGCGCCTTCCACCCGATGGCGCCGTCCCCCAGACCGGCCCGCCCCCCTCAGCCTCTCTCAGCGATGAGGTCCAGACCCGCCGCTGGACGCTCTCCCAGGCGATGCGCACCCTCTCGTTCTGGGCCGTCGCCGTCGCCTTCGTCCTCGTCCTGCTCGCCCAGACCGGCTTCCTCATCCACGAGATCGCCTTCCTTGAGGACCGCACCGGCTCCCGCACGGCCGCTTCCCTCGCCCTCAGCTTCGGCGCCATCGGCAGCATCGTCGCCCGCCTCATCGTTGGGGGGTTCGCCGATGCCCTCAACAAGCGCTACCTCACCGCCGCGCTCTTCGTCTGGCAGGCCGCCTCGGTGCTCCTCGTGGTCCACATCGACACGGCTGTCACCAATTACGTCTTCGCCTTCACCTTCGGCGTCACCATCGGCAACATCTACATGATGCAGTCCCTGCTCACGAGCGAGATCTTCGGCTACGTCTCGTTCGGGGCCGTGTTCGGCATGATCTCGCTCGCGAGCCAGGTCAGCAGCGGCGCCGGACCCCTCCTCGTGGGACTCCTGGAACAGGCGACCGGCAGCTACGAGATGCCCTTCCTCGTCACCGCCGGCATCACCCTCGCCGCCGCCCTCGTGGTGCTCCTCGCCCGCCCCGTGCTCCCGCTGTCGGGCGACCAGTCGCCGTCCTACCCGCCCTCGTAGAGCCCGTGCTCGCGGATGTACGCCGCGACCTCCGCCGGCAGGTCGCCGCTGCCCTCCCCCGCCGCCATGCGCGCCCGCGCATCGCTCGATGCCATGCGCCCGTGGGCCTCGTCCAGCGCCACCGTCACGATGCGGCCGCCGTAGCGTGAGGCCTGCTCCGCCACGTAGGCGTCGACCCCGGAGGCCGTGACTTCCCCCCGGTTCGCCGCGATTACCCGGTGGCGCTCGAAGAACGGGTCCAGCTCCACCTCCATCGCATTCCCGTAGTACCGCTCGTCGAACAGCCGGATGAGCGTGTCGTACCCGAGCACGAAGTCGAAGGAGGCGCCCGGCCAGGTCGCCCGCAGCGCCGCCGCCTGGTCGACGATGCGCGCCTGGTTTGCCGCCAGCACCGCCAGACCGGGTCGGGATGCGCGCGCCGCCAGCAGCATCCCGATGCGGTCCGCCAGCGACGCTCCCTCGATCCCCTTCGCCACGTTCCGCGTCGTCAGGAGCGCCGCCCCGCCCTCGACGCCCTCCACGGCCAGCGCCAGTTCGAGCAGCCGCAGGTGGGCGAGGGTGGGAGGGTTGAAGGCCGAGGGGAGGACCGCCCACCGGCCCTCCACCGGCCCATCGCAGTCGAAACGTGCCGCCACCGGCCCCTCGATGCGGGACAACGCCTCCACCCGCTCGGCGATCGTTCCCGTCATGCCTCGATTCTAGGCGCTCGCGGCGCCTCACCCCCGGCTGGCAGGTCTCCCCCTTGCCTCCC
>VXPF01000055.1 GCA_009839725.1 Dehalococcoidia bacterium | reverse complement strand
GTCCCGCCCGCCACCGCCCGAAGCGGCGCCAGGGCGAACGGCAGGCTCGCCAGCACGAGCAGGGCCCACGGCTGAACCTGGGTCGTCGGCCAGAGGGCGATCGCGACGCCGTAGGCCGCGACCACCAGGAGCAGATACCAGGCGCGCGTCCCCCGCGCTCCCAGCACGACCGCCAGGGTCGTCTTGCCGGCTGCGCGGTCCGTGTCGATGTCGCGCAGGTTGTTCGCCACGAGGATCGCCGTCACCGTGCACCCGACCGGGACCGCCGCCAGCCACACCAGCCCGGGCGCCGCCTCCGCCTGCACGAAGTACGTCCCCACCACCGCCACCATCCCGAAGAACGCGAACGTGAACGCGTCCCCGAGGGCGTGGTACCCGATCGGCCATGGCCCCCCCGTGTAGATGAGCCCCGCCGCGATGCTCGCCAGTCCGATCACGACCACGATCCAGCCCGCCGCCACCACCAGGTAGATGCCGGCGAGCAGGGCCAGCAGGAACGCGAGCCACATCCCCACCTTCATCTGCGCCGGCGTGAGCAGTCCTGTCTGCGTGGCCCGGGGTGGCCCGAGCCGGTCGCCCGCGTCTGCCCCCCGCTCGAAGTCGAACACGTCGTTGGCGAAGTTCGCCCCGATCTGCAGGAGGATGGCGCCGAAGAGCGCCGCCACGAACGGCCCCGCTGAGAAGACGCCGTCCCCGATGGCCGCGCCCGTCCCCACCAGCACCGGCGCGACTGCCGCCGTCAGCGTCGGCGGGCGCGCCGCCGCCCGCCACGCGCCGATGCTTCCCTTCGCCGGAAGCGCTCGCTCGGCGCTCACGCCCGTACCGCCGTGATCGATTGCGCCGCCCCGCCCAGGTGGCTGCGCTTCTCGATGTCGGTGAAGCCCGCCTCGGCGAGCATGTCGCGCAACCCCTCCCCCTCCGGCAGGTACGAAGCGGACGCGGGAAGGTAGGCGTAGGCCCGACCGTCGCTCAGCAGCGCGCCGATGGCCGGCACCACCCGCCGGAAGTAGAGCCCGTGCCCCAGCCTCAGGACCGCCGAGCGTGGCTCGTCGACCTCCAGCAGCCCAACGCGCCCACCCGGGCGCAGCACGCGGGCCAGCTCCGCCAGGACGGGCGGGATCGCCACAAAGTTCCTCAGCGCGAAGCCCGAGACCACGACCGACACGCTCCCGCTTGCCAGGGGCAGCCGCAGCGCATCCCCCCGCACGAGGGCGATGTCGTCGGGGCAGCGCTCGCGCGCCGCCGCCAGCATCGCCCCCGCGAAGTCCAGCCCCACGACGCTCGCTCCTTGCGCCAGTGCCATGATGGCGAAGTCTCCCGTGCCGCAGGCCAGGTCGAGCACCGTGTCGTCCCCGCCGACGCCGAGCGCCTCGATGAGCGAGCGCCGCCAGCGCTGGTCGAACCCCAGCGTGATGATCCGGTTCATGCGGTCGTAGGAGGGCGCGATGCGGTCGAACATCGTCCGCACCACGGCGGCCTTCTCGTCCGCCTCCGGCAGCACGTCCATGCCCGCGATCCTACGGCGAGGCTAGGACTCGGGCTCCTTCCCGTGGTCCCAGAGCTCGGTGCCGCGCCACTCGCGGTCCCGCCACTTCAGCGCCTCGCGCAGCCCGTCCGCCTCGACACGCTCGCGGAACCCGGGACGCCCCTCGATAAAGGCCGTGTACACGTCGAACTCCGCGGCCGAGTGGATCGCCGGCTGCAGCCCCTGGATCTCCATCCAGCGGTTCACCGAGTGCTTGTGCAGGATGTTCACCTCGAGCGGGATGCGCATGATCTTGCGCGCCAGGTGGAGGGCCGCCTCTTCCAGCTCCTCCTCCGGCACGGCCTTGTTCACGAGCCCCCACTCCTCGGCCGTCTTCCCGTCGATGAGCTCGCCCGTCATGAACAGCTCCTTCGCCCGCCGGTAGCCGACCGTCCACGGCCAGAGCGAGAGCGTCCGCAGCGTCCCCATGTGCCGGCCGGCGATGTGGCCGAACTTCGCCGTCTCCGTGGACACCACGAAGTCGAACATCGAGATCAGCTCCGTCCCGCCCGAGATGCAGTGCCCGTGCACCTGCGCGATCGTCGGCTTGCGCGTGTTGAACAGCCGCAGGTAGCGGTCGACCGAGTCGATCATGGTGCGCCGCGAGCGCCCCACGCTCTGCTCCTGCAGGATGTCGCCGGGCGAGCCCGGCTCCACCGTGCGGCTCGATGCGAGGTCGTAGCCGGCGCAGAACGAGCGGCCCGCCCCCCGCAGCAGCAGCACGTAGGCGTGCGGGTCTTCCTCGAAGTGCCCGAGGAAGTCGAAAAACTCGTCCAGCAGGTCGGCTGAGAGCGCGTTCAGCGCCTGTGGCCGGTTCAGCGTGACTCGTACCACGCCTTCCGCCTCGGCGAGCGGCTCCACGATGATGTTCTCGTACTCCGGGTAGCTCATGCTTCTGCTCCTCTTGTGTAGTCGGTTCCGGTGGTCCCGGTCAGCCCGGGTTGATCTCGATGAGCTTGCCGTCCCGCTCCGTCTGCCTCGCGACGTAGCCGAGGATTTCCCGCCAGAGGTCCTCCGCCGCGCCCTCACGCTCCGCTGGGAAGGCCTCGACGATTGCGTCGACCGCCGTTCGCAGGCGGGCGTTCTCGGACGTCAGCTCCTCCGATGCGGGCCACTCCCTCGCCTCGCCGGGGGCGAGGTCGACGGCCGCGAGCGCCTCCGCCAGCCCTGCGTCGGCGGCCCTCGCCGCCACGGCGGCCGCGACCACCTCCCGCAGGTCTGCGTTCTCCTCGACCGCCAGCGCGTGCTCCTCTTCGAGGCGTTGCTTCAGGTGCTCCAGCGCCCACAGCATGTTCCCCGCGATGCGCTTCCCCCACGGCGTTTGCAGCTCGGGGATCAGGTCGGCTTTCAGGTTGTACTGCAGGCCCTCGACGATCTCCGCTGGTGTCGGTCGCATCGTCAGGCCGCGTCTTCGCGCACGATGCGCTCCATTCGCCGCAAGAACGAGCGCGGCGCCGCCATGCCCAGCACGAGCGTCTGCGTCTTCCGCATCTCGCCCGTCGCGAAGCGGTTGACCGCCGCCAGGCACGCCGAAACCGCCCAGTACGACTGGAACACCGTGTAGAAGCGCATGTTGTCGCGCCGGATGGGGATGCCGCTCAGCTCGCCGTACCGCGCGATCAGCCCCTCCACCACCTCATCCCCGACGAGCGGCCGCACCATGAAGTCGAGGTAGGCCAGGTCGGACATCGGATCTCCGATGAACCCCGACTCCCAGTCCAGCGAAGCCACCACACGATCGTCGCGGAACAGGATCTGCCCCGGCCCCACCTGCCCCTGCCCCAGCACGATGCGGTCCACCTCCGTGGGCAGGTTCCGCTTCAGCCACGCCATCGTCGCCGTCATCACCGGCTGCGGTTCCAGCAGCTCGCGCTTCGTCGCCCGTTCCCAGCGCTCGACGACCATGCGCGCGCACTCCGGGCCGTCCTTCGGGGCGCCCAGGAACGAGAGGCCCATCGCTTCCCAGTCGAGGTTGTGCTGGGCGGCGAGGATCTCGACGAAGTGCTCCAGAATCGCTCCCTGGCTCTCGGGGGCAAGGTCCCGGAAGTTGGTGTCCCCCGCCACCCGCTCGCGAATGACGAAGTCCTCGCCTGCCCACGAGGGGTCGCGCTCGTACCAGTAGTTCGCCGGCACCGGGACGGGGGTGTCCTGGAGCGCCCGGAAGATGCGGTACTCCTTCTCCAGGCTCGCTTCCTCGTCGCGGAAGCAGGTGCTCTCGTTCGCCCGAAACATGAGCTGCTTCGCGACCGGCGCCTCCCCCTCCCAGTCGGCTTCGAAGAACCACATCGAGCGCGAGTTCCCCCCCGGGGACCGCGCTACGTTGTGGATCGAGACGTTGCGAACGTCGGGAAGGTGCTCGGAGAGGTACGCGCGCAGGATCTCGGGGAGCCGCTCGATCGTGTCTGGTTCCACGCCGTCCTCCTCAGGGCTGCGCGGAGTATAGGCGTTGGGTACGCCTTCAGGACACGAGCGAACCCCCGCGGGCTACGCTCGCTCGGGGATGGGGAATCGCGAGGGCCGAAGGCCTACCAGTTGCGGTCGCGGCCGCCGCCACCACCGCCGCCGCCGCCGCGCTGCGGTCCGCGGGAGCGGAAGCAGTCGCTGCAGTAGACGGGCCGGTCGCCACGCGGCTGGAAAGGAACCCGGGCCTCGCGCCCGCACTCGGCGCAGACGGTGGTGAACATCTCTCGTTCGCTGTTGTAGTTGCGGTAACCGCCGCCACCACCACCGCCGCCCTCGCCGCGGGCGGCCTTGCGCGCGGCCCGGCACTCCGGGCAGCGGCGCGGCTCGTTGGTAAATCCGCGGGACTGGTAGAACTCCTGCTCGCCCACCGTAAACGTGAACTGCGCGCCGCAGTCCGAGCAGGTAAGCGTCCGATCAACGAACGATGTCATGTGGTTGCCTCCGGGGCTGTTGCTGGGTTCCGGCGGCAATCGACGTACGAGTGAGTAGCTCTCATGGGACGAACTGACGCGCTGACCTAGGCCGGAGCATAGCACGGGCCACGCCTGTGGTCCGCGCCGGCGCAAGGCCGGCCGAGGTGTCCCTCCGCTGCTTGCGCCTGCCCCGGCAAACTGCCAGTGTTAGGCGCTCGCCCGGCACTGGCCTGTTTCCTGTCGCCCGGCGGAGCCCTGATTCGAATGGAGGGCGAGAATGCCCGGAGTCGAAGACCACGAAACCGTCTCAATCTACCCGCTGGATGACCAGCAGCTCGAAGACCTTCTCAACGGCGTGGGGGAGTGCACCTTCAACTGGGGCACCAAGGATGGCTGGCCCGTCGGCGTCATCATGTCGTTCCTCTGGAAGGACGGGCGCTTCTGGATTACCGCCGGCGCCCACCGCCACCGCATCTCCGCCGTGCGCCGCGACCCCCGCGTCTCGGTTGTCGTCAGCGGCGCCGCCGGCCCTCCCGGCTACGCCGGTCCCTTCGGCGCCGCCACCGCCAAGGGGCGCTGCATCATCCACGAGGACCGCGAGACCAAGGACTGGTTCTACCCCGAGTTCGCCGCCAAGCTGAACCCGACCAACCCGGACGCCGCTGCCGCCTTCGTCAAGACGCTTGATTCGCCCCTGCGCGTCGTGCTTGAAGTCGTCCCCGAGAAGTGGATCCTGTTCGACGGCGCGAAGTTCGGCGCCGATGCCGCCGGCACGCTGTCCGACGACCAGAAGGGTCCGATGCTCAGCGCCGACGCCGAGCGCATGCCCGCGGAGCTCAAGCGCCGGGGAATCTCCTAGCGCTCGATGCGGGCCGGCATCCACGTCGCCAACTTCACCTGGCAGGGCGGCCCCGCGGAGATGGGGCCGCGCCTGGCCGAGCTTGGCGCCGTCTCCGAAGAGGTGGGCCTGACGCGGCTCTCCTTCATGGACCACCTCTTCCAGATCGGCTGGATCGGCGAGCCTGAGCTGGACATGCTGGAGGGCTACACCGCCCTCGGCTTCGTCGCCGCCCGCACCTCCACCATCCGCCTCGGCCTGCTCGTCACCGGCGTCACCTACCGCCATCCGGGCATGCTCGCCAAGCAGGTCAGCACGCTCGACGTCCTCTCCGGCGGGCGCGCCTGGCTCGGCATCGGCGCCGCCTGGAACGAGCAGGAGCACGTCGGGCTCGGCGTCCCCTTCCCGCCCCTCGGCGAGCGCTTCGAGCGGCTGGAGGAAGCCATCCAGATCTGCCTCCAGATGTGGAGCGACGACAACGGCCCCTTCGAGGGGAAGCACTATCAGCTCTCCGAGACGCTGAACGTGCCCCAGGCCATCAGCACGCCCCATCCGGAGCTCCTCATCGGCGGCCGCGGCGAGCGCAAGACCCTGCGCCTCGTCGCCCGCTACGCCGACGCCTGCAACCTGACGAGCAGCGAGGTCGAGGAGGTCCGCCACAAGTTCGGCGTCCTCCGCGCCCACTGCGAGGCCGAGGGCACGGACTACGACGCCATCGAAAAGACCGTCGCCTGGACCGGGCCCTCCTTCGACTCCGGCGAGGAGCGAGAGCGCTTCCTCGAGCGCATGGCCGAGTTCGCGGCCGAGGGCGTGACCACCGTCACCATCACCCCGTACAGCGACGATCCCGTCGCCGAGGTCCGGCGCTGGGAGCCCCTCGTCCAGCGTCTCGCCGACCTCTAGCCGCGCGGCGAGGGCGCGGCTGCGGCTGAGAGCGGGGCGCGGTACCATCGGCACCGTTGCGCGCCGGCCTGAGCGGGCGCGTTCATTCTGCCTCCGAAGCACACCCCAGGAGTACCCCCAGGAGCATTTTGATGAGACTGGCCAAGCGGGTCGAAGAGCTGCCGCCCTACCTCTTCGCCCAGATTTCCAAGGTCATCGCCGCCAAGAAGGCACAGGGCATCGATGTCATCACCTTCGGCATCGGCGACCCGGACCTCCCCACGCCACCCCACATCCTTGACCGGCTGCACCGCGCCGCCGATAACCCCCTCAACCACCGCTATCCCGAGTCCGAGGGCCTGCCCGAGCTGCGCCAGGCCATCTCCGGCTGGTACGAGCGCCGCTTCGAGGCCTCCTTCGATCCCGAGCGCGAGTGCCTCGCCCTGATCGGCTCGAAGGAGGGCATCGCCCACATGGCGCTCACCCTCATCGATCCCGGCGACGTCGCCCTCGCCACCGACCCCGGCTATCCCGTGTACGAGATCGGCACCATGTTCGCCGGCGGTGTCACTATCAAGCTCCCCCTCACGCGCGAGTCCGAGTGGAAGCCGGACCTCGACGCCATCCCCGAGGACCTCGCCGCCAAGGCCAAGGTGCTCTGGCTGAACTACCCCAACAATCCGACGGCCGCCGTCGCCGACATCGCCTTCTTCGAGAAAGTCGTCGCCTGGGCGAAGGAGTACGACGTCTCCATCTGCCACGACAACCCCTACTGCGACGTGGCCTACGACGGCTACCGCCCCATCTCCATCTTCCAGGTGCCCGGCGCGCGCGACGTCGCCATCGAGTTCAACTCCTGGTCGAAGATCTACAACATGACCGGCTGGCGCATCGGCATGGCCGTCGGCAACGGCGATCTCGTCGATGCCCTCATGCGCGTCAAGTCGAACATCGACAGCGGCATCCCCCAGGCCATCCAGGAGATGGCCATCGAAGCCGTTGAGGGCCCTCAGGACGTCATCGACGAGCACAACGCCATCTACCAGCGCCGCCGCGACCGCATCGTCGAGGCGGTGCGCAAGATCGGCCTCGAGGTCGACCCGCCGAAGGCCTCGCTCTACGTGTGGGCCAAACTTCCCGAAGGCATCACCAGCGGTGACTTTGCCGCCCGCCTCATCGACGAGTGCGCCGTCGTCGTGACCCCCGGCCGCGGCTACGGGCTCAACGGCGAAGGGTACGTCCGCCTCTCCGTCACCACTCCCGACGACCAGGTCGAGGAGGGCTGCCAGCGCCTGGAGAACTGGAAGGGCTTCTAGGAGTTCCCCTGGCCGCAGAATCGACTAAGCTGGCTGGATGGCGAAACGCCTTCACTCCACGGCCCCCGTGCGCGATCGCGCCTACCTTGTCGCGGTGGACTCCCCCGGGGCCGTCCTCCCCGCGCGCGAGTCGCTCGCGGAGCTGGCCGAGCTGGCCCGCACCGCCGGGGCGAAGGTCGTGGGTCTCGCCCTGCAGCGCCGCTCGGCGCCCCAGCGCGCCACCTACATCGGCAGCGGGAAGCTCCAGGAGGTTGCCGACGCCTGCATCGAGCAGCGCGCCAACACCGTCATCTTCGATGACGAGCTCTCGCCTTCCCAGCAGCGAAACCTCGAGGAGACGCTCCAGCTCAAGGTCATCGACCGTACCGCCCTCATCCTCGACATCTTCGCCATGCGCGCGAGCACGCGGGAGGGGCGCCTCCAGGTCGAGCTCGCCCAGACGGAGTACCTCCTGCCGCGTCTGCGCGGCCAGTGGAGCCACCTCGAACGCATGGAGGGCGCCATTGGCCTCCGCGGTCCCGGCGAGACCCAGATCGAGACCGACCGCCGCCTCGTCCGCCGCCGCATGGGCAAGCTCAAGAAGGATCTCGAGCAGGTCCGCGTCCAGCGCGAGCTGTACCGCCGCAAGCGGCGCCGCTCCGGCGTGCCCGTCGTCGCCCTCATTGGCTACACCAACGCGGGCAAGACAACCCTCATGCGGGCGCTCTCCGGGGCGGACCAGCGGGCCGAGGACAAGCTCTTCGCCACCCTCGATCCCGTTACCCGCAAGATGGCCCTCCCCTCCGGCCGCCCCGCGCTCCTTACCGACACCGTCGGCTTCATCCAGAAGCTCCCCACCCAGCTCGTGGCCTCCTTCCGCGCGACGCTCGAGGAGCTTGAGGAGGCGGACGTCCTCCTGCACGTTGTCGATGTCTCCCACCCCCACGCCGGCGTCCACGCCGAGACCGTCGAGGGCGTCCTGCGTGACCTGAGCGTCCTCGGCCGCCCGACCATCGTCGCCCTCAACAAGATCGACGCCCTCACCGGCCCCGACGACGCCTCGCCCGCGACCGAGGCCGAGGCGCGCGCCCTGCTCGACGGCGCCGGGCCCGTCCCGGGAGACGTCTGCCACATCTCCGCGAGCAAGGCCTGGGGCATCGGTGCCCTCCGCACCGCCATCGACGACGCCCTCGACGGCCGCCCCGGCGCGTACGACAACGGCGCCGCCGCCCTTGCGCACAGCCGCTGACCGGCGGTAGAACTCGCCCGTGCCCGACCGCTCCGACGGTGTTCCCCTCCCCCACCCCGATGGCCCCCTGAGCGGCTATCGCGTCGTCGATATCGCCGACGAGAAGGGCCAGCTTTGCGCTCGCCTCCTCGGCGAGCTAGGGGCCGACGTCATCAAGGTCGAGCCCCGCGCCGGCGACCGCACGCGCGCCAACGGCCCCTTCTTCCGCGACGAGGAGGGCCGCGAGTCGAGCCTCTACTGGTGGGCGATGAACGCCGGCAAGCGCTCGGTCACCTGCGAGCTGCGCCTCGAGGCCGGGCGCGACCTCTTCCACCAACTCGTGGCCGGCGCAGACGCCGTCATCGAGACGAGCGCCCCCGGCGCCGCGAAGGACGTCGGCGCGGACCCGCGCACGCTCGCGAAGGTCAACCCCGGGGCCGTCATCGTCAGCATCACGAACTACGGCCAGACCGGCCCCGCCCGCAACCTCCCCGCCACCGATATCGTCGGTTCGGCCATGGGCGGCCACATGTTCCTCAACGGCAGCGAGGAGCGTGGCCCGGTCCGCACCACCGTGCCCCAGGCCTACGCCCAGGTGAACTTTCAGGCGGCCGTTGGCGCGGTCGTCGCCCTCTACGCGCGGGGCGCCCACGGCGGCCTCGGCCAGCGCGTCGATGTCTCCATGCAGGAGGCCATGGCCAACGCCATGGACAACGCCCAGCAGACCTGGGACATCCTCGGGATCAACAACCGCGGTCCCGGTTCGGGACGCATGGTCAGCGGCCGCGAAGGCCCCCGCTACATCTACGAGACCGCTGACGGCTGGGTGGCGGCCCTCGGGATGGGCGGCCTCATTGGCCCTACCTCCGGCGCCATGATCGACTGGCTCGCCGAGACCGGCGAGGCCGGCCCCCTCACGGCCTCCCACTGGCGCGAGCGCCTCGAGGTCGTGCAGCCCCTGGAACCGGACGAGCAGGAGCTGCTCGTGGGCATCATGCAGAAGTTCTGCCGCACCCGTCGCAAGGACGACCTCGTGCGCGAAGCGCAGGCCCGCAACGCTGGCTGGGCGCCCGTCTACAGTCCCCGCGAGATCGTCGAGAGCGATCAGCTCGAGGCCCGCGACTACTGGGTGCAGGTCCGGCACGAGGACATCGGCGAGACCTTCGTCTACCCCGGAGCGCCCTTCAAGCTTGCCGGGACTCCGTGGAGGCAGCGCGGCCGCGCCCCCCGCGTGGGCGAGCACAGTGAAGAGGTCTATGGCGATGTCCTGGGCCTGGACCCCGATGACATCGTCAAGCTGCGGCGTACGATGGTGATCTGATATGGCCGGCAACGGGAGCGACGGCAAGCCCCGCCCCTTCGAGGGTCTGCGCGTTACCGACCTCTCATGGGTCGGCGTTGGGCCCACGGTTGCGAAGTACCTCGGTGACCACGGCGCCGAGGTCATCCGGGTCGAGTCCGCAACGCGCATGGAGGGCCTCCGCCGCGCCGGTCCCTTCACCGACAACGAGCCGCACTACGACAACTCCGGCTACTTCGCCAACTTCAATAGCTCCAAGCTCGGCATCACCATCAACCTCAAGACGCCGAAGGGCCAGGAGCTCCTGAAGCGACTCGTGGCGGTCTCCGATGTCGTCACCGAGTCGTTCACGCCGGGCTCTCTCAAGAAGCTCGGCCTCGACTACGAGGAGCTGCGTAAGGTCCGGCCCGACCTCGTCATGATCTCGATGCCGCTCTTCGGCCAGACCGGCCCCTGGGCGCACTACATGGGCTACGGCCACGTGCTCCAGGCCGCTGCCGGCTTCAACCACCTCACCGGGTGGCCCGATGGCGAGCCCATCGGCACCGGCATTGCCTATACCGACTTCCTCGTGCCCCATCTCGGGGCCCTCGCGCTCGTGGCCGCACTCGACTACCGCCGCCGCACCGGCAAGGGGCAGTACATCGACTTCTCCCAGTTCGAGGGCGCCATCCACGCTCTCGGCCCCGCCATCCTCGATTGGACGGCCAACGGCCGCGAGGCCGAACGCCTCGGCAACCGCGACCCCGAAGCCGCCCCCCACGGCGCCTACCGCTGCAAGGACGGACGCTACGTGGTCGTCGCCTGCTTCACCGAGGAGGACTGGGAGGGCTTCCGCGCCGCCATCGGCCGGCCCGACTGGACCGACCTGGAGCGCATGCGCCGCAAGTGGTCCCGCCTCAACGAGCAGAAGGAGATCGACCGGCACATCGAGGCGTGGTGCCGCGAGCTCACGGCCGTCCAGGCCTACAAGGCGATGCGCGACCGTGGTGTTCCCTCAGGCATCGTCAAGTCGCCCGAGGAGATGCACCGCGACCCGCAGCTCAAGCACCGCGGCCACTACGCCCGACTCGAGCACCCCACCATGGGCGCCCGCACCTACGACTCGCCCGCCTTCCGCCTTTCGAAGACCCCCGGTGGCCCCACCAAGGCCGCCCCCCTGCTCGGCGAGGACACCGAGCGTGTGCTCAAGGGCACGCTCGGGATGAGCGACGAGGAGTTCACGGAGCTGCTCGTGGAGGGTGCGCTGGAGTAGGCGGGAAGGGCCGGGCTTCGCCTAGCCCTCGGTGCCGCCCTCGGTCCCACTCTCTCCGCCTTCTGTTTCGCCTTCGGTGCCTTCGGCCCCGCCCTCGGCGCCTGTGCCTGCACCCCCGGCCGCGTCGTCCGCTGGAGGCGCCTCGCCCGGAATAGGTGCGCCTTCCTCGATGATGAGTACGCCGATCATCGTGTCGGGATGTACGTCGCACCAGAAGGCGTAGCGGCCCGGCGGCGGCGTCGTGAACGTGAACGTCTGCTGGATAATGCCCAGCTCGAGCGCCGTCCGCACCGCCGTCCCGCCATCCTCGCAGCCTTCCAGGCAGCCCTCCAGCACCGGGCCCTCCAGGTCCTCGCCCTGGTAGAAGATGATGTTGTGGGCGACCGAGTCATCCTGGTTGTCCAGGGTCATCGTGAAGTCCAGGCCGGGCGGCAGCGTGATCTCCTTGTGACTGAAGTCGCTCGCCTTGATCGTGAGTGTGTCCACGAACGGGACATCGTCCGGACGGACGACGACGGTGCCCTCACCGCCTGACGCCTCGCTCGCGAACAGGTTGAGACCTGCCCCCACCGCGAAACCGCCGACCAGCAGCGCCCCGAACAGCGAGACCGTGGCGCCCATGCTGAAGCGCACCGACGTGTCCTTCGTGTCCCGTACGACCTGCATGTCGAACGTCTGCGGCGAGCCCGCCACCACCTCATCCGGGTGCTGGCTGATCAGGTCGAGGATCGCGCGCTCGGTCTCCTCGAACGCCGCCAGGTCGTCCCCCGTCGACCACGTCGTCTCGACGATGACCTGGGAGGGTCCCTCCTCCGCTGTGGAGACGTTGATGCGGAGATCCTCGAAGCCCGGTGAGGCGCGCAGATCGTCGTGCGCGTTCTGGATCGCGTCGATGACGCCGCCCTCACCGACAGCCGCCTCGAGTTGCCCCTCGGCGATGGCGAACGTGATGACCTGGGTGCGGCGCGCAGGCGCGCGTGCGTGCTCTTCTTCCTCGCGCGCCTTCTGGCGCATGCGGCCGTCCTCGTAGGCCCAGCCGGCGACGGCGAACAGCGTGATCGCCGCGGAAGCGCCCAGCAGCGGGCCGCTCAGGCTTCGCTGGTCCTCGACACGCGCCCACCAGACGAGCGTGGCCGTGAGCAGCATGATCGCGAGCCCCGCCACGAACGGCCAGATGCTCGGATCCGGCAGATGGACATCTGGCCCCACATGGGCGTTGTGCTCGCTGCCTTCGTGCTCCAAAAGCGTGTCCTCGTTTGGTCTACTTGATGATGTAGAGAACCGTGAACAGGGCGATCCAGACTACGTCGACGAAGTGCCAGTACATCGACGACGCCTCGACCGCCTCGTGGTTCTCTGCCGTGAATTGTCCGCCCAGCGCTCGCACCGTTACGACCGCGATGAAGAGCGCGCCGCCCGCCACGTGAGCGCCGTGGAAGCCGGTCAGCGTGTAGAAGGTCGTGCCATAGATGGTGTCGTCGGCGCGGAAGTGAAGCTGCGTGTAGTCGTACAGCTGTGCCGCCAGGAAGACGATGCCCAGCGCCAGCGAGATGAACAGGCCCCAGAGCATGCCGCCCTGGTTACCCTTCTGAATTTGCCACACCGCGTACTGCATCGTGATCGAGCTGAGCACGAGGATGCCGGTCGAGATAGCCGGGAGCAGGACCTCGAGCTCCAGGTGCACGCCTTCGGCGATCTGCTCGGGGGTAAGCGGCGGCGGCCAGGCCGGCGCGTCCGCCCGCGCGATGAAGTACGCCGCGAACAGCCCGCCGAAGAACATCACCTCGGAGGCGAGGAACAGGATGAACCCGAGCATCGAGTTCGTCATGCCTTGCCGTTCAGCCGTGCCGTGAGCAGCCATGACTAGTGCCCCTGCTCCTCATCCCCGTGCCGCGCGTCGAAGAGCGGGCGCTCGGAGCGCACCGGCGGCAGGCTGTCGAAGTTGTAGTCCGGGGGCGGCGAGGTCGTCGCCCACTCGAGGGTGTTCGCCTCCCACGGGTCGTCCGGCTGGTCCTTGGGCCGCATGAAGGCCATGACCACCGCGATGAGGAACGGGATCATGCTCACGGCGATGAGGAAGGCCCCACCTGTCGAGAGCATGTTCAGGGCTTCCCACCCGGCGCTGTCGGCGTAGACCGCGATGCGCCGCGGCATCCCGTCCAGTCCGAGCATGTGCATCGGGAAGAAGGCCACGTTGAAGCCCACGAACATGAGGGCGAAGTGCAGTTTCCCGAGGCGTTCGTTCAGCTGCCGGCCCCAGATCTTCGGGAACCAGTAGTAGAGCCCGCCGAAGACCGCGAACACCGAGCCTCCGAACAGCACGTAGTGGATGTGCGCCACCACGAAGTAGGTGTCGTGCAGGGCGAAGTCGACGGGCACGGCGGCGCTGTAGGTGCCGTTGATCCCGCCGATCAGGAACATGCTCACGAAACCGATCGCGAACAGCATCGGCGTTGGGAACGAGATCGACCCGCCCCAGAGCGTCCCCAGCCAGTTGAAGATCTTGACCCCGGTGGGCACGCCGATCATGAAGGTCATGAAGCCGAAGAAGGGGAGCAGCACGGAGCCCGTGGTGAACATGTGGTGCGCCCACACGCTGAAGCCCAGTCCGCCGATGCCGATCGTCGCGAAGACGAACGCCTTGTAGCCGAAGAGCGGCTTGCGCGAGAAGACGGGCAGGATTTCCGAGATGATGCCCATGCCCGGCAGGATCATGATGTAGACGGCCGGGTGCGAGTAGAACCAGAACACGTTCTGCCACAGCACCACATTGCCGCCGCCGTTCGGGTCGAAGAACTGGCCCCCGTAGTTGCGGTCGATGAACAGCATCACGAGCGCGGCCGCCAGCACCGGTGTCGCGAGCAGCTGCAGGAGCGCCGTGACCAGCATCGTCCAGCAGAAGATCGGCATCCGGAACATCGTCATGCCGGGCGCCCGCATCCGGAACATCGTCACCAGGAAGTTGGCCGCGCCGATCGTGGAGGACATGCCGAGCACGATCACCGCGATGATCCACATGTCCATGCCCACGCCCGTCTGCTGCGCCAGCGGGCTGTAGGCCGTCCAGCCCCCGTCCGCTGCTCCGCCGTCCACGATGAAGCCGGCGAACATGAGGATGCCCGCCGGGGGCAGCATCCAGAACGAGAGCGCGTTGATGCGCGGGAAGGCCATGTCGGCCGCCCCGATCTGGAGCGGCACGAGGTAGTTCCCGAAGCCCGCCCAGACCGGAATGATGAACAGGAAGAGCATCGCCGAGGCGTGCATCGTGAAGATCTGGTTGTAGGCGTCGTTGCCGACGAAGGAGTTATCCGCGACCGCCAGCTGCGTCCGCACGAGCAGCGCGAGGATGCCGCCCACCGCGAAGAAGAAGAGCGTGAAGTACAGGTAGAGGATGCCCAGCCGCTTGTGGTCGACCGTCATGATCCAGTCGAGCACGGCGGGCCGGTGGTAGCCGCTCAGCTGTGGTACTGCGACGGTTGCCATCGGGCCTCCTCAGTCTCCCTGCGTCCCCGGGGACGACACGAGTGCGTCGTCCCCGAGCTGGCGGGCTGCCTCGGCGGCCACCCAGGCATCGAATTCGTCCCGTTCCACCACCCGCACGATGAAGCGCATGAGGGCGTGGTTCGTGCCGCAGAGCTCGGCGCACTGCGCGCTGTAGTCGCCCGTGACCCGTGGGGTCACCGCGAACGAGTTCACGCGGCCGGGAATCAGGTCGAGCTTGTAGAGGAAGTCCTTCACGTAGAAGGAGTGGATCACGTCGTTCGAGATCAGGATGAATTCCACCTCTTCGTCCACCGGGAGGTAGAGGACCGGTCGTATCTCGTCGTCGGGAGTATCGATGGGCTGGAGCGTCCCGATGATGTTGATGCGGTCTTCTGGGTCCGCGTTCGGGTCCGTGTTCGTCCCCAGGTCGGCCATGCTGTAGGAGAACTGCCAGGAGAACTGGAAGCCCGTGATCTCGACCGTGAGTGCGTCTTCCTCAGCGGGGTCGTCGATGTCCACGAGGGTGATCATCGAGATGGTGAAGAGGGCAATCACGATGAGTACAGGCACGCCCACCATCGCGACTTCGATCTTGCCGCCGCCGTGGAACTGGGGAGGAAGCTCGTCGCCCTGGCGGCGGTAACGGATCATCGCGTAGACGAGCGCCGCCCCCACCAGCACGAACACGACCAGGCCCGCGATCGTCACGATCCAGAAGAGGTCGTTCATCTTGCGCGCTTCGTCGGTGATGCCGCCGGGCTGGATCGCCGAGGCCGTGGCCGTCGCCATCAATGCCAGGAGCGCTGCTGCGACGGTCGCGGAGATCAGGCGCAAGCGGCGGGAAAGCGGCATGCCGAGCATCTCGCCTCCTCGTCGCCTCACCCTTGTGTGTTTCGTTGCACGAAGGCTCACGGACGTGCGCTTCGTGGGGGATTGTGAATCGTGGCGCAAACCGATTTTGGTTGTACGCCGGGCGCATTCTGGTGTCAACTCGCGAGCCCCTTCTGGAGGTCCCGTAAGGCCCCTGTGGAGGCTGGTTGCGGCCTGCCGGCGGCCGGAAGCGAACAGGTCGGTGATCAGTGGGCCTGTAAGCCGGATTCTGTGCCTTCGGTGGGTTAGGCCGATTGGCGGCGATCATCTATCTGGGCGTCGCATCGCTGCGGCGCTCGCGCGGCCTACCCGGGAGTTCAGACGGGCCGGGCGCCCTCCTCCCCTATTCGGCCTTGCTCCGGGTGGGGTTTGCACGGCTGCCCTGTCTCCAGGACACCGGTGCGCTCTTACCGCACCATTTCACCCTTACCCACAGCACTGCGGGCGGTATGTTTCTGTTGCACTTTCCGTCGGCTCGCGCCGCCCAGGCGTTACCTGGCACCCTTGCCCGGCGGAGTCCGGACTTTCCTCACCGAAACGCATGCGCTCCGGCGCGATCGCCCGGCCCACTGATCGCTTCCAGCGTACGGCGGCGCCGCACCCGTGGCTAGCGCGACCCCCGCGCCCGGTCGAGCGCCTCGTTGGCGAGCGCGTCCGCTCGCTTGTTCCGCGCTCGCGGGACGTGCCCCACCGTGTACGGCCCCACCGCCTCCAGCGCCTCCACCAGCGCGGCGAAGAGGGGCCGCAGGGCCGCGTTCTTCACCCGGTAGCGTCCCGCCAGCTGCTTCACGATGAGCTCGCTGTCGAGCCTCAGGTCGATACTCGTCGCCCCCAGTTCGTGCGCGGCCCGCACCCCCGCGATCGCCGCCCGGTACTCGGCCACGTTGTTCGTGGTCCGCCCGATCGTCTCGCTTACGGACGCCAGCTCGTCCCCGCCCGCGCTCTGCACGCTCGCGCCGATGGCGGCGGGGCCGGGATTGCCGCGGCTCGCGCCGTCGGCGTACACCGTCAGCTGCATCAGTGCCGCCTCAGGAGGCGCGCCTCCTCGCCGTCGACCTCGATCCGATCCACCACCTCGCGCAGGAGCGACTGCCGCTCCTCCAGCGAAAACCCTTCCCACCGGGCCAGCAGCCGCTTCGTCGTCGCCTCCGCCTGCTCCTCCCGTTCCGCCTCCGAGCGCTCCGCCGCGAGGCGCGCGCGCGCCTCGTGCGCTTCGCGTTCCAGTTCCCGCTGCTCCCGCACGAAGGTCGTGCCCAGCGCCTTCATGCGCTCGATGGGCAGTCCCCCGCTCGCCGCCTCGCCCACCAGCGACTCCACCTGCCGCCGGTTCTGCCGCAGCTTCCCCTCGAGGCGCTCGATCTCCCCCCGGATCTCCTCCGCGTAGGCGTCGGCGCCGCCCGCGCGCTGGAGGCGCGTCGCCGCCCCGTTCGGCTCCGCGAGCAGCTCGCGCACGCGCCCCTCCAGCTCGGCCTCGCGCTGGGTGTTGTAGGAGCAGGTGTTCTGGTTCGTGCGGCTCTCGCACTGGTAGTACCGGTAGGTCGCCTTCCGTTCCTCGCCTGCCCGCGTGGTCCAGTGCTGCCGCCGGCTGACCCCGATCATGCGGTTGCCGCAACGCCCGCAGAACACGAGTCCGCTCAGGAGGAAGGGGTGGAGCGATCGCCCTGTGCCTCCCTTCCGCCGCTTCGCCATGTTCTCCTGCACCTTGCGGAAGTCCGAGGGGCTCACCAGGGCCCGGTGGCTATCGGGAATGCGGACCCCGAAGCGGGAGTACGTCCCCAGGTAGGCCCGGTTCCGCAGGATGTCGCGCACGCTCACCATGCTCCAGCGGCCGCCCCGCCTTGTGGGGATGTTGTCCTCGTTGAGCCGTCCCGCGATGCGCCTGATGCCGAGCCCCTCCTCCAGGTAGAGCCGGAAGATGTACTGCACCACCACCGCTTCGTCCGGGACGATCTCGAGGCGTCGGTTCGCTCCCACGCAGTAGCCGTACGGCGGCCGCCCGAGCGCCTCCCCACGCACCGCCCGGCGCCGCATCGCCGCCCGCACGCGCTCCGAGACGGGCGCGTTCCGCTTCTTGCCGTTCCATTGCCCCACGAGCGCCTTCGCCGCCTCCTCCCCGCTCTCCGCCTCGTACACGGTGGCCCCCGCCTCCTCGATGGTGAGCATCTTCACCGCCGCCCGCCCGAGGTCGCTTCCCAGCACGCCCAGCCCGTCCACCACCGCCACTACGAAGCCGTGGTCGCCCCGCTCGATGAAGCTGAGCATCTGCCGGAACCCGCTCTCCGCTTCCTTCTCGTCCTTCGTGTCCACGAACGTCGCCGCCACCTGGTAGCCGTGCTTCTGGCAGAACGCGAGGAACCGCTCCGTTTGCTCGCTCAGGCTTCGCTCCGCCCCCTCGACCTGCGCCCCTTCCACGAAGTACCCGATCGCTTTCATCGCCTAGTACCCCACCAGGATCCGCTCGCAGTTGGGGCACAGGGCCGGCGCCTCCGGGTCGAGGGCGCGCTTCCGCGCCGAAGGCGGGACGCTCACGCGGCAGCCGGTGCACGCGCCCGCCCGCAGGTGCGTCACGGCCACGCCCCCCTTCCGCCGCCGCAGGTCCTCGTATTGCGCGATCAGGGTGGCGGTGAGCCTCCCCCGGCAGGTGTCGCGCTCCCCGCTTGTCGCCGCCATCTCGCCCTCCAGCCGCGCGATCACCCCGCCCAGCCGCGCCGCCTTCTCCCTCGCCTCGCCCTGCTCGCGCTTGAGCCCTGCATGGGCCTCGTCCCGGGCCGCCTCCGCCTCCTCCAGCCTGTCGAGGAGCGCCAGCTCCGTGTCCTCCACGTCGGAGAGGTGTGAGCGGACCGACGCGATCTCGCGCTGCAGGCCCTCAAGCTCCTTCGGGAGGCTCGTGGAGCCGTCGTACAACTTCTTCTCCTCGCGCTCGACACGCGCCACGAGGGTGTCGATCTCGCCCTCCAGCCGGCGCTGGTCGCGCTCCAGCGCCGCGCAGCGCTCGTCCGCCTCGGCCACGGCCCCCTCGGCGGCGCGCAGCGCTTCCTCGTTTTCGAGGTCGGCGCGCGCCTCCTCCAGTTCGGCCGTCAGTCTGGCGAGGATGTCGTCGTAGTCCTGGAGAGAAGCAAGGTCTGCGACCTGTGGCATCCGAGGCTAACCCTAGCGAAAAGCGTAGGCCCACCCGGCGGGCTCCGTAAACGGTGAGACGGCCCCTGCGGCGCGAATCTGTCTCGCCCTGCCGCGCTTATGTTCCACCGGGGCTGCTATGGGGCGGGGCTATACTGACTATCGCAGCCGGTACCGGTCTGCAGGAGGGCCGCGTGGAGCTCCCGCCCCTCACCTTCAACGTTTCCCAGCTCCTTGCCGATGGCTCCGGCGCCTCCCGCGTCCACGAGCTCACGCCCTCGGGTTCGCTCGCGGGTGGCCGGGTCGAGCTGGTGCGCATCGGCGCCGGCGCCCTCGTCCGCGCCTCCCTCGAGATCACCCTCGAGGCCGAGTGTTCCCGCTGCCTGTCGCCCCTCGCCCTTCCCACCGCCATCGCCTTCGACGAGGTCTACGAGCAGCGCTACGACGTCGGCAGCGGGGCTCGCCTCGACGACGGGGACATGGACCCGGAGGCGTTCACGATCTCGCAGAGCCACCTGATCGACATTACGGAGGGTGTGCGGCAGTATTGTGAAGCGGCTGCCCCCATGCAGCCGCTCTGCAGCGCCGACTGCGAGGGCTTCTGCCCCAGCTGCGGAATCGACAGAAACACGGGCGACTGCGCCTGTGAGCCCGTGGCCAGCGACCCCCGATGGGCAGCCCTGGCCGAGCTGAGAGAGAGCAAGCACTGACTCACGTGCCGGACCGGGATTTGACCAGCATGAGCGAGAAGGCCGTGAGCGCCACAACCGTAAGGGATCGAAGCGATGCCCCCCCTTCCCAAGCGCAAGTACCCCAAGACTCGCCAGCGCAAGCGTCGCGGGCACCATCGCCTGCGCGTGCCCCACGTCGTGACCTGCAGCGACTGCCGGGCGCCGCGGCTCTCTCACCAGACGTGTCCGGTGTGCGGGCTCTATCGGGGTCGCGAGGTCCTGCGGATGCCGGATCCGGATCTGGAGGGGTAGACCCCACGCCCTCCACCGCCTTCCTGGCGCTGCGCGAAGGTGCACAGGGACGGCGCGCCTTCGTCTTCCCAGGGCAGGGAGCCCAGGTCGTCGGCATGGGCAAGGACCTCTACGACGAGTTTCCGGCAGCGAAGGAGCTCTTCGACCGCGCCGATGAGATCCTCGGCATCCCCCTCTCGCGCATCTGCTTCGAGGGCCCCGAGGACGAGCTGCAGCAGACCCAGAACACCCAGCCGGCGATCGCCGTTACGAGCCTCGCCCTTCTCCGCGTTGCCACCGACCTGAACCCCGACCTCCTCGATCGCCCATCCTTCGTGGCCGGCCACTCCCTCGGCGAGTACCCCGCCCTCGTGGCCGCCGGCGCCCTCGGCTTCGACGACGCCATCCGCCTCCTCCGCACCCGCGGCGAGCTCATGGCCGCCGCCGGCAAATCCCGTCCCGGCACGATGGCCGCCGTCATCGGCCTCGATGTGAGCGAGTGCGAAGACGTGTGCCGCGAGTCCGGCGCCGAGATCTGCACCATCAACGCCCCCGGCCAGATCGTGATCGGCGGCCCCCGCGACTCCGTCATCCGAGCTCTCGACTACGCCCAGGCCCGTGGCGCGAAGAAGGTCATTCCGCTCAGCGTCAGCGGCGCCTTCCACAGCTCGCTCATGCGCTCCGCCGCCGAGGGCATGGTGAACCCCGTCGCCACGACGACCTTCTCCGACCTTCAGGTGCCCGTCGTCGCGAACTGCACGGCCACGGCCATCAGCGACGTCACGACGGTCCGCAACGAGCTCGTCGACCAGGTCCACCGCCCCGTGCAGTGGGCGCGAACCGTCGAGTTCCTCGGCGAGCAGGGCGTTGATACCTTCATCGAGTTCGGCCCCGGGCGGGTGCTCAGCGGCATCATCAAGCGGATGCTCCGCCGCTCCACCTGCATCACCGTCAACAGTGCCGAGTCCGTCCACGTCGAGCTGTAGCCGTGTCCGAGCTTGAGGGACGGCGCGCACTCGTGACCGGCGGCTCGCGCGGGATCGGGCGCGCCATCTCCATCGAGCTTGCTCGCGCCGGCGCCAGCGTCGCCGTCAACTACAACGCCAGCGAGGCCGCCGCCAACGACGTCGTCGCCGCCATCGAGGCCGAGGGCGGCACCGCCTGCGCCCTCGGCGGCGATATCGCCGACAGCGACCAGGCCGCCGGCCTTGTCAAGGCCGCGGCCGCCGAACTCGGCGGGCTCGACATCCTCGTGAACAACGCGGGCATCACCCGCGACGGCCTCCTGATGCGCATGTCGGAGGACGACTGGGACGTCGTCCAGCAGACGAACCTCAAGGGTGTCTTCACTGTGACGAAGGCTTCATTGCGCCAGCTGCTGCGCTCCGACGCCGGCCGTGTCATCAACATCACCAGCGTCGTCGGCGTCATGGGGAACGCGGGCCAGGTCAACTACGCCGCCTCCAAGGCGGGACTGATCGGCTTCACCCGCTCGCTCGCGCGCGAAGTCGCCTCCCGGGGCGTCACCGTGAACGCGATCGCTCCCGGCTTCATCGAAACCGATATCACCGCGCCGCTCACGGAGGAGCAGCGCGAGAACGTCCAGCGGCAGGTGCCGCTCGACCGCTTCGCCGCCCCCGAGGAGGTCGCGCCTCTCGTGCGCTTCCTCGCCGGACCCGGCGCTTCCTACATCACCGGCCAGTGCATCCATGTCGATGGCGGCATGGTGATGGCGTGACCGACCACGTGCTGCGCCGCGCGCGCTGCCTCGTCATCGAAGCCCTCTACGAAGCGGAGACCTCCGGCCACGACGCCGAAGACGCCTACGACCGCCGCCTGCAAGAGGTGGAGGGCGAGGACCGCGAGGTCACGGCCAAGCGGCCCGCCACCTTCGGGCGCGAGGTCCTGCGGGGCGTGCTCGACTCCCGCGACGATCTCGATCGCCGCCTCCAGCCCGTCGCTCCCCGGCACCCCCTTCGCACCCTCCCGGTCGTCGAGCGGACTATCCTCAGACTTGCGCTCTGGGAGTTGCTTCACGATAATTCTGCGCCGGTCGGAGCCGTCGTGAACGAGGCTGTCGAGCTTGCCCACCGCTATGGAAGCGAGACGTCGGCAGGGTTCATAAACGGGGTGCTGCGGACGGTCAGCAAAGAGATCAGCGCAGCTCGGGCGCAAGAGCCGGGCGAACCAACAAGTACCCCCGAGGAGACCTAGGGTGGCATCAATCTTTGAGCGTGTCCGAGCCATCGTTGTCGAACAGTTGGGCGTCGATGAGGGCGACGTCGTCCCCACGGCATCGTTCGTCGATGACCTTGAGGCCGATTCCCTCGATCTGGTTGAGCTCATCATGTCGCTGGAGGAAGAGTTCTCCGGCGACGTGCAGCTCGAGATCAGCGACGAAGATGCCGAAAAGATCGTCACCGTGCAGGACGCGGTAGACTATCTCCAAGACCACGGCATCGAGGACGGCGACTAAGCTTCCCTGTCCCCGCGCCGTTCTGGAGCGTTCGTCGTGGAAATCCTGGGCGTTGGTATCCAGGAACTCCTCCTCATTCTGGCCCTCCTCGTCGTCGTCGTGGGTCCCCGTCGTTTGCCCGAAATGGCCTACTACCTTGGCCGTGGCGTGAAGAAGCTCCAGCGCTACGCGCGCGTCGTGCGCGACGAGTTCAGCGAGGAGTTCGCCTACCTCAACGAGGAGATGGAAGCCGTCAAGGCCGATGTGCAGGAAATGCGCACGACCGTGCGTGAGGTGCAGGAGGAGATGGCCGAGGTGGCCGGCGAAGTGGAGGAAGTCACCTCCGAGGCGGTCGACGAGCTCGGCGAGGTAAAGGCCGGCGTGGAGCAGGTCGCCTCGGGCGAGAGTGCGGAAGAGCCGTCACAGCCGAATGCGGCCTCGTTCCCCGAAATTCCCGAGCCCGTCACCGTGCGAAACGGGGCCGCCGCCGGGGGCGACGTGAACGGCGCCGCCGCGCCCAGGGGCGTGGCCGGTCCCGCCAACGCGCCGTCCATTGCCACCGCGCCGGCGAAGCCCGTGTCCCTGCGGGCCGAGACCGAGGACGAGGCGGACGGTGAGGACGAGGCCGAGGCGAAGCCTGAGAAGCCGCTCGTCTTCTAGCTCACATGGTCACTGACACCACGGTCGTCAACCCCCAGGAGGGGCCCGAGGAGCTTATCGGGCCGCAGGAGGAGTCCGATCTCACGATCATGGAGCACCTCATTGAGTTGAGGAATCGCTTCATGGTCGCCGCCGCCGCCCTCATCCTCGGCGTGATCGTGGTGCTGTTCTTCACCTGGGATCCCCCCGATTCGTGGCCCAACACCTTCGACATCCTCCTCGACCCCGCCCGCGACCGCATCGACGTCAACCTCGGCCTCGTGCAGGACGAATTCGCCCTGTTGGTCCATGAGCAGAGTCCCGACGGGCGGTATATCCCTCCAGAGACCGAGCTTCGCGGGCCAAGGCCAGAGGGCCTGGCGCTCAACGACCTCCAGATATCGCGAGCACTCGAGAACGCCCTCACGAAGGCGTCCGGAGGGCTCAGCACACCAGATGTGGGGCCCGACGACGTACGGAGAATGGAAACCGTCCAGGACGCATTCGACTACCTCGGGGGCAAGAGCGAGGAGAACTTCCGCCTCGCCTCCTTCTCGCCGACCGATCGCATCTCCGCCATCTTCAAGATCTCGGTTTATGGCGGCCTGCTCCTCGCACTCCCCATCATCATCTACGAGGTTCTCGCCTTCATCGTGCCCGGCCTCACCAGGGGCGAGCGACGCGTCCTGCTGATGGGTACCTCCGGCTGCATGTTCTTCATGCTCGCCGGCATGGCCTTCGCCTACTACATCGTGCTCCCCCGCGCCCTCGACTTTCTCCTCAATGTCGCCGCCGAGAATGTCGTGAGCGTCACCGGCGTCCACGAGTACATCAGCTTCGTGACCCGCATCATTCTCTGGGTCGGCATCGCCTACCAGCTGCCCATGGTCCTCGCCATCGCCGCCCGCGTCGGCCTGGTGACGGCCGGACAGCTCCTGCGCTTCTGGCGCTACGCCATCGTGATCGTGTTCATCCTGGCGGCCATCGCCACCCCCACGCCCGACCCCGTGACGCAATCCGTCGTGGCCATTCCCCTGCTCGGCCTCTACTTCCTCGGCGTGCTCTTCGCGAAGATCCTCTACACGCCACGCGACCCCGACGCGGAGGCCCTGGCGTGACCGTCGCGCAGGAGGTCGAGGCCCTCTACGACGAGGTGCGCGGCTGCCAGCGCTGCACCCTTGCGCGCACGAGGACCCTCGCCGTGCCCGGTGAAGGGCCGCTGGATGCCGAGGTGATGTTCATCGGCGAGGCCCCCGGCGTGAACGAGGATCGCCAGGGCCGGCCCTTCGTCGGCCAGGCCGGCTCCTTCCTCGAGGAATTGCTGGGGGAGGCCGGCCTCACCCGCCCCGAGGTCTACATCTGCAACGTCCTCAAGTGCCGTCCGCCCGGCAACCG
>VXPF01000133.1 GCA_009839725.1 Dehalococcoidia bacterium | reverse complement strand
GGGGCCCGGGGTCGGGGAGGGCGATCTCGTCGATGCGGAGGGGGCCGGGCTCGGCGGGGCAGACAACAACGCGGGCGTCGGTAGGCATGGGAAGGCTCCTTTCAGCGGTAGTGGCGGCGAATCTTACCGATCCGTCCGGATCAAATCGCCCCCGGAGCTGCGGGAAGGGGAGGGGGAGCGTGGGGAACTCTTCCCGTATCATCGGCGCCCTACGACCTCCAAGGGGTGACCAGATGGCAGAAATCGACGGCGCGACCGTTATCGCGCGCAGTCTCAAGCAGCAGGGCGTGGACTACATGTTCGGCGTCGTGGGGTTCCCGGTGCAGGGCATCGCGGCAGCGGCCCAGCGGGAGGGGATCCGCTACTTCGGCTTCCACAACGAGCAGGCGGCGAGCTATGCCGCGGGCGCGGTCGGCTACCTGACCGGGCGTCCGGGCGCCTGCCTGACGGTGTGCGGGCCCGGGATGATCCACGGCATCGCGGGCATGGCGAACGCGTGGTCGAACACGTGGCCGATGATCCTGATCGGGGGCGCGCCGGACTCGTACCAGGACGGGCAGGGATCGTTCCAGGAAGCCCCCCAGGTGGAGGCGGCGCGACCGTTTGCGAAGCTGTCGCGCCGGGCGGAGAGCATCCAGCGCGTGCCCTACTACGTGGAGCAGGCGGTGCGCACGAGCATGTACGGGCGCCCAGGGGCGGTGTACCTCGACTTCGCGAACGACGTGATCTCGGGGCGCATCGAGGAGTCGGAGGTCGAGTTCAAGGATCGCTGCCCGGACGCGCCCCGCACGTATGCGGAGCCGGGTTCGGTAGATGCGGCCGTCGACGCGCTGAAATCGGCGGAACGCCCGCTCGTCATCGTCGGCAAGGGCATGGCCTACGCGCGCGCCGAGGACGACGTGCGCGAGTTCATCGACAAGACGCAGCTCCCGTTCCTGGCCTCGCCGATGGGCAAGGGCGTGGTTCCCGACGACCACCCGCTGTCGGTAGCGCCGGCGCGCTCGTACGCGCTGCAGAACGCGGACCTGGTGTTCCTGATGGGCGCGCGGCTGAACTGGATCATGCATTTCGGCCTGCCGCCGCGGTTCAACAAGGACGTGCGGGTGGTGCAGATGGACATCAGCGCGGAGGAGATCGGCACGAACGTGCCGACGGAGGTCGCGCTGGTGGGCGACGGGAAGGCGATTACCAGCCAGCTCAACGTCGCCCTCGAGCAGGAGCCCTGGACCTACCCGCAGGAGACGACGTGGTGGACGGGGCTCTCGGCCAAGGCCGAGGAGAACCGCCAGGCCGTGGCCGCGATGGAGATGGACGACTCGGAGCCGATGGGCTACTACCGCGTGCTTCGCGCGGTGCGTGAGGCCATCCCCGAGGATGCGATCATCGCCAGCGAGGGCGCGAGCACGATGGATATCGGCCGCACGGTGCTGCCGAACATCGTCCCGCGCGCGCGGCTGGACGCCGGGACCTTCGGGACCATGGGCGTGGGTGTGGCCCAGGCGATCGCGGCGGCGGCGGTGCATCCCGACCGCAAGGTCGTGGCCGTCGAGGGCGACGCCGGCTTCGGGTTCAGCGCGATGGAGGTGGAGGTCGCGGTTCGCTACAACCTGCCGATCACGTTCATCGTGGTGAACAACAACGGCATCGGCGGCGGTCCGAGCGAGTACGACCCGGACAACATCCCGCCGGGGTCCTACATGCCCAACGCGCGCTACGAGAAGATCATCGAGGCGTTCGGGGGGAAGGGGTACTACGTCACGCAGGTGGACGAGCTGGACTCGACCCTGCAGACGGCGGTGAACGACCCGACACCCTCGATCGTGAACATCATGATCGACCCGAAGGCGCAGCGGAAACCGCAGCCGTTCGGGTGGCTCACGCGCTAGGCCCGAGGGCTGGGCGCATGGCGCTCAACCGCACGAAGGCCGCCAGCCTGTTGGCGCTGGCGGCCTTCGTCGTGTTCGTGAGACCGTGAGGCGGGTGGGGTAATGCGACCGCGCCGGTGCTAGGCTCCGGCGATGGTGACGCCAAGGTTCCGTCTCCTGCTGCTAGCCGTCCTTTTGGCTGTGGGCGTGCTGGCGCCTGGCATCGTGTTGCCACCAGAACGGGCTGAAGCGCAGAGCTCGCGGCACGAGATTCCGGGGATCGTCGTGGACGAGGACGGGAGGCCCATCGAACGGCTCTTCGTGGCGGCGTCACCCCAAGGAGGGCAGGGTCAGTACGAGCGACGAACCACGGCAGCCGGGGGTGCGTTCCGCCTGTGGCTTGTGGAAGGAACGTACAGGCTGTCGATCTGGTCGGACAGTCACAGCAAGTGCACGGTGTCGGGAATCGAGAACCCGGAAGGTCGGCTGGAGGCCGTGTTCCCAGTGGAAGGGGAAGGTGTCACGCCCATCCGCATCGTGGCGACTACCAGCGACCGCGCGCAGCAGGCCCGCTGGGTCCGGTGCTACTTCGATGTGCCCTTCTATCGAGTCCAGGGGACGGTGGTAGGCCCGGATCAGGAGCCCCTAGAGGGGATCGGAGTTCACGCGATTGGAAGTGCTTCTGCGACAGGTCCGTGGACAGCCCCTGCCACCCGCTCCGATGGCAGGTTCGCAGTCGACGTGCCAGAGGGCGCCTACGTGTTGGGGCTCTTCGTGGAACGCGAGGGCGGTGAGTGTCGCCTCGGCTACTACGGCGCCGGTGGGCTGCGTATCGCACACTCGAGAGTCGGTGACGAGGAAACAACTGCGAACCGCATTCGCACAGACGGTGGCGACGTGACGGGAGCCACGATCAGGTTGCGCGCGCCCCTCCGGGAACTCTGCCGGAGCATCCAGGGCTTGGTCACCAATTCGCAGGGTGAGCCGCTCGAAGGGATTCACCTGCAACTCCACGGACACGGCCCGTCGTGGTTCGAATACCAGAGGGGGGTGACAAGGAGCGACGGCACGTTCCATCTCTATGGGGTGGATGGGACGTACTACCTGCGGCCCTGGACTTCTGCCGGGAGCGAGTGTGCGATTACGGATTCCGCCAGTCCGCGGGCGGGTGGCGAAGTCTCAGTCGTGGTGGACGGCCAGGACATCGCCAACGCTCGCATCGTCGTCTCAGGGAATGCTACGGGGAGGGGGCAGTGGTTGGAGTGTTTTCCACCACCCAGGTCGATTACGACCGATCTGGAGCCGGGGTGGAACCTGGCAGGATGGACGGGACCGGAGACCCGCGTTTCCGCGGCCTTTGCGGCGACTCCACAGCTGGAGGCCATCCATGTGTGGGACGCGGATACGCAGTCATTCCGTGGGGTCATGCGGCGGGAGTCGGGAAGCGACGACTCCCTAGGGACGCTCCTGCCCGGCATGGGCTTGTGGCTCCTCATCGGCGGAACGGAAACGGTGAGCTGGACACGTCCATTCCTCACAGAGAGTGCGCTTGTCTCCCTCGAGGATGGGTGGAATCTTGTGAACTGGGGCGGTCGCGATGGGGCCACCGCCGAGGAGATCTTCGACTCGCTCGGGGCAGAGCCGGTCATTGCCGCCACGTGGGATGCGACGACTCAACAGTTCGCTCTCTCCGCCGCGGACACACCGGTTGACGCTACCCCCGCGCTACAGGTCAGGAGGGGAGACGCGCTCTGGCTCTACACGCCAGCAAAGGCGCGTTGGCTCCAGCCGGGCTGGCCTGCTCCCGACGTGGTGCTGCTGGGGGGCTACCCAACGGGCACCGAGGAGCGATACCGACGAAGTGTCGAGGGGGCACAGACCTTCTACGCGGAGCGGTACGGCGTCATCACCTCTGACGTGACGTTCTACTTTGCCTCCGACCGGGAGTCCCTGGAGAACACGTACCGGCAGGTACGAGGCCGTGATCCATCCGACGACCTGTGCGCCAACTACGGCAACCATGTGATCTTCACAGCAACATACCGATGCTTTCCCGTCACACACGAGTACTTCCACGCGATTCAGTACCACCTTGCTGGAAACGACTTGCTCGAAAGCCCCACCTGGATCGTGGAGGGCTCGGCGGTCTACACCGACTTTCAGAGGCGCTACTCGCGAGGGACACCGTCGTACGAAACGGGGTACCACTTCTTGTGGTCCTCCCTCGGATTCGCACTCAATGACGAGACGGCATCGGGTATGCGAGCGAGCGTTGCGAACTCCATCGGCTATCTCGCGATGGAGTGGCTTGCCGACGAAGCGGGGGAGGGCGCCATCCTGGACTATTTCGCGAACTTGAGGGCGGCCGGAGATTGGCGTGAAGCGTTCAGGGAATCCTTCGGATTGCCGGTCGCTGACTTCTACTCACAATTCGAGGTGCACCGTCAGGAAGTGGCCCCCGCCTTCAGGTGGGACATAGAGGGGAGCGTGGTTGATCGGCACTCACAGCCGATGGAGGGAGTGCGGGTGTTTGCGTCGCGGGTCTCGGGCAGATGGCCCCTCTCTACGCTCTCAGTGCTCACAGCAGCAGACGGCTCGTTCTCTTTCGATAGCGGACCGGGCTCTGGCTACGTCCTCATGGTCAGGGCGTATTGCGAGAACGGGGCCTACGAGTATGTGGGCGCGCTCGGCCAGGATGGCTTTACCCAGGCCTGGAGAAGCGCCCCCCACTTCGCAGGGGAAGCCCGACACAGAACCGGAATCCTGATCGAACTCCCGATTACCCAGGAGGAGTTCGAACGAGACAACTGCGGCTCCTGATCGCCCATCCACTCCTCCTCCCGGCAGGATCGGTACGATGCCGCGTCGGGAGGCACGACCATGGCTGCTGTTGACGCCGGATTGCCGGACTTCTCGGCGATGACGCCAGAGGACGTGACGCGCGCGTGCGAGGACGCGATCGCGGCGTGCGACTCGGGGGTCGACGCGATCGTGGCGACGCCGGACGCCGAGCGCACGTTCGCGAACACGCTGGGGGCGCTGGAGGCGGCGACGGATGGGGTCTCGCAGGCATCGGGGCAGTACGCCTTCATGGCGTACGTGGCGTCGGAGGATGCGCTGCGGGAGGCGGGGCGGGCCGCCGAGGAGCGGATCGAAAAGTACCTGGTGGACTTGTCGTTCCGGGAGGACCTGTACGCGGCCATCAAGGCGTTCGCGGATCGGGGCGAGTCGCTTGGGCCCGACGAGCAGCGGCTGCTCGACTTCGAGCTGCGCGACTACCGGCGCAACGGCTTCGAGCTTCCGGAGGCGGAGCGGGCGCGCGTGCGCGAGCTGAGCGACGAGCTGGTGTCGCTGGGGGTGGAGTTCCAGAAGAACATCAGCGAGTGGGACGACGGCATTCTCGTGTCGCGCGAGGAGCTGGCCGGCCTGCCGGAGCCGTTCGTCGACTCGCTGCGGACCGAGGAGGTCGAGGGTGAGACGCGCTACCGGGTGTCGCTGGACTACCCGGAGTTCTTCCCCTTCATGGGGAAGGCCCGGTCGTCGGAGCTGCGGCGGACGCTGTTCGCGAAGGAGCAGGTGAAGGGCGGGGACGCGAACGTGGCGGTGCTCGAGCGGGCGCTGGCGGCGCGCCGGGAGGTTGCGGCGCTGCTGGGGTACGACTCGTGGGCTTCCTACGCGCACGAGGTGTGCATGTCCCGGGAACGGGAGCGGGTCGCGTCGTTCCTGGCCGACCTGCGGGAGCGGCTCGCGGCCAAGGTGGAGGCCGACGTGACGCTGATGGCGGAGGTCAACGGCGGGCCCGTGAACATCTGGGATTGGCGCTACTGCCACGACCAGCTCCTGCAGACGCGCTTCGCGGTCGACGACTTCGAGGTGGCGCAGTACTTCCCCTTGGACGTCTGCCTGGAGGGGCTGTTCGCCGTCTCCCAGAACCTGTTGGG
This sequence comes from Dehalococcoidia bacterium, assembly GCA_009839725.1. Taxonomy (GTDB): domain Bacteria; phylum Chloroflexota; class Dehalococcoidia; order Tepidiformales; family Tepidiformaceae; genus UBA2991. The sequence continues at coordinate 18,389 of VXPF01000133.1, read as the reverse complement.
GGTGCGCTTCGAGCCCCGGCCCGACGCACCCGTCTGGCACGAAGACGTGCAGGCGTTCGACGTGTACGAGGCGGACGGGGAGGAGGCCTTCGCGCGCTTCTACATGGACCTGTTCCCGCGGCCGAACACCTATGGCCACGCGGCCGCTTTCACGCTGCGGGGCGGACGCGTGCTGCCGGACGGGTCGTACCAGAAGCCGGTGAGCGCGATCGTCGCGAACTTCACGAAGCCCTCGGCGGACACGCCCTCGCTGTTGCGGCACAGCGAGGTGGAGACGCTTTTCCACGAGTTCGGACACATCCTCCACCAGACGCTGACGCGGGCGACGTACGCCCGTTTCAGCGGGACGCGAACGGAGCGCGACTTCGTGGAGGCGCCGTCGCAGATGCTGGAGCACTGGGTGTGGGACCGGGAGGTGCTGGCGAGCTTTACGCGCCACTACGAGACGGGGGAGCCGCTACCAGACTCCCTGCTGGACTCGATGCTTGCGGCGAAGACGCTGAGCTCCGGGGTGATGACCGTGCGGCAGCTCTACTTCGCGCACCTCGACCAGGCGTACCACGCGCCCGGGTTCGACGGGGACAGCACGGCAGCGACGCGGGAGCTGCACGAAATCACGTCGTTCCCCTACACGCCGGACACCCACTTCCAGTCGGGCTGGGGGCACCTGTTCGGGTACGACGCTCGCTACTACGGCTACCTCTGGTCGCACGTGTTCGGGGACGACATGTTCACGCGCTTCGAGGGGGAGGGGCTGCTCGACCCGGCGCTGGGGGCGGAGTACCGGCGCACGGTGCTGGAGCGGGGCGGTTCGGTGGACGGCGACCAGCTCGTGCGCGACTTCCTGGGGCGGGAGCCGAACTCGGACGCGTTCCTGCGGGGGCTGGGGCTGGAGGTCTGACGAAGCCGCCCGAGCCCGGTTCCCTCTCCCTGTAGACTCGCGCGACCAGGCGAGGAGCGTGTCATGCAGGAACTGAACGGCAAGGTCGCGGTGGTGACGGGCGGCGGCAGCGGTATCGGGCGGGCGATGGCCCTCGCCTTCGCGGACGAGGGCATGGACATCGCCGTCGCCGACATCGAGGCGGGGCCGGCGGAGGCGGTTGCGGAGGAGGTGCGCGCCAGGGGGCGGCAGGCCATCGCGGTGACCTGCGACGTGGTGGATATCGCCTCGGTACGGGCGCTGGCAGCGAGGACGAAGGCGGAGCTGGGCGGCGCTCACGTCGTCTGCAACAACGCGGGGGTGGTGGCGAACAACCCCACGGCGGAGATGTCGGACACGGACTGGAGCTGGGTGCTGGCGGTCGACCTGGATGGCGTGGTGAACGGGGTCCAGGCGTTCCTGCCGGGCCTGGTGGAGCAGGGCGACGGGCACATCGTGAACACGTCGTCGATGGCGGGTCTGATCCCGCTGGCGGCGCCGGGCATCATCTCGTACACGGCGGCGAAGTACGGCGTCATGGGCATCACGGAGACGCTGCACGGCGAGCTGGAAGGCTCGGGCGTGAGCGCCTCGGTGCTCTGCCCGGGGATCGTGAACACACGCATCGGCGAGTCGGGCCGGAACCGGCCGGACGCGGCCGCGGTGCCACCGCGGCCGGCGCCGCCGGCGGAGTTGCCGCCGGACTTCGAGCCGCCGCGCATCATCGGCGGGGAGATGATCGAGCCGGAGGTCGTGGCGCAGCGGGTAGTGGAGGCGGTGAAATCCAACGAGCTCTACATCGTCACCCACCCGGAGACGCGCGGACCCGTGGAGGAGCGCTTCGCTGCGATCATGGCGGCGTACGACCGGGCGGAGGAGTTGCACGGGGGAGGATAGCCCAGCGGGAGCTGCCACCCGCCTTATCAACTTCGGCCTGTAGACTCGCGCGCGACCAAACAGGGAGTGAGTCATGCAGGAACTGAACGGCAAGGTCGCGGTGATCACGGGCGGCGGCAGCGGCATCGGACGGTGCATGGCGCTCGCGTTCGCGGACGAGGGGATGGACATCGCGATCGGCGACATCGAGCAGGGGGCGGGGAATGCCGTGGCGGAGGAAGTCCGCGCGAAGGGGCGGCGGGCGATCGCGGTGGTGTGCGACGTAACCGATCTCGATTCGGTGCGGGGGCTGGCGGAGGCGGCGAAGGCCGAACTCGGCGCGTACCACGTGGTGTGCAACAACGCAGGCGTGATCTCGGGCGGACCCACCCCAGAGATGAGCGCGGCCGAGTGGGACTGGGTGCTCGGCGTCGATCTGCAGGGGGTGGTGAATGGGGTGATTGCGTTCCTGCCGGGGCTGGTGGAGCAGGGCGAGGGGCACATCGTGAACACGGCGTCCATCGCCGGCCTGGTACCGATGGCGGCCCCGGGCGTGATCAACTACACGACCGCGAAATACGGGGTGGTCGGCATCACGGAGACGCTGCACGACGAGCTCGCACCGACGGGAGTTGGCGCTTCGGCGCTGTGCCCGGGCGTCGTCAATACGCGCATCAGCCAGTCGGCCCGCAACCGGCCGGAGTCGGCGGGGGGGCCGGTGTCGGAGGAGGACATGGGGCCGCCGCTCGAGCTTCCACCCGGGATGGAGATGCCGCGCATCATCGGGGCGAACGTGCGGGAGCCGGACGAGATGGCGAAGCGGGTCGTGGCCGGGGTCAAGAACAACGACCTCTACATCGTGACGCACCCGGAGACACGCGAGGCGGTGGAGGAGCGCTTCGCTGCGATCATGGCGGCGTTCGACAAGCTCGAGGCGACGCTGGCTGCGGAGTGAGCCCGGCATGACGAGCGGAGCCGAGCCGACGCTGGCGACCCTTTCAACGAGCCTCCCCCGCCCGAACTCTAGCCCCTCCCTCTAGCGCACCGGCTCCACGGCCACTGTCACCGGGCGGGTCATGTTGCCGAAGGTGGGGAGCCAGGCGGAGTGCTTCCCTGGACCGCCGGCGACGATGACGTGGATGTGCTCGGGGCCGTCGGCGATGGGGGCGAGGGCGTCCCGTTCGAAGAAGGGGACGGGAACACCCTGCTCGGTGTGCTCCTGGATGACCTGGAAGAGCTCGTCGGAGAGTTCGGTCAACGGGTAGCGGGCGTTCTCGAAGATGTAGCGTTGGACGTCCTCGCGGGACCAGCCCTCGGCGGCCACGGTGGCGGCGTGCTCGGGTCCGAAGGCGAGCACGGGCGAGCCGCGGGAGAGGATGTTGTTGCTGCCCGCCTGCGACATCGAGCCGGCGATGGTGAGCATGATGCCGAGAGCAGTGTTGCTGCCGTGGTCCTGGATGTTGTGCGGTCCCTCCGTGCCGAAAACCGTGACGGCGTTCTGGTAGGGGGCGAAGCCGCGGGTGGTGTGGAAGGGCGCCCAGGGACTCTCCTCCAGGTTCTCGGCGGCGCAGAAGGCGATCTTGGCGGGGGTCGCCTGGGTTGAACGGTCGCCGCGGCCGGGCCAGGCTCCCGCGACGGCGAGCTGGATGAGGCGGAGGGCGCGTCCGAGGGTCGCGTTGGCGGCGAAACCGGGGCCGAAGCAGCCACTTCCCGAGTGGATACCGAGCTCGGCGGCAATGGGGCCGCTCACGAGCAGGAACTGGGAGACCGGATGGGTAGTCGCGTTGACCCCCGAGAGGTTGAACTCGGGGTGGGCCACGGCCTGCACGGCGGCGATGAGCACGGGCATGTGCTGGGGGAGGCAGCCCGCCATGACGGCGTTGACGGCGATGGAGTGGACGGTGGCCTCGCCTCGGCGGGGCGGCAGGATGCCGATGACCTCGAGGGGGTCGCGGGGGGTGCCGGCAAGCATGGCCGCGACGCGTTCCTCGGTGGGGGGAACGATGGGGAGGCCGTCGGACCAGCCCCGGGCGGCGAACTCGCGGCTGACGGCGGCGACATCGTCGGGGAGGTCGACCGTGGGGCCGGGACGGCCCGTGCCGAGCTCCTCGACCTCGAGAGTCGCGGTCAGCTCGGTCAGGGAGTCGCCGCTGCTCACGCGCCGTTCCCGAGGAGGGCGGCTCGCAGGGCGGGCATAGCTTCGCGGGCCTTCTCCTCGACGGCGTCGGGCTGGATGCCGCCGAGGGGGTGGGGGATGACGATGTAGGGAAGCTCGGGGGCGCCGCGCTGCTCGGCTTCGAGCTTGAAGAGGCCCTCGAACGCGTCGGTCACGACGGTGACCGTCGGGATTCCTCGCTTCTCCAGGGCTATTGAGGCGTAGACACTCCACGCCGTGCAGGACCCTCAGTCGCTTGACCCAACGACAACGAAGTCGCACTCCTCCGTGAGCATCGCCATGGTGGAACGGCTTGCGGGACCGGCCACGGGCTTGCTGCCGGTCGTGGTCGCGCCGATATCGGCGGTGGCGCGCAGGTTGTCGACCATCGACTCGAGCAGGAGGCGGGCGTTGGCCTTGCGGTTCTCGAGGACACCGGGACGGAGCCCGGCGAGATCATCGGGACGCGGCGCCGCCTGCTGGGCGACGACGCGCGCGTGGCCGCGCGGGTCGAAGAGGGTGATGGTGGAATCGGACACGGGGACTCCCTCCTGGCTCAGAGCCGGTTGGCGATGAGCTCCATGATCTCGTCGACATCGGGGAAGCGGCCGGTGGCGTTCTTCGAGGACACGACCTCTCCGTCGACGGCCCACTCGAAGCAGCCGCCGCCCCCGGGGATGAGGGCGAAGCTGGCGATGTCGTCCTGGAGGGCGGCGAGGATCTCGCCGGCCATCCACTGGGCGCGAGGCAGGTAGCCGCACTGAGCGCAGTACTCAAGGGTGACGGCCAGGCCCTGCTCGTTCACGGGTTGGGATTGTAGCGGATCTCGGTCGGTGAGCAGCACGCGATCACTCAGGCGATCTCATCAGGGCTGATATTCGGTAGGACTATTCGGAAGAAGTCTCGAAGTAGAAGGTCATCCGTTAACCTTTTTCGTCGATCATCGTTGTTTGTAGTGCTACCCCCTCCCCGGCGGATGGGGTAAGTCTTTTTATGAGGTTATTCCTTGGAAAATATGTTGGAAAATGGTCGAACCTGAAGAACTTCTTAGGCTATACGGATCCTGGACTGGCAAGCACCGGGAGCAGGAGCGATGGTTCCCGCAAGGGCGGAATAGTCGCTCCCGCCACCGGGAAGGCAAAGCCCGACCCATTCCGGCTTGCTTCCCGCGAGGGTGGGCTAGGTCCTCGCCTCGAGGAAAGTGGGCAGGGCGACGAGGGAAGGGATGGAGGGGTGATCGGCAGCCGACGCGTCGACGCCGACCAGGATGGTTCTGGCGCCGACAGCGCGGGCGGCGTCGAGGTACCCAGAGTCGTCGTCGAGGACGAGGGCGCGGGCGGGGTCGACCCCTGCGAGGACGAAGGCGCGCTCGTAGTAGGTGCGGGAGGGCTTCATGGCATTGACGAGATCGGCGCCGAAGAGGATGCCGAAGTGGTCGAGGATGCCCATACCGGAGAGGTAGCCGTCCAGCTCCCAGGAGGGCTGGTTCGAGGCCGTGTGGAGGGTGTAGCCGGCCCCTGCCAGGGTGGCCACGGTTTCAGCAGCGCCAGGGAAGGCGGCCCGGGTTCTGCGGGTGATGTAGAGCAACGCCTCACGGGCGAGGGCGGCGCAGTCGTCCCCCGGAGGTGCGGCAACACCCACACCCTCGCACATGGCCGTGAGCCACGCAGTCTCGTACGCAACAACCTCCTGGTGGTAGGCGTCGACCACGGCCATTGCATCCTTGTGGGCGTCGAAGACCCCCTGGAAGGTCGCTCGGTTCGCCTCGGCCCAAACTTCCGGCTCACCCCCGAGGCGAGGCGGGAAGAACTCGGCGACAAGTCGCATGAACTCCGGTCCTCGCCGGGAGTTGTCGTTCAAGACGCCACCGTCGTCGATGAAGAGGGTGAGGTTGCGCATCCGTCCGATGGTGGGGAGGGAGGCGGACATGGGCAAGGCTGGCTATGCTGCGCCGCGCATAAGGAGGCTGGCTGTGGCACTTCACATACTGAAATCGGACGACGGCGAGACGATCGAGCGGACGGAACTGTCCATCTTCGAGGGCGGCCAGGTGTGGGGGAGGTCGCTGTCGGGATCGGCCTCCGAGGAGGTCACGATGTCGGTGGTGAACTTTGGGCCGGGCGCGCGAGCCGGGTGGCACCGCCACACGGCCGACCAACTCCTGTACGTGGTCTCCGGCATCGGAAAGGTCGGGGACCGCGAGGGCGAGCACATCGTCAGCGCAGGCGACTGCGCGGTCGTGCCCGCAGGCGAGGACCACTGGCACGGCGCCCACGACACGGGCTCGCCGATGGCCCACCTGACCGTCATGAGGGCAGGGTCGGAAACGACGGTCCTGGACTCGTAAGCCGGAGGATCCCATGGAGCCGCTCGGGGGGAAGCACGAGATCACGGCCGAGTGGCTGACCGAGGCGCTCCGGGAGGGCGGGCACCTGCCACGGGGGCGGGTGTCGGCGGTGGACGTGAATACCGACGGCATCGGCTTCGGGTACATCAGCGAGACCGTGCGGATTGTCCCGACGTACCAGGGGGCGGACGGTTCGGCCCCGGCGAGCATCGTGGCGAAGCTGCCGGTCTCGGTCGACTTTCCCGAGTACCTGAAGCCGTGGTCGGCGCAGGCGGTGGAGACCGAGCTGCACTTCTACCCGGAGGCGAGCGGTGACTGCGCGGCGCGGGTGCCGCGCTGCTACGGCGCGGCGTTCGAGGGGTGGCGGTCGTACGCCCTCCTGCTGGAGGACCTGAGCCAGCTGGAATCGATGAGCCAGATGGACTCGGGGCCGCGAGACCGTGCGGACGCGATCGTGACGATGCTGGGGGCGCTGCACGCGCAGTGGTGGGAGAGCGACCGGCTGCGGGCAGCCTCGTGGCTACCCTCCTCGGAGCGGCAGTCGGAGCTGAACACGCCGCTGGTGGAGGGTGGCTGGGAGCTGTTCGCCGAGCGCATCGTGCCCCGGGTGGACCCCGACTTCATGCCGGTGGGCGAGCGGCTGGTGCGAGACTTCTCGGGCATCTTCGAGCGGGGAGCGGCCTCGGCGGCGACGCTCGTGCACGGCGACTTCCGCATCGAGAACTTCCTGTTCGGGGAACCGGGCACGCCGGACGAGATCGTGTTCATCGACTGGCAGCTCTCGGGATACGGGTCGGGGCTGCGCGACATGGCCTACTTCGTGTCGCAGGGGTTCAGCCCAGACGAGCGACGCGAGGTGGAGGACGACCTGATCGCGACCTACCACCGGTCGCTCGTCGTAAACGGGGTGACGGGCTACTCGCTGGCGAAGTGCCATGAGGACTACCGGCTCGGGCTGCTGTGGAGCATGTACGCGCCGATCATCGGAATGACGGGCATGGCCGAGCGCGAGCCCCCGCCGCCCGAGGCCCCGGAAGAGGAGCGCAAGGCGTTCGACGAGATGATCGAGACGGGCGTCGCACTGGTGACGGTGATGGCCGAGCGCAACATCGTGGCGGTGATGGACACGAAGGCGGGGGACCTGCTGGGCGCTTGAAGCGCTTGAACGGAAGAGCCAGCGGCGGAGACTGCCCACGGTAGCGCCGAAGGAGGCGCGGGAGGAACGCATGGAACCGCTGGCGAACAAGGACGGCATTACAGCGGAGTGGCTCACGGAGGCGCTTCGCGAAGGCGGCCACCTGCCGGGCGGTCGGGTGAGCGGGGTCGAGGTAGAGGACATCGGCGTGGGGCGGGGCTACATCAGCCAAGCCGCGCGGGTAACGCCCACCTACGAGGATGCGGAAGGCAACCCCCCGGCGAGCATCGTGGCCAAGACGCCAACCTTCGTGACGCTGCCGGAGTACCTGAGACCGTGGGCGGCGGGGATCATCGAGACAGAGATCCACTGGTACCGGGATGCGAGGGCGGAGTGCCCGGCGCGGGTGCCGGTGTGCTACGGAGGGACGTTCGAGGACCGGACCTCGTATGCGCTCCTGATGGAGGACCTCGGAGAGCTGGGCACGCTGAGCCAGACCGACTCCTGTCCGCCGGATCAGGCTCCCCTGGTTGTGAAGACGCTGGCGCAGGTACACGCCCACTGGTGGGAGAGCGAACGGCTCCGGGATTGGGACTGGGTGCCCACAACCGAGCAGCAAACGGCGATAAGCACGCCGCTCGTGCAAGGAGGATGGGACCTGTTCGCGGAGCGGATCGTGCCGCGCGTCGACCCCTCGTTCCTCCCCATCGGGGAGCGGCTGGTGCGGGACTGGGGCACGCTCTTCGAGCGCGGCGCGGCCTCGGGGGCGACGCTGATCCACGGGGACTTCCGAATCGAGAACTTCCTCTTCGGCGAGCGGGGCACGCCGGACGAGATCGTGATCCTCGACTGGCAGCTTGCCGGCTACGGCTCGGGCCTGCGGGACCTCGGGTATTTCATCGGGCAGGGATTCGAGCCGGCCAGGCGGAAGGCGATCAGCGACGAGCTGGTGGAGCTGTACCACGCCACGCTCGTGGAGCACGGCGTCACGGGCTACTCCTTCGAGCAGTGCCTCGACGACTACCGGCTGGGCCTGCTGGCGAGCATGTTCATCCCGCTCATCGGCATCCGGGGCCTGGAGGCCCTCGAACCGCCGCCCCCAGAGGCGAGCGAGGAGGACCACGAGTCCTTCCGCCAGCTTGTCGAGTCGGCCGAGGGCCTGCTGGCGCTGATGGCGGAGCGCAGCATCACCGCTGCCATGGACGCGAACGCGGGTGAAGTGCTGGGGGTCTAGCCGCTACCCCTTCAGGCGGCGGTCGTACAGGTCGAAGACGGTCCGCCAGACGCTCTCGGCGGCGTCTTCGACGTAGCCCGGCCGCTCGGGGAAGCAGAACCCGTGCTCGGTGCCGGGGTGCGTCTCGATGGCGTGGGGTACGCCACTGGCCTCCAGTGCCTTGCTCAGCTCGGGGATGACGTTCTCCGGCACGAAGGGGTCGTGCTCGGCGAAGCCAAGATAGAGCTCGGCCTTGATCCGGTCGGCGAGCAGGTGGGGCGAGTCGTCCTCGTCGGTCACGATGCCGACGCCGTAGAGCGAGGCGACGGCGCCGAAGCGCTCGGGGAACGTTCCGGCAGCGGCCACGACGAAGCGGCCGCTCATGCAGTAGCCGATGGCGCCGGCGGGGCCCGCGGCGACGGGGTTTGAGCCGAAGTAGTCGAGCCAGGCGCTGGTGTCGCGCATCACCATGGGCATCTCGAGCGTGCGCCCGGCAGCGAACATGCGCTCAATCTCCTCGCGCCCCTTCGACAGGTCGAAGTTCTGTGGCCCAAGGCGATAGAACATGTCGGGAAGCAGGCAGAAGTAGCCCTCGCCGGCGATGCGGCGGGCGAAGTTGCGCAGCTCGTCGCGGACGCCGACCACGTCCATGTAGAGGATGACGGGCGGGAAGGGGCCGTCTCCGTCGGGGTGGACAGCAAAGCAGTCGACGCTGCCGTCGGGGGTGGTGATCTCGACCTGGAACTCGGGCATGACTGGCCTTTCGTGCGCTAGGCGCCGGTGAACTCGGGCGTGCGGCGCTCGGCGGTGGCGCGGACGCCCTCGCGGAAGTCGTCGGTCTCGCGGAGCCAGTCCTGCTCGACCAGCTCATGGTCGGTGGCGACCCGGACCCGGTCGGCGAGCCCTCGACGCATGGTGCGGCGGATGGCGCGCACGGCCAGGGGCGCGGAGCCGGCGATCTCGGCGGCCATCTCCCCGGCTTTGTCCCGGAGCTCCCCGATGGGGACGAGGGCGTCGCAGAGGCCGATATCGAGGGCTTCGTCGCCCTTCACGCGGCGGCCGGTGTAGAGCATGTCGAGGGCCTTCTGCTGACCGACAAGGGCGGGGAGGGTAACGGTGAGGCCGAAGCCATGATGGAAGCCGAGCCGCGCAAAGTTGGCGGCAAAGCGGGCCTCGGGAGCGGCCACGCGGAAGTCGGCGGAGAGGGCAAGCCCGAGGCCGCCGCCGATGGCGGCGCCCTGCACCGCGGCAACGACCGGCGTCTCCGCCTCCAGGAGGCGCACCGCCTCCTGGTAGAGGTGGCCGCTCCCCGTGCGGCGGGTGGGCTCGGAAGCGCCGTCTTCCTCGACGGGGGCGGGGGCGGCGAGCTGGGCGCCGGCGCAGAAGGAGCGCCCCTCGGAGGCGAGGATGATGGCGCGCACGTCCGGTTCTTCGTCGAGGGCGTGGTAGGCGCTGGCGAGCGCCCGGATGAGGACGACGTCGAAGAAGTTGTGCGGTGGCCGGTGGATCTCGACGGTGGCGATGTGGCCGTCGATGTCGACGGAGACGTCTGGTGCGGGGTCGGGGACGGACATGGCTCCTCCTGCGCGGGCAACGGTAACGAGGGGTCCCCCGAGGGTCGAGCAGGAGGGCAGGGGGCACGGGCGACTCTGGTACCATCCGCGAGTCGAAGCGGCTTCCCTCCAGGCTCCCCAACAGCACCCCGAACGCAAGGCGGACGGAACGGTGACAACCGAGCAGAGAACCCCATCAGAAGGTGGCACGACCGTCACCGTGCGGAACCTGTTCAAGGTGTTCGGGGGCAACGAGGAAGGGGCGATGGCGCGGGCCGTCACGGGCACGACGAAGGAAGCCATCCAGGAGATGCATGGCTCCGTGCTGGCCCTTTCGGACGTTTCGTTCGACGTGAAGGCGGGCGAGCTGTTCGTGGTGATGGGGCTGTCGGGGTGTGGCAAGTCGACGCTGATCCGGTGCATCAACCGGTTGATCGAGCCCTCCGCGGGGGAGGTCTGGCTCGGCGAGCGGGAGATCACAGCCATGGACGAGACTGAGCTGCGGGAGGTGAGGCGGGGCTCGATTGCGATGGTCTTCCAGCACTACGGCCTGTTGCCACACCGTTCGGTGGTCGAGAACGTCTCGTGGGGCCTTGAGGTGAACGGCGTGGAGAAGCGGCACCGCCGGGAGCGGGCCGAGGAGGCGCTGGCCGCGGTGGGGCTGAAGGGCGTGGGGGACCGCATGACCGACCAGCTCAGCGGCGGTATGAAGCAGCGCGTGGGCCTCGCGCGAGCGCTCGCGCAGGACGCGCCTGTTCTGCTGATGGACGAGCCTTTCAGCGCGCTCGACCCGGTGATCCGGCGGGAACTGCAGGACGAGCTCGTCAAGCTCCAGGCGGAGCTGCAGAAGACGATCATCTTCATCACCCACGACCTAGACGAGGCGGTCCGCATCGGTGACCGCATCGCGATCATGCGGGACGGGGTGATCGTGCAGCTGGACGAACCCTCGGCAGTGGTGCTGTCGCCCGCGAACGACTTCGTGCGCGAGTTCACCCGCGACGTACGGCTGCAGTCGATGGTGACGGCCGGGTCGGTGATGCGCGCTCCCACGCACACGGCGCGGACGGACCAGCACATGTCGGAGGTACTGGCAGCGCTGGAGGAAGGGGACCACCTGAGTGCCCCGGTGATCGACGGGGACGGGTGCTGCGCGGGAACGGTGGATTTGCTCCAGCTCCGGCACGCGCTGGAGGAAGGGGACGGGCCGGTGGGTTCGCTGCCACTGGCCGAGGACTCGGCGGTGGCGCAGGACGCGGTGCTGGACGAGCTGGTGCCCCTGGGACTGCGATCGGACCGCCCCATTCCTGTGGTCGACGATGCGGGAAGGCTGGTTGGCGAGATTCCGCTGGACGCGCTGGCCGAGGCGATGGCGGCGGGCGAGGACAGCGAGTCCCCCGAGAGAGGAGCGCCGGCGGAATGAGCGACGTGCCAGCGAAGAAAGGCCTACCGGGACTGGCCGGGTTGCGGGCGTTCGGGGCGTGGTTGGACCTGCCGGCCGCCAGCCGGGCGCCACGCTGGGCGCGCTGGCTGTTGATGTTGCGGTGGCTGGTGGTGCCGGCGATCCTGGCCATCGTGCTGTGGCAGGGGGATTGGAAGTGGGCGGGGGAATTCCCGGCGGATGTCGGCCGGGACGTCGGGCGGGAGATCGACAACGTCATCGACTGGATGACGACCGAGCTGGACGTGCTGTTCGACGTGATCAAGGAGGTCGTGCTGACGGTCCTGAACGCAATCGAGGACTTCCTGCTCTGGGTTCCCTGGCCGGCCACCATCGTGGCTGTGACGATCGTCGCCTGGCGCGCGGCGGGGTTCTGGGTTGCGGCCTTCTCGGCGGGGGCGCTGACCCTGCTGGCGGCCTTCGGGCTGTGGGACAGCACGATGGAAACCGTGGCGCTGATGGCCGTGACGGTAACGCTCTCGATCATCATCGCCGTGCCGCTGGGGGTCTGGGCCTCGCAGAGCGACCGGCTGGACAAGATCCTGCGCCCCATCCTCGACGGGATGCAGACGATGCCGAGCTTCGTGTACCTGGTGCCGGCGATCGCGTTCTTCAGCCTGGGGAATGTGCCCGCGGTGATCGCAACGCTGATCTACGCGGTTCCTCCGGCCGTACGGCTTACGAACCTCGGCATCCGGCAGTTGCCCGAAGAGACGCTGGAAGCAGCGGAGTCGTTCGGGGCGACGCCGGTGCAGCTGCTGCTCAAGGTCAAGATCCCGCTGGCGGCGCCGACGATCATGGCGGGGGTGAACCAGACGACGCTGATGGCGCTGGCGATGGTCGTCATCGCCTCGCTGGTGGGAGCGGGGGGACTGGGGGAGGACGTCAACCGGGGGTTGGGGCGGATCGAGCCGGGGAACGCATTCCTGGCGGGACTCGGGATCGTGTTCCTCGCGATCATCATCGACCGTATTACGCAGGCCTTCGCCAGTCGACAACAGTCGTCAATGGGCGCGGGGGGCGGCGTAGGATAGTCACGATTAGTGACGCGTAGTTACGCGGAGCGTCGGCTCGAAGGCCTGAGTAGAGGAGATCCGATATGAAGCGCATCAGACGACCTGTCCTCATTGCACTGGCCACTATCGTGGCGGGCGTCGCTCTCCTGCTCATGGCCTGTGGCGGAGGGGAGGAGGAGAAGGAACCAGTCATCTTCTCGGACCTGAACTGGCCGTCCGCCGAGATCCAGGCGCGGGTGGCGGCGTACATCGTCGAGCATGGCTACGGCTACCCGACCGAGCTGGTCGCGGGGGACACCGTTTCCCTCTGGGCGGCGCTCGTCAACGACGACACGCATGTCACGATGGAGATCTGGCCCGCGCAGCAGGAGTGGCTGCTCGACGTGGAGGAGGGGACGCTGGTCCCGCTGGGCACGAGCCTGGACACCGGCTGGGAAGCCTGGGTAATCCCGCAGTACGTGAAGGATGCGAATCCCGGGCTGGTCTCGGTGACGGACATTCCCGAGTACGCCCACCTGTTCGTGACGGCCGACTCGCGGGGGAAAGCGCGACTCGTGACCTGCATCCCGGGATGGGCCTGCGAACAGGTGAACGCGGCCAAGGTCGAGGCGTACGGCCTGACCGACGTGGTCGACCTGCTCAACCCGGGCTCCGGGGCGGGGCTGTTCGCCGACCTGGAAGCGGCGTACGCCAGAGGCGAGCCCTGGCTCGGGTACATGTGGCACCCGACGCCGCTGTCGGTGAGCCTGGACCTGTACATCCTCGAAGAGCCGCCCTATACGGATGAATGCTGGGCGGCCACGAAGGCTTGCGCCTACCCGGAGGCGAAGGTCCTGATCATGGTGAACAAATCGCTGTCCGAGCGGGCGCCCGACGTGATCGCGTTCCTCGAGAAGTGGGAGTTCAAGGCAGCGGACCAGGTCGCAACCGAGCTCTGGATGGAGGACAACAACGAGGCCTCCGACGCCGGGGCTCTCTGGTACCTGCGGACCTACCGCGACACGTGGGCGTCGTTCGTGCCCGCGGATGTCGCGGAGAAGGTCGACGCGGCACTCGAGGACGAGGGCTAGCGACCACCGCAGGGCCACCGGGGATAGCGCCACGGGCTGATGGCTCCCGTGACTTGCCGATAAACGGAATTCCGGTTACGGTTCCGAGATGCGAAGTGACGCACTCGCGAATCAGCGCAAGATCGTGGAGGCGGCGACCCGCCTCATGGCCGAGCGGGGGCTGGAAGCGGAGTTGACCGACATCGCCCACGAGGCGGGGGTGGGAGTCGGCACTGTGTACCGCTGCGTGGGCAACCGCGACCAGGTGATCGAGACGATCGTGCGGGACGCGGTGGGGCAGATGGCCGCGAGCTTCGACGAGGCCGAGGCCGGCGACGGCGGGGTGGAAGACCTTAACCGCCTGATCGAGCGACTGCACACCATCGTGGGGAAGTACGGCTGGGTGCACGCGGCGCTCATCGGGGGGCGCGAGGAGCTCCGCAAGGAGATGCGCGCCCTCGACCCGCTGCGGCGCGTCGAGGCGCTGTACGAGCGGGCGCAAGCCAGCGGCCACCTCCGAAACGACGTCGAAGCGGGCGTGGCCGCCGCGCTCATCCTCGGCAGCCTGGCGCCCTGGTCGGCCATGGCCCTCAAGGCGAGGGGCGACGCGCGAGCGGCGGCCGCGGCGGTGATGGGCCCCTTCCTCGCCCACGCACCAACACCAGCAGCCATGGAGGCGCAGTCATGATGGGGATGGGCGGGGGCCAGCAGATAAGCGGGGGACTGCCGCCGGGAATGGAGCTGCCCACGCGGCGCAAGGTGCTCGTGCTCGCGGGCGTGCTCTCGACGATGTTCCTGGCGGCGCTGGACCAGACGATCGTGGCGATCTCCATGCCGTCCATCGTGGAGGACCTCGGCAACCTCGACCTTTACGTGTGGCCGTTCACCTCGTACATGCTGGCCTCGACGGCGCTCGTGCCGGTGGTTGGGAAACTCTCGGACCTGTACGGACGAAAGCCGTTCATCCTGGCGGGCATCGTCATCTTCGTGGCCGGCTCGTGGCTGAGCGGGGCGGCGGCGGACATGATCTACCTGATCGCGTTCCGGGCGGTGCAGGGCGTTGGCGCGGGACTGATCATGACAACGTCGTTCACGTCCATCGGCGACCTGTTCGCACCGAGGGAACGGGGACGCTGGATGGGGCTGTTCGGGGCGACGTTCGGGCTGGCGACCATCATTGGACCGCTGGCCGGGGGCGCGCTCGTCGACCACCTCTCCTGGCGCTGGATCTTCTACATCAACATCCCCGTGGCGATGCTGGCACTGGCGCTGGTTACCTACGGGATGCCGTGGTTCCGCGGCCAGGGTAAGGCCATCATCGATTGGGGCGGAGCGGCGCTCATCGTGGGCGTAACGGTTCCGCTGCTGCTGGGCCTCTCCTGGGCGGGGAACCAGTACGGCTGGAGCGACCTCCCGGTAGTCGCCTCGCTGAGCGTGTCGGCGGCGCTGCTCGTGATTCTCCTGATGCAGACCAGGCGGGCGAGGGAGGCAATTCTGCCGCTCTTCCTGTTCCGGAACCGCGTCTACACCGTCTCGGTGCTGACGACGATGGTGCTGGGGGCGGGCATGTTCGGCGCGATGCAGTTCCTGCCGTTGTTCCTGGTTGGCGTCCAGGGCCACTCAACGACCGACTCCGGCCTGGTCATGATGCCGATGATGTTCGGGATGATATTCGGGTCGGTCGTGACCGGGCAGTTGCTGAGCCGCGGACGGGACATGCGAGTACTCGCGATCTTCGGAGGATGCGCACTGATCACCGGATTCTTCCTGCTCTCGACGCTGGACCAGGGATCCTCGACATGGACCACGCGGGGCTACATGGTCCTGCTGGGGCTGGGCATGGGCTTCTGGATGCCGACGTTCCAGCTGGCGGTGCAGAACGCCGTGCCCCACCAATTCCTGGGAGTAGGGACGGCCTCGGTCAATTTCTTCCGCCAGATCGGGGGGACGTTCTCGGTGGCCATCCTCGGGTCGCTGATGGCGACCACCTTCAGGTCGAACCTGGAGAACGCGGTGGATCCGCGGTTCGGCGAGATCCTGTCGGACCCGCAGCGTCTCCTGAGCGAAGAATCGCTTGCAAGGCTCACGACGGCGATCGAACGGCAGAGTCCGGGCGCCTCGGAGAGCGTGATCGACGCGGCGCGGGTCGCCCTCAGCGACTCGGTGACGGGCATCTTCCTCGTCGGCGTCGGCATCGTAGCGGTTGGGTTCGCCATCGGGCTGCTCATGCCGCGCGTCCGCATGCGGAGCCGAGAGGACCTGATGGCGGAAGCCCGGGGCGAGAGTCCTCCGGGCGAGGACGACGGCGAGGAGGCCGGAGGCTTCGGCGTCGAGCCGGAGGAGGCGGGGGCGCCGGGCGGCAAGTAACCGCCAACAGGACTTCCGAACACGAAGGAGCCCCCTCGGCGAGGGGGCTCCTCTGTTTTCTGGCGCTGAGTCAGAAGGCTACTTGATGCCCTTCTCCAGCAACTCGGGAAGGTCCTCGTCGCTGGTGTCGACGAGGGCGTCGACCCACTTGTGGAAGAGCTGCCCGCCGCCTTCGTTGCGGCCGAAGAGGGAGAACTCCTTGGCGCCGGTAGCGAGGGCCTTCTGCACGTGGAAGCCGGTGTAGTAGTCCTCGTTGCCGACGACGTGGCCCATGAAGTCCATGTACTCCTTCAACTCCTCCGGGTCCTGCTCCTCGGGAGGCTCGAAGCGGAGGAAGTTCTGGATGGTGAAGGACTCGCCCGGGGTCTTGCCGGGGAACATCTGCGAAACCATGTAGCCGGTGCCGGTGCTGCCGGCGATGGACATGTTGGGGAAGACGGTCCAGACGCCGGCGGTCATGTCGTCGTAGCCCCACTCGGACTCGGGCGTGTCGGCGAGCTTCTCGTGGCCCTTGGGCGACATCACGCGCACATGGGGGCCCCACGAGTAGTAGTCGGGCTGGAAGGGGCCATCGGGCCCGAAGCTGTTCCGATGAAGGATGGGCACGTGATAGAAGTCGCGATAGCCGTCGTAGGCGACCTTCCAGTTGGGCCCGTCGAGCGGCTGGGCGCCGACGACATAGGCGTCGTTGAAGGCAAGGTCGTCGAGGACGGAGTCGTAGCCGGCGAGGAAGGCGTCGATGTCGACGTCGGAGTCGGGCTTGAGGGTGACCCAGATCATGCCCGAGCGCTCGGCGGAAGGAAGTTCCGTGAGGCCGAAGCAAGACTTGTCGAGCTCGCCGAAGTTCCCCTCGTCGAAGACGGCGACGAGCTTGCCCTCAAGGTTGTACGTCCACGCGTGGTAGTTGCAGCGGAAGACGTCGGTCTTGCCGGTCTCGGGTTCCTCGACAATGAAGTTGCCGCGGTGGCTGCACATGTTGACGAAGGCGCGGGCCTCGCCGTCTTCGGCGCGAGTGATGAGGACCGGCACGCCGGCGACTTCCAACGAGCGGTAGGACCCGGGTTCACGCAGCTCAGTGGAGAAGGCGAGGGCGAGAGGCAGCCGCCGGAAGATCTTGTCGACCTCGGCCTCCCAGCGCTCCTGGTCGTGATAGAGGGCCGTGGGAATCTTGTAGATCTCGTCGGCGAGGTCGATGCGGTTCGCCTGGAGGTTCTCCACCTCGCGGCGGGACATCTCCACGAGCTGCTCACGGGTCATGGGGCACACTCCTGCTACGCCACCCAACAGGGAAGCGGGAACTCGAACAGGATAACGCGCGCAGGCGGGAGTCGCTGCCGTCCCTAGGGAGCCGACTCCTCGAACCAGCCCTGGACGATGAGCATGGCGACCGCGCCGCCCGAGCGGGCCGCGTCCATCGCCATACTCGAGCCGGTGGCGTCGCCCGCCGCCCAGATGCCCTCGACGTTGGTCTGCTGCATGCGACTGACGGCGACGAAGCCCTCGGCATCGACGACGATGCCGAGGTCGCGGGCAAGTCGCTCGACGAGCGGCGTAGGGAGGGATTCGGGGCTCCAGAGGAGCGTCTCGATGGGGACGGTCTCGCCGCCCTCGAGCGTGACGCTGGCGATCTTGCCGCCGTCGTGGTTGATCGCAGTTATGTCGCCCTTGTGGAGTTCGAGTCCCTGCGCTTCGAGGGCGGAGGCGAGCTCGTCGGGAAGGTCGACGCCGCTTCCGAGGAAGACCTTGACCTTGTCGGTCCAGTTGTAGGCGAAGAGGGGCGGGGTCGCCTTGGCGCCGGTCGAGGGCACAACCAGGCCCCAGACGCGGTCGCGGTGCTCGTAGCCGTCGCAGAAGGGGCAGGAGATAACGGTGTCGCCCCAGCATTCGGCGAAGCCGGGGATGTCGGGGATGGCGTCGCGGTGGCCGAAGGCGAGGATGACGTGGTGGGCGCCGAGCCGTTCGCCCTCGGCGGTGGTGAGGACGAAATCGCCCTCGTTGTCGCGCTCGATGTTCGCGACCTCTTCGCGGCGCAGGGAGGCACCGCCGACGGCGTCGATCTGCTCCCAGGCGGTGCGGGCGAGGTCCTCGGGGAGCATGCCCTCGACCCCGATGAAGTTGTGGACGCCGTGGGAGGCGGCGTTGCGGGCGGGGGAGGGGGCGTCGAAGACGGCGACCGTCTTGCGGGCGCGCACGAGCACGAGGGCGGCCTGCAGACCGGCGGGCCCGCCGCCCACGATGGCGACATCGACACCGTCATCGGCGGGTTCCACGGTCGCGATCTCGGCGGGGGTGGGCCTGGGTCTTATACAAATATACGC
>VXPF01000108.1 GCA_009839725.1 Dehalococcoidia bacterium | reverse complement strand
CCCCTACCACCCCCCAGAGCGCGTAGGGAGCGCCACCCAGCGCGACCAGCACCCCCCACGCCAGCACGATCCCGCTGACCGCGAAGCCCACCATCCCCGGCCCCCGCTTGCCCCCCGTGGCGAACTCCAGAAGCCGCGTGAACGCGTATCCAAGCGCCACCCCCACCAGGAGGGAGAAGAATCCCGCCGTGAACGGCAGCAGGATCAGCCGCCACAGCAGCCCCATCACCACCCCGCCCACGACCGCCGCCAGCCCCGCCCGCAGCATGGTCTGACCCGAGAGCACGTACATCGGCGCCCGTACGACGCGTGCGCAGTCCGGGCAGCGCGCGCCGACCGGCGACTGGATCAGGCAGGACGGGCAGATCGGCGACTCACAGCGGCTGCAACGGAGGGCTGTCTCGACCCCCGCGTGGCGGGCGCACTCCACCGTTTCGGGCATCGATTCCATGCTAGCAGAAGGCCCGAACCCCTCCGGAAGGGAGCCGTGAGGACGCCCACCGCTGGCCTGTCAGGCGGTTGGGTTCTCCACCAGTGCGAAGGAGATGCTGCCGTCGGCCACCACCTGCCCGTCGACGCTCGCCTCCACCGCCCCCCGTCCCACTGGTCCCCGCATCCGCTCCAGCGTGAACTCCAGCCGCAGCTGGTCGCCGGGCGTGACCGGCCGCCGGAAGCGCATCTTCTCGATCCCTCCGAACATCGGGATCTTCCCCGCCTGGTCCACGTCGCGAAGCAGCGTCACGGCCGCCACCTGCGCCAGCGCCTCCACGATCAACACTCCGGGCATCACGCGGTTGCCGGGAAAGTGCCCCTCGAAGAACCACTCGTTCGCGGTCACGTTCTTGATGCCGACGCCCCTCGCCCCGTCTTCGATCTCGACAATGCGGTCGATGAGCAGCATCGGGTAGCGGTGGGGAATGATCTGCTCGATCTCGTCGGCGCCCAGGTTCACGTCCATCACACTGCTCCCGCCTGCGCGAGGCTGTGCGCCCCGCGGCTGCTCAGAAACGCCACGAACTCCTCAACCGCCTCGTCCGGGAACGGAATGTCGCCTATCTCGCGGTCGTTCGGGTTGCCAAGGCCGTGGTAGTCGCTCCCGCCCGAACGTCCCAGCCCGAGCGCTTCCGAGAGCGCCTCGTGCGCGGCCACCGTCTCCTCGTCGTAGTACTTGTAGTACGTCTCCACACCGTCGAGGCCCATCGCCGCGAGCTCGCCTACCTTCGCCGCGTAGTCGTTCCCCAGGTACACGGGATGCGCGATGAACGCCACGCCGCCCGCCTCGTGTAGCAGCGCGATCGCCTCCGCCGGAGTCAGCCGGTCCCGCGTGATGTGCGCCGGCTTCCCATCACCCAGCCACGTGTTGAACGCCTCCGCGACGCTCTCCACGTAGCCCGCCTCCACCAGAGCGCGGGCCACGTGCGGCCTCCCCACGCTCGCCTCGCCCGCGATCTCCTGGACCCGGCCGGCGTCGATCGTGACCCCATGCTCCCCCAGGACGCGCACCATGCGCTTCATGCGCCCGACGCGACCCTCGCGCTGCTCGCTCAGGTAGGCCTGCAGGGGCTCGTCGTCGACGTCGAATCCGTAGCCGAGCAGGTGAGCATCCGTCCCGTCGAGGTCCACGCTCAGCTCGATCCCGGGGATGAGGCGCAGGCCCGCCACATCGGCGGCGGCTCGCGCCTCCGCCAGCCCCTCCGTGGTGTCGTGATCGGTCAGGGCGAGGACGCGCACGCCGTTCGCCGCCGCCGTCTCCATCACCCATGTCGGGCTGCGCACCCCGTCCGAGGCGGTGCTGTGCAGGTGGAAGTCGCCCGTCGCCACGACGCCGCCTAGCGTGCGTACTCGGTCGCGCGCGTCTCGCGCACGACCGTCACCTTGATCTGGCCGGGGTAGTCGACGCTCTCCTCGATCTTCTGGCTCACGTCGCGCGCGATCCGCATCGATTCCAGGTCGTCGACCTGCTCGGGGCTCACGACGATGCGCAGCTCCCGACCTGCCTGGATGGCGAACGCCTGCTCCACGCCCTTCTGGTCCTTGGCGATCTGTTCGAGCGTCTCCAGCCGCTTCACGTACGTGTCGAGCGATTCGCGGCGCGCTCCCGGGCGCCCGCCGCTGATGGCGTCCGCCATCTGCACGATGACCGCCTCGACCGTGCCCAGCTCGACCTCCTCGTGGTGCGCCTCGATGCAGTGCGCGACTTCCTCGCGCACGCGGTAACGCCGCGCGATGTCCGCCCCGATGATCGCGTGCGTGCCCTCGACCTCGTGGTCGACGGCCTTGCCGAGGTCGTGCAGGAAGCCTCCCGCGCGGGCGATGTCCTCGTCGGCCCCCACCTCGCGCGCGATCATCGCGGCGATGTGCGCTGTCTCGATGGAGTGGCGCATCACGTTCTGGCCGTAGCTCGTGCGGTAGCGCAGCCGCCCGAACGTCTTCATCACCTCGGGATGCAGGTTGAGCACGTCCGCTTCCGCGGCCGCCGCCTCGGCGGACTCGGCCATTGTCGTTTCGACGTTGCGCGCCGCCTTCGAGACCGCTTCTTCGATGCGAGTCGGGTGGATGCGCCCGTCCTGCACCAGGCCCGAGAGCGCCACCCTCGCGACCTCGCGCCTGACCGGGTCGAACGAGCTGACGGTCACCGCGTCGGGGGTGTCGTCGATGATGAGGTCGACGCCCGTCGCCGCCTCGATGGCGCGGATGTTGCGCCCCTCGCGCCCGATGATGCGGCCCTTCATGTCGTCGCTGCCGATAGGCACGACCGAGACGGTGGTCTCCGCCGTCACCTCGCCCGCGTAGCGCTGGATCGCGGTCGCGATCACGTCGCGCGCACGGGTGGCGGCCGTCGCCTCCGCCTCGCGCTCCATCTCGCGGACGCGGCGGCTCGCCTCGTCGCGAATCTCGTCGTCGACGGCGGCAAGCAACTGGTCGCGCGCTTCCTCGCGGCTCAGCCCGCTGGCGCGCTCGATGGCGCGTTCCTGCTCCGCGCGGAGCTCGTCGATCTCTTCCTCGGAGGTTCGCAGCGCCTCGGAACGGTCCTGCAGGGCTGCCTCGCGCGAGTCCATCGACTCGGCCTTGCGGTCGAGGTTCTCCTCGCGCTGGGAGAGGCGGTTTTCGGTCCGGGAGAGCTCGGAGCGCCACTCCCGGATATCTGCTTCTGCTTCGTTTCGGAGCTTGAGCGCTTCCTCCTTGGTCTCCAGCTCAAGCTCTCGGCTGCGGGTTTCGGCCTCAGTGAGTAGCTGCCGGGCGTCCTCCTCCGCCTGCTGCAATGAGTGCTGCGCAGAGCGGCGACGCAGGACGTAGCCCACGCCGATCCCGATCAGAATGCCCACGAGGCCGGCGATAACGGCAATGATCGCCGGCATGGTCTTGCTCCAGACGAATCGCAAGTTGCGACATGATGTTCCCAAAGCGGCGAGCGCCGCCTGTGGCCCGATGGTACGGGTCGGGTTACAAGCCCGTCAAAGCTCTCACGATGCCTGCAGGGATGCCACGGGCGCGCCCGTCAGCGCCGCTCTGACGCCTCCGCGTTCTCGTTCCAGACCGTCCGCACGGCCGTTTCGACCTCCGCGTAGCCGAACCCGCGACGCTCCAGGAAGCCCGCAAGCCGTTGGCTGAACACTTGGTACTCAAGGCCCGCGAGGCGGGGCGCGCGGCGCCTCGCGACTGCCAGGGCAGCTGTCCCGTCGTCGACCGACGATACCGCCTCGTCTGCGATCTCGGCCCGAACGCCCCGCCCGAACAGTTCGTGACGCAGAAGCCGCTGCCCACGTGGCGAGCTCTCCTGGCGGTCGCCGACCCACGCATGGGCAAAGGCCTCGTCGTCGAGCAAGCCAGCCCCCTTCAGCCGCTCCACCTCCTCCTCGACGACGTCCGCCGGGAGGCGCTTCTGCCGCAGGTGCTCGCGCATCTCCTTCTCGCTACGGGGCCGTCGCGACAGCATGCGGAGCGCCGCATTGCGGGCGGCCTTGCGGTACCGCTCGAGGTCCATTTGCTTCTGCGCCTTGTGGTCGAGGATGTCCCCTTCGCGTATCCCGGCCAGTTCGAGCGCTTCCGCATGCACGATGCGGGTTTCGCCGTCGCTGGTGGTCAGCACTGCGGGCCCCTCCGTCCGGCGCCTGATGGCCGTTACCCGGGGCGGGCCCTCCGTTTCCTCCGCGGCCATGGCTCGCTCAGGCCCCTCCCGCCGCCATCGCCGTCTCGACCGAGTCGCCGGCTGCCTCCGCGCTGTCCTCAACCGGCAGTCCGGCCTCGAGGCGCAGGTCCCGCTCGATCGCCTCGAGGATGTCGAGGTTCTCGTAGAGGAACGCCTTGGCCGCTTCGCGGCCCTGGCCGATGCGCAGGTCGCCGTAGCTGTAGAAGGCCCCGGACTTGGTGAGGATGCCCGACTCCGCGCCGAGGTCGACGACGTCGGCGGTCCGGCTGATGCCCCGCGGCGGCGTGAACATGATGTCGAACTCCGCCGTCCGGAAGGGCGCCGCCACCTTGTTCTTGACGATCTTCGCCCGCACCCGCCGCCCCATGACGGTGGTCCCCTTCTTGATGCTCTCGATGCCCCGCAGCTCGATTCGTACCGAGGAGTAGAACTTGAGCGCCCGGCCACCCGGCGTCACTTCCGGGTTGCCGAACACCACGCCCACCTTCTCCCGCAGCTGGTTGATGAAGATGACCGCCGTGCTCGTGCGCGAGATCGTCGCCGTCAGCTTGCGCAGCGCCTGCGACATCAGCCGCGCCTGCAGGCCCACGTGGGCGTCTCCCATCTCCCCCTCGATCTCCGCACGCGGGACGAGCGCCGCCACCGAATCGACGACGATGCAGTCGATCGCGTTCGAGCGCACGAGCGCCTCGCAGATCTCGAGCGCCTGCTCCCCGGTGTCCGGCTGGCTGATGAGCAGGTCTTCCGTATTGATGCCGAGGTCCTGGGCGTAGGAGGGGTCGAGCGCGTGCTCCACGTCGATGTACGCGACCGCCCCGCCGTCCCGCTGCGCCTGCGCAATGACGTGCTGGGCGAGCGTGCTCTTGCCCGCCGACTCCGGCCCGTAGATCTCCGTCACGCGGCCCCGGGGAATGCCGCCGATGCCGAGCGCGATGTCGAGCGAGAGCGAACCCGTGGAGATGGCGTCGACCGTCATATTGGCGGTCGCGTCGCCCATCTTCATGATGGCCCCGCTGCCGTACTGCTTCTCGATCTGGCTCAACGCCAGGTCCAGCGCGCGCTTCCGATCCGCTTCCTTCTGGGCCATGTCGTGCTCTCCCCTTGTGTTGGAAGCCAATGCTACGGACTAGAACGCCTGTTCGCAAGCCCCTTCCGGGGCGATTCTCAGTCGACGGCCTGGAGAATGCCAACGAGGAACCCGATGACGGCCACTCCCGCCGCCGCGGCCAGACCGGCAGACCAGCGGAGGAGGCGCGTCTCCAGATTGGCAATCCCCGTCTCCATGCGGCTTTCAAGGCCTGCTACTCGCGTTTCGAAATGCATCTCCAGCCTGGCCATCTCAGTCCGCACCTCCGCCACCTGCGCTTGGACATCACTGATTTGCGCCTTCACGTCTCCCACGCTCGTATCGATCTTCGTCTCTAGTGAGTGGCGCACCTGCTCCACGTCGCCCCAGGTGGCCGGGCTGCTGAAATCCCTGATTGGTTCGCCTGCTTGTTCCGCTGATGTCATGCCGATCCCGCACAGCCATTTCTACCAAGAACAGGTAAGCGAGGCAATAGTTCTGTGTCTAGAACACGTCGAACAGGTTGAACCGCGGCCCGTCCTTGCAGCAGAGCCGCACCCCGTGGCGTGTGAAGACGGCGCACCCGTAGCACAGCCCCCACCCGCACGGCATGTTCTCCTCCATCAGGATCTCCGGGGTCTGCCGCCGCCCGTTGTCGCGCAACGCCACCGCCATCGACGCGAACATCGGATTGGGGCCGCACGCGTAGAGCTTGCTCGACCACGCCACGTACTCGTCCAGGTGCTCGGTCACGCGTCCCTTCAGCCCCTGCGACCCGTCCTCCGTCACCACCACGTACTCGACCTCGCTGGGCCAGTACGAGGCGGGCAGCAGCTGGGACGCGGTGCGCGCCCCCATCATGGCCGTCACCTGGTGCCCCTCCGTCAGCGCGACCTCCGCCAGGTCAATCATCGGCGCGACCCCGACCCCACCGGCGACCAGCAGCAGGTTGCCGGACCCGTCGGGCAACCGGAAGCCGTTCCCCAGCGGGCCGTAGAGCGAGACTGTGTCGCCCCGCCGCCGGCCCGCGAGCCAGGCCGTGCCCCTCCCGGCGACCGTGTAGAGCAGCGCGACCCGCCCCTCCTCCGCGCGGTGGTAGCTGAACGCCCGCGAGAACTCCGGATCGCCGCCCTCGTCCGAGCAGCGAACCATCACGAACTGCCCGGGCGTGTGTCCCGCCGCCGCCAGGGTCGGCGCATCGAACCAGGCGACATAGCCCCCCTCGTAGCACTGTTCGTTCGAGAGGACCGTCGCCAGCTCGCGGATCATCGCGCCACGTACTCGTCCAGCCGGGCCACCTCGGGCGTCACCGTGCCGCGCATCGTCTCGATGGCCGCCCGCGCTGTGTCTATCGACGTGAAACAGGGGATGCGCTTCTCCGCCGCCGCCCGGCGAATGTGGAAACCGTCCCGCAGCGAGCCCGTCATGCGGTTTTCGGAGGTGTTGAGTACGCAGCGCACGGTACCGTCCTCGATCACGTCCACCACGTTCGGATGAGCGCCGCTCAGCACCTTCGTCACGACCGTCGAGGGAATGCCGAGCCCGTCCAGCATCGCCCCCGTGCCCTCCGTCGCGAAGAGCTCGCAGCCTGCATCGTGCAGGGCGTGGACGAGAGGCAGCGCCTCCGCCTTCGTGCGGTCGCTCAGCGAGAGCAGGACGGGTGTGCCCGCCTCCACCGCCAGGTCCGAGGCCACCAGCGCCTTCGCCAGCGCGGGCTCGTAGGCGCTGTCGATGCCCATCACCTCGCCCGTGCTCTTCATCTCCGGCCCCAGGTAGGTGTCCACCTCGGCCAGCTTCGACATCGAGAAGACCGGCGCCTTCACCGCCACGAGGTTCCGTTCCGGCCAGAGACCGCCTTCGTACCCCTGGCTCTCGAGCGTCTCGCCGCACATCGCCCGCACCGCGAGCTGCACCATGGGCACACCCGTCACCTTCGAGATGAACGGCACCGTGCGGCTCGCGCGGGGGTTCACCTCGATCACGTAGACCTGCGGCTGGCCCGAGGCGTCGCGCGGGAGCACCACGTACTGGATGTTCGTGAGCCCGATGGCGCCCATGCCGAGCACGATCTGCTCTGTGTGCCGGCAGATCGTCTCCCGCTCCTCGTCGTCGAGGTGAACGGGCGGATAGACCGCCATCGAGTCGCCCGAGTGCACCCCCGTGCGCTCGATGTGCTCCATGATCCCGGGGATGAGCACGCGCTCGCCGTCGCAGATGGCATCGACCTCGACCTCCCGGCCCTCCAGGTACTTGTCGATGAGGATGGGCCGCCCCTCCGCCGCTTCCGCCGCCTGTGCGAGGAAACCGACCATCTCGCGCGGGTTCTGCACGATCTCCATGGCCCGCCCCCCGAGCACGTAGGAGGGCCGCACCAGCACCGGGTACCCGATCGTTTGCGCCGTCTTGAGCCCCTCCTCCAGCGTGCGCACGGCCGCGCCCGGAGGCTGGGGAATGCCGAGGTTCTGGAGGAAGCGCTCAAACAGCTCGCGGTCCTCGGCCGTATCGATCGCCTCCGCGCTCGACCCGATGATTCCCTGTCCGGCCCGCCAGAGCGGGTCGGCGAGGTTCACCGCCGTCTGGCCTCCGAACTGCACGATGCTCGTGGGCGTCTCGCCCGTCTCCCCCGCCTCGTTCTCGAGGATGTTGCGAACCGCCTCCTCGTCCAGCGGCTCGAAGTACAGCCGGTCGCTCGTGTCGAAGTCCGTGGAGACCGTCTCCGGGTTCGAGTTCACGAGGATCGCCCGCCGCCCTGCGTCCTGGAGCGCCCAGGCCGCGTGCACGCTCGCGTAGTCGAACTCGATCCCCTGCCCGATCCGGATCGGCCCGCTCCCCAGCACCACCGTCGAGACGCCTGGCTCCGGCGTGGCCTCGTTCTCCTGCTCGTAGGTCGAATAGAAATAGGGCGTGAACGCGTCGAACTCGGCCGCGCAGGTATCGACCATCTTGTAGACGGGCCGCATCCCGAGTTGCAGGCGCATCTCCCGCACGTGCTCCGCCAGCCGGTCGGCGAGTTGGCCCACCATCTCGTCGCTGAAGCCCATCCGCTTCGCCTCCAGCAGCAGCTCGGCGTCGAGCGGCTCCGACAGCAGCCTCCGCTCGACCTCGACGATGCGCTGGAGGCGCTCCAGGAACCACGGGTCGACGCCCGTCTCCGTCGCGACCTCCTCGACAGGCACGTCCCGGCGCAACACGGCCATGAGCGCCCAGAGGCGCGTGTCGGTGGCCCGCAGGTCGATAGCCTTCGCGTCCCGCCAGGCGGGGTCCTCCCAGAGCAGGGTGCGCCGCCCGAACTCGAGCGATCGCACGGCCTTGTTCAGCGCCCCCTCGAAGGTGCGGTCGATGGCCATCACCTCACCGGTCGCCTTCATCTGCGTGCCGAGCCCCCGATCGCCGAGGGCGAACTTGTCGAAGGGCCAGCGCGGGATCTTCACCACGCAGTAGTCCAGCGCGGGCTCGAACGCCGCCGTCGTGCGCTGTGTGACGGCGTTCGGGATCTCGTCGAGCGTCTTGCCGCACGCGATCTTGGCCGCCACCCGCGCGATCGGGTAGCCCGTCGCCTTCGAGGCCAGCGCGGAGGAACGGGAGACGCGCGGGTTCACCTCGATCACGTAGTAGGGAAGGGGCTCGCTGGGGTCGCCTTCCCAGTCGCGCACGTCCTTGCGCGGCGCCATGGAGAACTGGATGTTGCACCCGCCCTCGATGCCCAGCTCGTCGATGATGCGCAGCGCCGCAGAGCGCAGCATCTGGTAGTCCTTGTCCGTCAGCGTCTGCGAGGGCGCGACCACGATGGAGTCGCCCGTGTGGACGCCCATCGGGTCGAGGTTCTCCATGTTGCAGATCGTCACGCAGTTGCCCGCGCCGTCCCGCATCACCTCGTACTCGACCTCTTTCCAGCCGCCGAGGTAGCGCTCGATGAGCACCTGCGTGATCGGGCTCGCGGAGAGGCCGCTCGTCGCGATGGTGTGCAACTCCTCGGGCGTGAAGGCGATGCCGCCTCCCGTGCCGCCGAGCGTGTAGGCGGGCCGGATGACGACCGGAAGGCCGATCCGCTCCGCTGCCGCCTCGCAGGCCTCCAGCGTCTCGCACGGCTCGCTGTCCAGGACCGGTTCGCCGATCTTGGCCAGCAGGTCGTTGAACAGCTCCCGGTCCTCGGCCCTCCGGATCGACTCCAGCGGCGTGCCCAGCAGTTTCACGTCGTACTTCTCGAGGATGCCCGCGTTCGCGAGGTCGACGGCGAGATTGAGACCCGTCTGGCCGCCGAGCGTGGGGAGCAGGCCCTCGGGCCGCTCCCGCGCGATGATGCGCTCGATTGTGGGAACCGTGAGCGGCTCGATGTAGACGGCGTCGGCCACGTCGAGGTCGGTCATGATCGTGGCCGGGTTCGAGTTCACGAGGATGCTGCGCACCCCCTCCTCGCGCACGGCCTTGCACGCCTGCGTGCCGGCGTAGTCGAACTCCGCCGCCTGCCCGATCACGATCGCGCCGGACCCGATGATGAGAACGCTCTCAGGCTTCGTCATCGCCGTTGCCCCCCACGCGATCGCCTCAGGAGCCACGCGACGCCCTGCCGCACCGGCGGTGTCGCGAGCAGGAGCAGCAGCAACGGCGCGAGCACGGCGCCGCGGCCCGCGCCATCCAGAACCAGCGCCCCGACGATGATTCCGGTCGCCACGCCGGTCGCGACCGGCACCAGATAGCGGCCCCGCTCCGCTGCCCCTTCGCCTAGCAGGACCAGCCCAAGTAGCAGCAGGAACAGTCCCGAGAGGCCCAGCCCGCCCGCGAACAACAGCGCCCAGAAACGCCCCGCTTCGTCCCCCGCCACGTTCTCGCCTGCGAAGGCGGCAACGAGGACCAGCACCGCCATCGCCAGCGCGGTCGCGGCCAGCGCCACAAGCACGTCGGTCCAGCTTGCGGCGTCACGCGCCGGCTCGCGGCGGATGGCGCCGCCACGGTTTGTTGGCGGCAGGGGGCGTCGCGGACTCGTCATCGCGGTCATCTAGAGGGGCAGCTCGAAGGTCATGTCGGGGTTGCGCAGGGGAACCATCCCCCCGATGGCGGAGAGGAAGCTGAGTGCGGGCTCGTTGCCCTCGGGCAGCCGTCCGCGGATGCGCCGGAGCCCCCGCTCCCGGGCGAGCTCCAGCAACGCCTCCGCGAGGTCCGTGGCGATGCCCCGCCGCCGGTGGTCGGGAAGCACCCAGACGCCGAGCTCGGCCGTCTCCGGCTCCTCCGCGCTCGACTCGACCATCCCGAAGGCGATCGGGATCGACCCGTCGAGGGCAATCGCAGCCGCTCCGTGCTCCTCGATGCGCGCGAGCCAGGCGCGCGCCATGTCGGTGTCGAGATCGGCGGGAAGGCTCGTGTTGGGTTCGTCCCGCAGGGCATGCGCGATCGAGGCGACTGCCCCTGCGTCGTCGGTCGTGGCCGGGCGCATGGCGGTCGTGCGCGTCATCCCCTGCCTCCCTCGGCGTCCATCAGCTCCACAAAGCGGTCGAACATCCCCATGCTGTCCAGCGGCCCGGGGCTCGCCTCCGAGTGGTACTGGATGGTCATGACCGGCTCGCTCCGCATCCTGAGCCCTTCGACGGTTCCGTCGTTCAGGTTCACGTGGCTTACCTCCGCCGAGTCCGCCAGCCCGTCCGGGTCGACGGCGTATCCATGGTTCTGCGCCGTGATCGTCACCGTGCCTGTCCGCTCGTCACGAACGGGGTGGTTCCCGCCGCGGTGCCCGAACGGCAGCTTGAAGGTGCCAGCGCCCAGCGCCCGCGCGATCACCTGGTGCCCCAGACAGATGCCGAACAGGGGTACGGAGCCGATCAGCTTGCGCGTCTCCTCGACCTGGAAGTTCTGCACCTGCGGGTCGCCCGGGCCCGGGGACCACAGGATCCCGTCTGGCCTGAGCGCGAGCACCTCCTCGGCGTTCGCGTCGATGGGCAGCACCGTGACCTCGCAGTTGCGGGCGACCAGCGAGCGCATGATGTTGCGCTTCACCCCGCCGTCGATGAGCACGACTCGCCTCTGGCTGGCGGCGTCCCGCGGCTTCACAACGGCCTTGTTGGCCTTCGGCTCCATGGAGGGCCGGAGTTCGTTCTTCTCAGCGAAGGGCTCCCAGCCGTACTGCTCGCCGGTCGAGACCTGCGAGGCCCAGTCAATGCTGTCGTAGCCGGGGAGGGCGCGCACGCGCTCCAACGCCTCGTCGGCCGGCTCGGTCGTGATCGTGCCCAGCATTACCCCGTGACGCCGGATTCGCCTGGTGATCGCCCGCGTGTCCACGCCGTCGATCGCGACAACATCCCGCTCCGCGAGGAAGGTCGCGAGGTCGCTCGTCGAGCGCGGGTGGCTCGATACAGGAGCGACCTCCCGCACGATCAGCCCGCGCGGCTGGATCTGCCCCGACTCCTCCACCGCCGCATCAACCCCGTAGTTCCCGATCATCGGGTAGGTCAGCGTCAGGAGCTGACCCGCATACGAGGGGTCCGTCAGCATCTCCTGGTAGCCCGTCATCGAGGTGTTGAACACCACCTCCCCGTCTACTGAGCCGGACGCGCCCACCGCGCGCCCTTCGAACACGCTCCCGTCGGCAAGCACCAGCCTCGCGCTAGACATGCAGCGCCTCCGCTACGTGCCGCAGCTCGCCCTCGACCACGACCGCCCGCACCTGGCCCTGCAGTTCGAGACCGGCCAGCGGCGTGTTCTTCCCCTTCGAGGCGAAGCGGGACGGGTCTACCGTCCAGCGCTCGTCCGGGTCGAACACGGTCACGTCGGCGGGTGCCCCCGTCGCGAGCGTCCCGATGCCGGGGACGTGGCCGTCCAGCGCGAACGTCTCCGCCGGACCCTGCGTCAATGCGCGCAACGCCGGCCCTAGCTCGAGCTCGCCCCGCGCGACCAGCGTCGTGACCGTCGCAAGGGCGGTCTCGGCGCAGCTGATGCCGAACGGCGCGTGGTCGAACTCGCGGAGCTTTTCCTCGGGTGCGTGCGGCGCGTGGTCGGTCGCGATCGCGTCGATGACGCCCGAATTGACGCCCGCCAGAAGCGCCAGCCGGTCCGCCTCCGTGCGCAGTGGCGGGTTCACCTTCGCCGAGGTGTCGTAGGCGGGAGTCAGATCGCTCCCCGCAACCGCCTCGTCCGTCAGGAAGAGGTGGCTGGGGGTGACCTCGCACGTCACCGGCAGGCCACGCTCCTTCGCGTGCGCCACCTGTTCCACGCCTCTCGCCGTCGTCACGTGCATGAT
Source organism: Dehalococcoidia bacterium (assembly GCA_009839725.1). GTDB lineage: Bacteria > Chloroflexota > Dehalococcoidia > Tepidiformales > Tepidiformaceae > UBA2991. The sequence continues at coordinate 11,979 of VXPF01000108.1, read as the reverse complement.
GTGAAAGCGTCCGCCGGTAAGCTCGCAGAGTTCGATGTTTCGGGCTATCGCGACCGTCTCCGCCGCCGCCGGTTGCCCCGGTAGTCCGAGCCGCTCGCTCACCGCTCCCTCATGCATCGATCCGTTGCCGCTGAGCGACGGCTCGTCGCAGTGCTCCGCCACGGCCAGCCCCAGCGCCCCCGCCAGCGTGAGCGCGTTCCGCATCAGGTTGCCGCCGGGAACCGGGCTGCCGTCGTCGCTCAGCGCGACGCAACCCGCCTCCGCCAGTTCGCTCAGCGCCGCCAGCTGCCTGCCGGCCCGCCCCACCGTCGTCGAGCCCACGGGCAGGACGCGCACGCGCGCCTTCTGCGCCACCAGCTTCAGGAATCCCTCGACCGCGGGAGCGCTGTCAGGCGCCGGGTCCGTGTTCGGCATCGCGCACACCGTCGTGAAGCCGCCCCGCAGCGCCGCCTCCGTCTCCGTCGCGAGGGTGCCCTTCTGCTCGAAGCCGGGTTCGCGCAGGTGCGCGTGCAGGTCGATGAACCCCGGCGTCACGATGCATCCCGCCGCGTCCACCACCTCCGCCCCCTCGGCGGACAAGCTCCCGCCGGCCGCGCTCACGTGGCCGTTCTCGATGAGGACGTCGCCCTGCTCGTCCCGGCCCGAGGCCGGGTCGATAAGCCGTCCTCCGCGAATCAGAATCGCGCTCATCGCCGCCTCGCCGTCGCCATCAGGTAGAGGATGGCCATCCGCACCGCCACCCCGTTCGTAACCTGCTCCTCGACCACCGAGCGCAGCCCGTGCGCGACCTCGGGCGCGATTTCGACGCCCTCGTTCATCGGGCCGGGGTGCATCACCAGCGCCCCCGGATTGGCCCGCGCCAGTCGCTCCTCGGTCACCTGGTACTGCCGGATGTACTCGCGCAGGGAGGGCAGCAGCCCGTGGTCCTGGCGCTCTCGCTGGATGCGCAGCGCCATCACTACGTCCGCTCCCGTGACCGCCTCCCCAAGGTCCGTCGTGACCTCGCAGCCGCCCGGCCCCTCGTACCCCGGCAGCGAGCGCAACGACTGCGGCAGCAGCGTCGCCGGCCCGCAGAGCGTGACCTGCGCCCCCGCCGCTTGCAGCGCCCAGAGGTTCGAGCGCGCCACGCGGCTGTGCAGGATGTCGCCCACGATCACGACCTTGCGTCCCGCGAGGTCCCCCACGTGGCGGCGCATCGTGTAGAGGTCGAGCAGCGCCTGCGTGGGGTGGGCGTGGGACCCGTCGCCGCCGTTCACGACGCTCGCCTCCGTGTGTCGCGCCGCCAGCGCCGCCGCCCCCGAGTTCGGGTGCCGCATCACGAGGATGTCCGCCCCCACCGCCTCGATCGTGCGCACCGTGTCGATGAGCGATTCGCCCTTCCCCACGCTGCTTCCCGCCGCCGCCAGGTTGATGACGTCGGCGCCGAGCGCCTTGGCCGCAATCTCGAAGCTCGCCCGCGTGCGTGTGCTGTTCTCGTAGAAGAGGGTCACGACGGTCGTGCCCCGTAGCGTCGCCACCCGGCCCACGGGCCGCTCTCGCACCTCCGCCATTGCGTCCGCCGTCTCCAGGACGAGGTCGATCTCCTCGCTCGCGAGCGTGTCCGTGTCGAGCAGGTCCTTCCGCACCCAGACGGTGGGGTCTTCCGTGACTGCCGGCGTCTGCTGCTCTTCCGGCTCTGTCGCTGTCGGGGCGGCCGGTTCAATGCTCACCATGACTGTCGGCTCCCTCCATCAGGTAGATCGCGTCCTCGCCGTCGGTTTCCGCCAGCCGCACCTCGACCGTTTGCGAGGGCGCCGTCGGGATATTGCGGCCAACGAAGTCGGGGCGAATCGGCAGCTCGCGGTGGCCGCGGTCCACCATCACCGCCAGGCGCACGCGCGCCGGCCGCCCGAAGTCCATGATCGCGTCCATCGCCGCCCGGATCGTGCGCCCCGTGTAGAGCACGTCGTCGACGAGCACGATGGTGGCGCCGTCGACTCCGAGGGGGATGTCGCTGGGGCGTACGGGAGGAGGCGGGTCGCGGTGCGCGACGTCGTCGCGGTAGAGGCCAACGTCGAGCCGACCCACCGGAGGGCACTCGCCCTCGAACGCCTCGATGGCCTGCGCCAGCCGTCCCGCGAGGGGCGCCCCCCGCGTCAGCAGCCCGACCAGCACGAGGTCCTGCGCGCCGCCGTTGCTCTCGACGATCTCGTGCGCGAGCCGCCGGATCGTGCGCGCGACTTCCTGGTCCCGCTGCAGCTCAACGGGACTCATTGCGGAAATACCTCGGTCAGGTGGGGGTTGTTCGGGCCTGCGCAGGGCCAGCCGCTCATGGCGGCGCCTCCTCCCTTGGCAGCCTCTCGGGACCGCCTTAAAGGGCTAACCAAGATTAGCGAATCGGGCCGGATAGCGCCAGCGAGAAACGTCTAGGTTTCGCCCGCCAGCGGCGCCAGCGCTGAGCGAGACCTGGAGGGAGCAGAGAAGGATGCCTAGGCTTGGTGGGGACTACAGCGCGTCGCTGAGCTTAAGCGCATCCCTGACCAGCTCAAGCCTCTCCAAAGGGATAGCGTGTCCTCATCCGTTCGAAGATCTCTCGATCCTCGTCAGTAAATTCGGACTCCGGCTTTTGTTTCAAACCCAGTGTAGCGATGTTGCGCGCCTCCATATCTCGCTCCACCAGTTTCTTCAGTGATTCAGCGAAGCAGTGAACAACCTGGGATTCACTCACGGCCATAAAGACGGCCTCTCTCTGTTCCCCGGACGGGCTTATGCCGAAGTAGCGAAATCTTGTGTAGGAGTCTTTGTGCCGTCGTAGCACTTCCCCAACCCGAGATGTGGTCGTGGTTGGGATGCCGAGCCGTTCAAGGGTAACGTTGGTCTCTGCAATGGCAGCAGGTACTACGGAAGTTTCCTTCTTAGCCTTCTTGAAGAGGGAGGAGACATCGTGCCTCTGGCCAGCAGGCATCTTCCCCGTCGCGATGTAGATGGAGAGCTTTAGGGCCTGTTCAATGGAGAGCAAGGCCAGCTCAAACGCAACAAAGTGTAGGAGTTGGCGCGTAAGCCCCGGCTTCACCGGAGCAGGGTTCAGGCACAGTGCCGCCGCCTGTTGGTGGATGTGGCTAGCCAACCAGAGGCCATCGACGACACCCTTCTCCATCATTCCCTCTCCTAAACGAACTTGGCCCTAGCTTCCGGCCGCCTCGCCCGCGATCTGTGCCGCCGCGTAGGGCGTGATCGTCTCCGCTACGTCGACCGTGCTGTCGAGCCGCTTCTGCAGACCGCTCATCAGCCCCAGCACGCGCAAGATCAGCAGGATGTCCGGCGGCATCTCCGTCACCGGGTTCTCCGACAGGAGCCGCGCGAGCCGCTCGTTTACCTCGCCGACTACCTCCGCGTCCGCGTAGGGACGCTGTTCCGGCCCCGCCGACTCGAAGAACGAACGCCCCAGCGCGACCAGCATCTCCGGGTCGTCATAACGCGTCCGGAAACCGAGCTCCTGGAACCCCTTGAGCATGCCCGCGTCGTTCTGGCTGAGCACGGCCAGCGTGAAGTGGTTGTAGGTCTTGCGGAAGTCGTCCGGCAGGTGCTTGCTCATCCCGAAGTCGAGGAACACCACCACCGGACCCGGCAGCACGAGCAGGTTCCCCGGGTGCGGGTCGGCGTGGAAGAAGCCGTTCACGAGAATCTGCTCGCAGTACGCCTCCATCATGATCTGCGCCACCGCGTCCGGGTCGATGCCCGCCGCCAGCAGCTCGTCCGTGGCAGAAATCTTGATGCCGTCGATGTACTCCATCGTCAGGACCCGCCGCTCCGTGTGCTCCCACACGATCGCCGGGACGCGCACGTCCGTCCGGTGCGCCAGCTCCCGCGCGACCCGCTCCGCGCTCTGCCCCTCGACCACGAAGTCGAGCTCGCGGGGCGTGTAGTCCGCGATCTCCGCGATCAGCATGCGGAAGTCCCAGCGACGCTCGATGCGGGCCAAAATCTCGATGAGCACGCTGATCGAGCGCAGGTCCGTCTCCACCACCCGCGAGATGCCCGGGTACTGCACCTTCACCGCCACCTCGCGACCGTCGTGCGTCACCGCGCGGTGCACCTGCGCCAGCGACGCCGCCGCGATCGGCTCGCGCTCGAAGCTCGCGAACACGTCCTCGGGACCGGCGCCCAGCTCGCGCTGCACCTGCCCCGCGATTTCGTCGTACGAGCGTGGCGGCACCGAATCCTGGAGCCGGCTCAGGACGGCCACCAGCTCCGGGGGCGCCACGTCCGCGCGGCTGCTCAGGAACTGGCACGACTTGATCAGCAGCCCCTGCATCCGGATCGCCAGCCGGTAGAGCCGCTGGCCCGTCGCGCGGTGCTGCTGGCGGTAGCGCGCCCTGCGCTCCGACTCGCTCAGGCCGGGGGTCTTCTGGATGCGCTTATAGCCCAGGTAGATGACGACGAAGTTCCAGGCGACGAGGCAGAATCGCCAGATTCGTCGGGGCCAGGGCAGGGGTTGGAGACCCGTGTGAATCCTGGCCATAAATCCACTGTAGCAGAGCGCTCGGTTGTGTCCCCGGTCGCCGGAATCAGGGCCCTCACCTGTTGCCCGTTCCCCCGCCCCGCCGGAAACTGAGAGCCCGTTCCCCGGTAGCTCAACGGTAGAGCGAGCGGCTGTTAACCGCTAGGTTCGAGGTTCGAATCCTCGCCGGGGAGCCACGCTAGCCACGCCGTATCGGTGAGGCCTCTCGGTAGCGTTGGGTGGGTGAGGTAATTCCGCGTGTCGGGTGCTAGCGTGACCGCATGCCGGGACGAGGCCGTGGACGTCCGCGACATCCCGATGTGCTGACACCGGCCGAGCAGCGGGTCCTCGAAGAGCTCCGCAGGGGCGGCACGAACGCCGAGATTGCCGTCCGACTCGGCCGCAGCCCCGAGACGGTCCGTACGCATCTCGCCAGCATGCTCGCCAAGCTCGAGCTGGCGGACCGCTACGAGCTCGCGGCCTGGCGACCTGGCCGGGAGCGAAGGCCCCTTCTGGGGCTCATGGCGCTTCCGCCAGCCCTAGCCTTCGTTAGGTCGCCCCTTATCTGGGCCGGAGTCGGGCTCGGTGGCCTGGCGATCTTGGCTGTTGTCGTGTTGCTGCTCGTGTTCTTCCTGGGCGGGGCTGCGGAGCCGTCCGGTGTTCCGAGCGGGCTGACCGGGGCAGCCATGGTGGCCACGGGCGACAGCCACACCTGTGCGCTGCTGGAGACACGCGAAGTCGTGTGTTGGGGGCTCAACGACGAGGGACAGACAGATGCCCCTGCCGGGAGGTACCGGTGGCTCAGCGCCGGGCAGGATCGAACGTGTGCGGTGACAGACGCCGGCGAGGTGCTCTGCTGGGGAAGCACCGAGTTCGTGAGCTGCCGGCCGTCCAGCCCGGGCAGTGACGTCATCTACTGTCGCAGCGCCCACGTCCAAGTGGTGGGCATCGCCGGGGCTACGTACCGTTCGGTGAGCGTGAGTGACACGGACACCATCCCGGGATCTGGCCAGGACAGCTTCCGCCGTCGGGGTCTCATCTGCGCGGTACGCGAAACTGGTGAGATCGACTGCTGGGGAAGCCACACCGTCGAGGGGCTGGAGGCGCCATCGGGAAGCTACCGCTCCGTCAGCGCTGGGAGCGTCTACCTCTGTGCAGTGCGCGACACGGGCAAGGTCGACTGCTGGTGGGCGAATGGTGCGGGGCGGATGAAGAGTGTGCCGCCGGGGACCTACGACTCGATCAGCGTGGGCGGCGCACACATCTGCGGGATCCGGGATACGGGTGAACTCCTCTGCTGGGGGGATCTCTTCGATGGGCGGCTGGATGTGCCACCCGAAACCTATCGCTCTGTGAGCGCTGGCGCAGGACATGCTTGCGCGGTGCGTGACACGGGCGAGATCGACTGCTGGGGAGACAATCAGCATGGCCAGGCCGCGCCGCCAGCGGGGAAGTACCGGACGGTGGGCGCAGGCGGGGGCCATACCTGCGCGGTGCGGGAGGAGGGTGCGGTCGCGTGCTGGGGGAAGAACGACCAAGGACAGGGATCGGTGCCGTAGGAGCACTGTGCGCCTACAGCGCCACCGTCAACTCGAACGTTCGTCGTTCAGTCTCCCTTCGTGAGCCACTTCCTGGCAGGGACCTACTCGAGCTCCTCCGGCACCGAGGATGGGGGGCGTTCGCCCCAGCACTCCACCCCTTCCGTGCCGGTCGTCACAGCGCACCCGTATTCACTCCCCACGTCGAGGGACTGGTAGAAGCGCACCGTCCGGGCATTCTCGTCAAGGTATGACTTCCCCCAGCACTCGAGCTGGCCGGAGGCCCGCAGAGCGCAGGAGTGCTGGATTCCGGCGCTCACGGCGCGGAACCTACCTTTTGGGGCGGCCGCCTGGCCGTATTCGTTCCAGCCCCAGCACGTGATTTCCCAGGTGTCCCGCAGAGCGCAGGTGTGTGCGGCACCCGCGCTCACGGCGCGGTAGCTACCCCCCGGGACGGACGTTTGACCATGTTCGTTCAAACCCCAGCAGGTCAACTCGCCGGTTTCTCTCACCCCACAGGTGTGGCCATTGCCAGCGCTCACCGAGCGGAAGGAACCGGTTGGGGCTTGCGCCTGGCCAACTGAATCATCTCCCCAACAGACGAGCCCTCTGGACTCGCTCAACGCACAGCTGTGTCGAATCCCCACGCTCACAGAGCGATACGCCCCCTCCGGCGCATCGGTTTCGCCAAATTCGTTCTTTCCCCAACACACGACTTCGCCAGAGGTCGTTACTGCACAGGTGTGCAAGTGTCCCGCACTCACTGACCGGAATGTGCCCGAGTCCGGAGGGCGCGCGGCGGTAATCCTTCTCCCCCAGCACGTGATCCCGCCTGCCTTCCCCACTGCGCATGCGTGATCGACGCCGGCGCTCACCATGACACCCCCCGCCGCTTCGGGCGCCAGCGAACCGCCCGGTGAAGCACGAGGCGCTGACACCGTGGTTGCGTGTGGCCTTGTCCTGAAGGTGTCGAGCGTGCTTCTCCCCCAACAGGCGAGACTGCCGTTCTCGCTGAGAGCGCAGAGCCTCCCTGCTCCGGCGATGCTGACCGCGTGGTACGAACCCGTGAACTCCGCATCCGGCGCCAGGGACTCCTTGCCCCAGCAGTGGATTGCACCTGAGTCCCGTATCCCACAGCTGAAAGCGCTCCGTCCCGCGGTCACCGAGCGGAACTTCCCCGCCGGTGCATCCGCCTGCCCATCCTCGTTGGCTCCCCAGCAGGCGACGTCGCCCGAGTCTGCTATCGCGCAGTTGTGGGCTGAGCCTGCGCTCAGTGCCTGGTACGTCCCTGAAGGCGAATTGGCCTGACCGCGATCGTTCTTCCCCCAGCAGGCCACCTCTCCCGACTCCCGGAGCGCACAGGTGTGGCTCCCGCCCGCCTGTATCTGCCGATAGTTCCCGGGTGGAGGATCACCCTGGCCGTTGTCGTTGCCTCCCCAGCAATCGATCCCGCCCGACTCGAGAACGGCACAGCCATGGTCGAACCCCAGGCTCAAGGTGAGGTAGGGCCCCTTGTTCGTGCCGGGGGCGAGGTAGTTCAGCAGGTCGCTCGATCCCCAGCAGGAAATCTCGCCCGACTCCCGCACTCCACAGGCGATGCCTCCCCCAAAGGCGGTGCTTCGCAGTTGCCCGACACTCACGGCGCGGAAGGTTCCCTCCCTTGCGGAGGCGTCCCCCGCAAGGGCCCTGCCCCAGCAGTCCACTTCCCCGGATTCCCGCAGGGCGCAGCCTCCACCATCGCCCATGTGCAGCGAGGCATAGTCAAGAGGCTCGACGGCCCCGAAGCTGTTCGCGCCCCAGCAGTCCATCTCGCCCGACTCCCCGACCCCACAGGAGTTGCCAACGCCAGCGGTAACGAATCGATAGGCGCCATCCGGCGCGTCGCTCTGGCCAAGCTCGTTGTTGCCCCAGCACGCCACTTCCCCGGACTCCAGCAGCCCGCACGTATGCAAACGGCCGGCGCTCACGGAGCGGAAGGCCCCCGGAGGGGCATCGGTCTGCCCAAATTCGTTGTCTCCCCAGCACACGACTTCGCCTGACTCCGCAAGGGCGCAGGCGTGAATAGCGTTCGCGCTCACCGACCGGAAACTCCCTGCCGGGGTATCCAGCATCCCGGAGCGCTCGTCTCCCCAGCACACGAGTTCGCCCGATGCGCGAATCCCGCACGTAAAGGTCTGGCCTACGCTCACTGAACGGAAGGGCCCCGGAGGCGCCTCGATTGCCTCATACCCCGCGAAGCCCCAACAGTTGATCTCGCCCGAGCGCGCCAGCGCACAGGCGTGAAACCCTCCCGCACTCACGACGTAGTGTTGGCCCAGGGGCGCTTCCAGTTCGCCACTCCTGTTTTCCCCACCCCAGCACACCACCTCACCTGAGTCGCGCAGGGCACAGGCGTAGTTATGCCCGACGCTGACCGACCAGAACGTCCCTGTGGGAGGCTCGGTGCTCCCTCCCCAGTTCTCGCCCCAGCAGAACAGCTCACCGTACTCGTCGATGGCACACCCCAGGTTCGCGCCCACGCTCACCGGCGCGCCCTTCGGCGGGTCCACGACGAGATCTTCGTATGCGTCGGCGTCGGGCGGTGGCGGCGCGTCCTGCGTCACTTCGCCCTGAGTGTTCGGGGTTGACGCTGCCGCGACGGGAGTACTTGCCGACGCGGGCGACCTTGTAGCTGTTGGGCTCCCGCCTGTGGCTGAGCTGGTCGCTGTCGATGTGCTGGTGGGAACAGGGGTCGCGGTTGCGTCAGGAGCAGGTGCGCTGGGTTCCCCGCCGCAGGCGATGGCGACAACCAGCGTGGCTCCCAGGAGCAGACCGCGCATCGGACCCGACTCTAGCGACACGAGCACCGAATTACCCCAGCCCCCCTGGCGAGATGCGTCCGGGCCCGCTTGCCACTCCCCCCGCCCGACTCCTGTCACGCCCTCCCGCGCCGCAGCCGGCAGCCCGCAAGACACGTAGCGATGGCGATCGCGAACACGAGGGCGACCATGCTCGCGGGAACACCCTCGTCCCGCTCCACGCCCAGCCCCGCGTTGCCCGTTCCCGCGACGGCCGGGTCGCCGGCGCTCCTCGGGACGATGGTGAGCGTTACCTTCGCGACACGGTCCTTGACGCCGCCGCCCAGGCCGACGGTGCCGCAGGGCGCCACGCCGTCCTCGGGATAGTCGCCGTCGGGGCCGGCCCAGCACGAGATTGCGACCAGCTCGTGATCGCCCGGCGGCAGGTCGTCTGGCAACACGAGCTCGGCCGTGAAGGCGCCGTCGGGCGTGAGGCCCGGAGGGTCGATGTGGATGTGCTCGGCGATCCACTGGCCCGTGTCGGAGTACCTGCCCTCGTGGAGGAAGCCCGACACAAGGTCGACGCTCGCCACGCTGGCAATCGGCATGCCGCCGATGGTGATGGTCGAGCTGTAGATGAAGGATCCGTCCTCCTCCACCCGGAAACCGGAGGCCTCAACCGTGATGGTGTCGCCCGGCTGCGCCTCGCTCACGCTCAAGGTCAGCTGGGCACCAGGCTCCTCGCCGTCGTCCTCCGCCTGGGCCGAGCCAGCCGGGATCGTCAGCGCCACGGTCAGCAGTGCGGCCACGGCCAGCAGCGAAAGGAAGATGCGGGCGGCCCGCGTCGGTAGTTGCTTTCCCATGGTGTGTCAGCCCCCTCGCCGTGACTCTCGTGATTGTGCCACCAGCGGCTCGCTCGCTTCCCACAGCCTGACGCCGTGCTCCGGGTCCAAGGCAGTCGGTGAGACCGCCTTGCGTTGCATCAGGTGCAGGTACATCCCCGTCGTTTGGCCCGGCTCGTCCGCGCAGCACAGGTAGATGACCGGCCCGATCGCCTCTTCGGGCGACTGGAAGAAGTGTCCCAGCACGGCGTTCGCCAGGGGCTTGAGGAGGAGTGGCGTGTCCCGGGCGATGTTCGAGGCCACGCCCCCCGGGCACATGGCGTGAACCGCGACCTCGACCCCGTCCGCCGGGTTGAGCCGGCGGGACAGTTCCGTCGCGAACGTGCACTGCACCAGCTTGGTCAGGCCGTAGCGCACCATGCTCTCCCCCATGTCGTAGTCCACGAAGTCGCCCAAGCGACCGAAGTCAATGGTGTGCCCCGACCGGTGCGCCTCGGACGACACGAAGATCACCCGGGGAGCTTCCGCGCCGGGGCTGGCCGGGCGAAGCACGCCGTCCTCGAGCCAGCGATCGAGCATGACGCGGCTGGACAGGAAGTGGACCGCGAACATCGTCTCGTACCCCTGCGGCGTCTTCTGCGCCGTTCGCGGCATCAGGCCGGCGTTGAACACCGCGATGTCGACCCTGGTCCCGCGCTCGGCGAGGCGGTCGCACAAGCGGTGTACGGACGCGAGGTCGGCCAGGTCCACCTCCAGCATTTCCACCGCCTCGGATCCCGACAGCCGCGCGACCTCGTCGCGGGTGCCGTCATGCCCCGGCCTGCAGGCGAGGAGCATGGTGCCGCCGCGCCGGGCCAGCTCCACCGCCGCCGCCTTGCCCAGCCCGCTGTTGGCCCCCGTGATCAGGCACGTCTTGCCATCGATGCGAGCGTCATGTGGGGCCGGGTCTACCTCCGCGACCTTCGGCGCCTTGAGGTCCCGGCGCGCTGCGACAAAGGCGTGGAGGAAGCTGCCATCGCCCATCTGCCTGGCGCCTCCGCCTGTGCGGCCCGAGTCTTGCGCGTCCATGTCTCGCCCCTACTCGACCGGGATCGCGTGCCGGGCCCGGTAGGCCGCGAACTCCCGGTCGATCGTCTCTTCGTCCAGCCCGAAGTCGCTCATGTGGTAGCGGTGGCGGCCGAACTGGTTCTGGGGATGCGCCTCCAGGTACTGCTCCGCTATGGCCTGGGCCTCCTCATCGAACCCGATGCCCGCGCGTTCCGTGATTCGGCGGAGCTCGCCGATGGGGTCGTCGAGCAGGTCGTAGTACGACACGTCGAGAAACTGGTCGGCGTTCGCCCTGTCCCGCGTTTGCATGGTCAGGTCGACCATTCTCCGCGTCTTCCTCGTCCAGTGCGCGGCGATTTCGACCGGGTCGACCCGGTCGCTGAAGATGCCCCGCCCGTGCGCGACCATGCTGCAGAACGATGGCAGCGTCTTGCGCGGGTCGCGGTGGGTCTGGACCACCAGGGCGGCGGGGAAGGCCTTCAGGAAGATATCGAGGTACTCCATGTGGTGCGGCGTCTTCAGCACCAGGTTCTTCCCGGGACGCTGCCACCTCAGGACCTGCAGCACCCTGTGGAGGTAGGAGTAGGCGCTCGTGTGGTCTTGCTCCTCCAGCCAGCGGGAGTAGGCCGGCACGTGCATGGTCGCTTCCGGGGTCTGGCTCATGAAGCTGAGGTCCAGGAGCAGGATGTCTTCCTCGGGTTCGGCCGGGTCGATCGGGTGGATGGCGTTGAAGTCCGGCGACAGGTACCTGATCCCGCGCTGCGCCAGGGTCGCTTGCCGGCTGGACGCGCCACTCCGCTGCCCCTGCACCGCACCCGCTGGCAGGGGCTCGATGGCTTCCACCCCCATGACCCCGTCGATGTCGGGATTGCGGAACAGGAGGCGGTGCAGCAGCGTCGTGCCGGTCCGCTGCAAGCCGGCGATGAGGATGACGGAACCGAGGTCGATATCGAGGATCTCGGGATGTCGCCTGAGCAGGTCCTGGATCCGCAGGCGCTGGATCAGGGCGCCGCTGAGCCGGGACTTCTGGACCAGCCGGCCGGTGGGCGTGAGTTCGGCCTCGCCGTTGATGGAGCCGACGAGCAGCCGCAGCGCCTCCAGGGGGCCATCGGCCCCGAAATCGCTGAGCCCGGTCTTCCGCTGCGTGGAGGCGAGCAGCGCGTCCACGTCCAGTCCGCTCCCCCAGCCGAGGGGGGGGGGGGGGGGGCCGCCCCCGGGGGGGGGGGGGGGCGACGGCGGCGGGGGGGGGGGGGGGGGGGGGGGGGGGGGGGGGGGGGGCGGGGGCCGCGGCGGGG
>VXPF01000114.1 GCA_009839725.1 Dehalococcoidia bacterium | reverse complement strand
TGGGGCGGGTGGTGTGGGTGGGGGGGGTCGGGGGGCGCGGGGGGGGGCGGGCATGAGGGTCGCGATCTCATGGACGGTGACGCCCGCGAGGGGCGGCCTCGGCGAGGACCTCAGCGGTGTGCTCGCCGGGCTCGGGGCCGGCCTCGCCGGCGACGCCGGGGGTGGCGGTGAGGCGGGCGAGCGGCCCGATCTGGCGCACGGTGCCGAGGGTGGGGTGGTCGCGCTCGACGACGTGGCCGTTGAGGACGAGATCGGGGTCGTCGAGGGCCTGCTGGGTGCTCTGGAAGGGGGTGGCGGCGACGCCGCCGTGCTCGATGAAGGTGTCCATCCACTCGTCGGCGGTGCGTTCGAGCATGCGCTCGAACATGCGGTCGCGGAGGCGCTCGCGGGCCTCCTCGGACCACCCGGCGGGGCTGCCCTCGTAGTCGGGGTCGGCAAAGATGTCGGCGAGGTCGACGGCGGCGAGGTAGTTATCGAAGAGGTGGGCCATGAGGTTGCCGAACTGGAGCCAGCGGCCGTCCTTCGTCGGGAGGGCGTGGTAGTTGAGGGTGGGCATGGCGGGCATGACGATGCCGGCGAAGACCTCGGGGTGGCGGTCGCCGAGCTGGGCGCGGTAGAGGCCGCCGAGGTCGTAGGAGGAGAGGCCCTGGAGGAGGCTGGTTTCGACGAGCTGGCCGCGGCCCGTCCCCTCGCGGGCCATGAGGGCGGCGAGGATGCCGTGGAGGGCGGCCTGGGAGGTGGCGTGGGAGCCCGCCTGGACGGCGGGGTAGGCGGGGCCTTCGCGGTCGGCGAGGCCGCTGAAGGTGAGCATGCGCCCCATGCGAGCGGCGACGACGGCCTCGTAGCCGGAGTAGCCGGCGTAGGGACCCTCCGGGCCGAAGCCGGTGATGGCGCAGTAGACGAGGCCGGGGTTGCGCGTCTTGAGGGTCTCGTAGCCGGCGCCCAGGGCCTCGGCCTTGCCGGGGCGACTGCTCACGACGAGCACGTCGGCGCCCTCGGCGAGGCGGGCGAGCGATTCACGGTCTGCCTCGGTCGTGAGGTCGAGGACGGCGCTGCGCTTGCCGCGGAGCCACATGGGAGCGTTGGCGACCGTACGCCAGGGGTCGCCGCCGGGGCGCTCGACCTTGATGACGTCGGCGCCGAAGTCGGCGAGCACCATGGTGGTCATGCCACCGATGGGGCCTTCGCTGAGGTCGAGAACGCGGAGATCGTCGAGCAGTTCGGGCATGGCGACCGTCCGCGGGGATGATACGCCGCTAGGCGGGGGCGACGGTGCGAATCTCGCCAGCCTTGGAGTCGTCGCGGATGAAGTCGAGGACGGCTTCGGCGATGGCCTCTGGGGGCAGGATGGCGTCGGCGTGCCGCTCGATCGAGGGCTGGAGCCAGGAGGCGGGGCGGTCGCCGTCGCCGGTCTTGCCCTGGAAGGCGGTGCGGACCATGCCGGGGGAGACGGCGTTGACGCGGATGTTGTCGCGCTCGGCGAAGGGGGCGCAGGTCTGGGTGAAGGACATGACGGCCTTCTTGGTGGCGGAGTACATGGGGTCGAAGGGGAGGTGGCCGTCGCCAGCGACGGAAGCAGTGTTGACGATGACGCCGCCGCCGCGCTTGCGCATGGCCTGGATGGCCTCACGGGTGCCCATCATGACGCCGGACGTGTTGATGTGGGTCTCCTCGGCGATGCGCTCGAGGTTGGCGTCGGGCCAGTGGGGCTCGCCGCTGGAGATGCCGGCGTTGTTGTAGACGATATCGACGCCGCCGTAGGCAGCCTCGGCCTCGGCGAAGAGGTTGCGGATGCTGTCGGGGCTCGTGACGTCGCAAGCGACGAAGGTGGCGGAGCCGTCGGCGCCGGTTATCTCGCCGACGGTGGCGGCGCCGCCTTCGGGGTCAACGTCGGCGACGACGACGCTCGCGCCCTCGGCGGCGAGGGCAATCGCCGTGGCGCGGCCGATGCCGGACCCGGCTCCGGTGACGATGGCGACTTTCCCCTGGATCTCCACGGCGTGCCTCCTCGCGAGCCCGGGCATTCTAGCGTGGCGGCCGGGGCTCAGGCGGGGAGGATGCCGACCTCGCGCATGCGCTGGGCGAGCCAGGAACGGCCGAGTCCGACGTAGCGCTCCTGGCCGGTCTCGAGGCCGTAGAGGATGTCGTGAAGGCCGATGGTCCAGTAGTGGAACTCGACTCGTTCGTGGAAGCCCTCGCCGAGGGGGCGGTCGTAGTAGCGAGCGATGTCGTCGACGGCGTGCCAGCCGCCATCGGCGAGGATGGCGGCGAAGTCGGCGGCGGGGTCGCGCAGGGCGGCATCGCTGAAGTCGATGATCCCGGCGAGGCGCCCGTGGCGCTCGATGATGTGCGTAAACCAGAGGTCGTTGTGGACCAGGCGGGGCGCGGGATCGAAGCCGTCGCGGACGTAGCGGCTGAAGCCGCTATCAACGGCGACGCGGAGGGTGGCGGAGAGGCGGGGGAAGACGCGCGCCCGGATGTCCTCGAGCCAGTCGCGGGGGTCGGGGACGTGCTCGGGGAGGGGGGGGGGGGGGGGGGGCGGGGGGGCGCCCCCCGGGGGGGGGGGAGAAAGAAAGGGGCCCCCACCGGCGCAGGTGGTGGGAGGGGGGAGGGGGGGGGTGAGAT
>VXPF01000154.1 GCA_009839725.1 Dehalococcoidia bacterium | reverse complement strand
CCCGCGCAGCTGCTGGGCAATGGAGAATCTCCTGTCATCGAGCGCCTCGAACACGGCCGTCAGCCGTAAGGCCGCCTCCACGAGCTGCTCGGCGAGCATCCCCACCAGCGCCGGACGCTCGTACGGGGGCGCGAACGCCAGCGCCTTCAGGGCGGCGTCAGCCACCATCTGCGGCTTGCTCAGGACCGAGCGCTCGTACTCCTCGAGGAACCTGATCTCGGTCAGCCCCGCGACGTACGACTCTTCCGCCATGCCGGCATTCTAGCTCGTGGCGGAACGGCGCCTGCGCGGCCTACGCTGGCAGCGCGGGCAGAAATGCGTCCCGCGACCCCCCACTACCGACCGCACGATCTCCGCCCCGCACGCGTAGCACGGCTTCCCGTCGCGCCGGAATACCTGCACGTACATGTGCTGCCGTCCCTCCTCGCCCCGCGCATCCACGTAGTCGCTGAAGCTCGCCCCCCGGTTCTCGATGCCCCGTTCCAACACCTCGCGACAGGCCACGTGCAGCCGGGCCGCCGCCCCCCGCGACACCTCCCCCGCCGCCGTGTCCGGACGGATGCGCGCCTGATAGAGCGCCTCGTCCACGTAGATGTTCCCCAGCCCCGCGATCCGCCGCTGGTCGAGCAGCACCGCCTTCACCGGCGCCGTCCGCCCCGCCAGCAGTTTCCGCAGGAACGCCGCCGTGAACTCCTCGTCCAGCGGCTCCGGCCCCAGCTTCCCCACCACCTCCGCCGTGTCCTCGACGATGTCCCACGTGCCGAACTTCCGCAGGTCGCTCCAGCGCAGCTCGTGTCCCCCGTCCAGCGCGATCCGCCCGCGCTCGTAGTCGATGGCCGGATCGTCCGCCTCCCGCCACACCAGCCGCCCCGTCATGCGCAGGTGCGTCACGAAGGTGCGCCCGTCGTCCATCCCGAACAGCAGGTACTTGCCCCGCCGCCCCAGCGACACGAAGCGCCGCCCCACCAGCCCCGCCCGCAGCCCGTCGATGGGCAGGTCCGTCAGCAGGTCGATCGTGCCCGGGTCGACCTCCACCCCCGCCACCGTCCGCCCCAGCACCAGCGGCTCCAGGTCGCGCCTGATCGTCTCGACTTCCGGGAGTTCCGGCACGCGCCCCAGCCTACCCCCGCCCCGGCTCCGAGTCGCGGCGGCGTAAGATCGACGCGTGATCACCCACCTCGCCGGTCGCCTCACCCACACCGACGTCGGCGAATTGACCGTCGAGATCGATGTCTCCGGCGTCCGCTACGAGGTACTGGTGCCCGCCTTCCTCTGGCCTGAGATCCAGGAGAAGGTCGCCGCCGCCGGGGAGGGTGGCCCCGACCCCGAGATCGGCCTGCACGTGCTCTACCACGCCACCGCCAATACCCCCGTCCCCCTCCTCGTCGGCTTCCTCCGCCGCCCCGAGCGGGACTTCTTCCGCAAGTTCACCACCGTCGAGGGTCTGGGCCCCACCAAGGCCGCCAAGGCCATGACCGTCTCCGTCAGCACCATCGCCCGCGCCATCGAGCAGGAGGACCAGCCAGCGCTCACGCGGCTGCCCGGCATCGGCGCGCGCGTGGCCGCCAAGGTCATCGCGACCCTGCGCGGTAAGGTCGTTGCCGAGGCCGCCCTCCAGGACGGCGCCCTCGACCGGCCCGTCGACCTCGACAGCCTCAAGCGCGATCGTGTCGCCCTCGACGCTGTCGAGGCCATCGCCGCCCTCGGCTACGGCCGCTCGGAGGCCCGTCGCTGGGTCGACGACGAGCTCGCCGCCGATCCCGACATCGCCACCGTCGAGGAGTTGACCCTGGCCGTCCTCCGCGCCCGCGGCGCCTAGCCGACCCCCGACCCCTCCCCCTCCAGCCGCCCCAGGATGTGCCGGACCACTCGGCCCGTGCGGTCGTGTCCGGCGCTGCAGTGCACCAGCACCGGCTTCGGCAGCGCCTGGAACGACGCCCACGCCCCGTCGAGTTGCGCCGGCGTGAACGGCTCCGTCAGCCCGTCTCGTACGCCGTGGTGCGCCACAGCCAGCCCTGCCGCCCGGTAGCGCGCGATCAGCCCCTCCGGGAGCGCCCCCTCGTAGAGCGGCAACTGGTCGTCCCCCAGCAGGCAGATGACCGACCGCACGCCCGCCTCCCGCACCCTTGCGATCCAGGCATCCACCGTCGCCAGCGGCACGGCCTGCTCCTCGCCGGGCACGTAGCCCGGGCGAGCGCTCACCCCCAGCTCCCCCTCGATGATCCAGCTCACCACCGCCCCTACCCCGCCCCCAGCGAGTCGAGCGCCTCGGCGATCGATGCGGCTGCCCGCCGCTCGTGCCCCGCCGCCCGGCGCAGCGCGTTCGCGGCCGCTTCCCGCAATCCCGGGTTCGAGACGTTCCCGTGCCCGCCCGCCGGGAACGGGAACAGGGTCAGCAGCGGCGAGAGCGCCTGCGTCAGGTCGAGCACCGCCCGTTGTGCCTGCATCAGCGGGATGGCGAGGCCCGGGATCGCCTCCGCGAGGTTTCCCAGGACGGCCGCCCCGTCCATCCGCGCCGCCTGCAGCACCGCCAGCGTGTAGGCGTTGCCCGCGCGGTCGACCTCCCCCGTCCCTTCGAGCGCCTCCGCCCACGCTTCCAGCGCCGCCGTCCCCCGCGGCGCGGATTCGCTAAACATGGCCGCGCCC
>VXPF01000059.1 GCA_009839725.1 Dehalococcoidia bacterium | reverse complement strand
CCTGGAGGTGATGACCTACATCCCCCGTGACGAGGAGATGAGCGACCTCACGCAGTTGTCGTGGTCACTGGCCGGCACGGACGCCGCCGACTTCCAGATCACCGAGGACTCCACAAGCGGCCACGGGACGCTCAGCTTCCGGAACGGGCCGAACTTCGAGGACCCAACCGACCGCGTGAACGCCACCGAGAGCCACGCCGCCGATGACAACCAGTACGAGGTCATCGTGAGGATCAGCGACGGCGTGAGCACGCGGGACTACCCGATGACGGTGACGGTCACCAACGTGGACGAGACGCCGCAGTTCACTGCCGTGTCTACCGGTCGGCACGCTGACGAGATCGAGTACGACTCAGGGATAACGGTGTCTGACCTCTCCACCATCCCCGCGACTGTGCCGAACCAGGCCTACTGGTACCGGGTCGAGGCCCGGGACGAGGAGGGGCAGGACATCATCTGGACCATCACCGGGCCTGACGCGGCTGACTTCGTGATCGCGGAGGACTCCGACTTCGTGCCAACGGCCGATGCCGACGAGAGCGCTATTGCCCGCTGGAATATCGTGCCGGACTTCGAGAACCCGCTGGGCTCCTCAACCGATGTAGGAGCTAATGGATACGTGTTCACCGTGAACGCATCCGACGGCACCAATGTCTCGACGCACGAGGTCTTCGTTCGCATCTTCGACGTCAACGAGCGGCCGGAGTTCACGGGGACGGTCGAGACGGCGATAGCGCTCGACGAGCACGATGCAACCCTCGACGCGAGCTTCCAGGAGCCGCCCTACGCCTTCCCCGTTATCGCCACCTACACCGGTCGCGACGAGGAGGGTGGGGTCACATGGTCGCTGACCGGCACGGACGCGGCCGACTTCGAGATCGACAGCGGCGGCAACGTCATCTTCAAGGAGACGCCCAGCTTCGAGGACCCGAAGGATTCCGGCGGGGACAACGTCTACAACTTCACCGTCGTCGTCACCGACATCCTGAGCAAGACGAACCGGCGCACGGCCATGCAGCCCGTGACGGTGACGGTGCGCGACATCGAGGAGACGGGCGTCGTCAGGGTGGACAACCTCGACCCGGTCGTGGGGGACACGATCACCTTCACGTTGTCGGACCCGGACGGCGGAATCGACACGGGTCAGACTAGCCTCAGCTGGACCCTGAGGGCGCAGGAGTCGGGGGTGTGGCAACCCATCAGCCTGGGTGCTACCTCCTCGAAGACGCTGAGGTACACGGTTGACGAAGACGACACCGGGAAGCCCCTGCGGGCCGAGGTGTCGTACTTCGATCGGCGAAACGCCGATCGGGTCTTCGCCAACCGGAAGATGGTGACCAGCGGAGAGACCGCGCCCGTGGAAGCGGACCCCCTGCCCAACGTGAAGCCCAGATTCCGATCGGGGTCTAACCAGGCGATGGAAGAAGGAGAGGCCGGCAGATTCCTCCCCGACCGCATCACAGCAACGGACCGCGATGGCGACAACCTGACGTTCGGTATTCAGGACGGGCAGGACTCCGCACTCTTCGAGATCAACCCCTCTACCGGACAGGTCAGGACCGTCGGGGCGCTGGACTTCGAGACGGTGGGAGGGCAAGGCCTGCTGTTCTTCACGGTGACGTTGCACGACGGCAAGGGCCTGGACGGCAGCAACATGGTGATCAATGACGACGCCATCGACGCCACCACCGTTGTGTCGGTTCGCGTCCTCGACGTGGAGGAGGAGGGCGTGGTCACGCTCTCGGTGCCGGAACCGGGGGTCGGCGTCACGGTGCAGGCCACCCACACAGACGGCGACGGCAGCGTCAGCGCGCGCAGCTGGCGCTGGTGGCGCTCACGCGACGGGCGCACGGGCTGGACCCCCATCCCGGGCACGACCTCCAACGCCACCTCCACCAGCTACACCACGGTGCTGGCGGACGCAGGTTTCTACTTGCGCGCGGCCGTCTCCTACACGGACAGGCGCGGGGGCGGGAAGCGCGCCGAGGGGATCACGGCGCTGCGCGTCTTCGGCGAGAACCAGCAGCCCACCTTCCCGTCCTCCGAGAACGGCGCGCGGACCGTGCCGGAGAACAGCAGGGCCGGCACGAGCATCGGCGTCCCCGTGGCCGCGGAGGACCCCGAGAACGACGGCCTCACGTACTCGCTCAGCGGGACCGACGCCGCGTCGTTCAGCATCGTCGCCGGCAGCGGCCAGCTGCGCGTGAAAGACCCTCTCGACTTCGAGACGAAGTCCAGCTATCAGGTCACGGTCGACGTGCACGACCGGAAGGACGGCCTCGGCAATCCCTCGGCCGAGACCGACGACTCGATCGACGTCACGATCACGGTCGACAACGTGGACGAGGCCGGCACCGTCACGCTCACGACGCTCACGGCCACGATCCAGGCGCGCGTCGAGGTGACGGCGGTGCTCGAGGACGACGACGGCGCCAGCTCGGTCAGCTGGGCCTGGCACCGCTCGCCCAACGGCCGCACGGACTGGGTCAACCTGGTGGGGGAGACCAGGAACAGGTACACGCCGACGCTGGTGGACGCCGGCAACTTCATCCGCGCCACCGCCTCCTACACCGACGGCCACGGCGACAACAAGACCGCCTCGAAGGTGTCGGCGCGGGTGGGGGACCCGCCGCCGGTCAACTCGGCGCCGGCGTTCCCAGCGACGGAGAACGGCAGGCGCGACGTTCCCGAGGACGCGCAAAGCGGGGACTCCATCGGCGATCCCGTGGCCGCGAACGACGTGAACTTCGACTCGCTCACCTATTCCCTCAGCGGTACGGACGCGGCCTCCTTCGAGATCGATGCGAGCAGCGGTCAGCTGCGGCTAGCGTCGGGCGTCTCGCTGGACTTCGAAGGCAAGAAGAGCTACCGCGTGACCGTGTCCGTCAGCGACAGCGCCGACCAGAACGACGACCCCGACGACGTCATCGACGACACGATCAACGTCGTCGTCAGCGTGACTGACATCAACGAAGCGCCGGTGGTCAGCGGTGACACCTCGCCGTCCATCGCCGAGAACAGCAGCGCCGCCATTGCGACCTACACGGGGACGGACCCGGAGCGCGACACGCTCGAGTGGTCGGTCAACAGCAACGACTTCTGGATTTCCAGCCGCGGCCAGCTGTACTTCGCCTCGCCGCCGGACTACGAGAGCGGCAACACGAGCTTCTCGATCAGGGTGACGGCGACCGACCCCGAGGGCCTCGAAGGACGCCTCGACGTGACCGTCACGGTGACGGACGTGGAAGAGGCGGGCGTGCTCACCCTCTCGCCGCTACGCGGCTGGCAAAACACCCGCTTCGACGCCGTGCTCGTCGACGATGACGGCAACGTGACCGGCGAAGCCTGGCAGTGGGCGCGGTCCACCAACCGCTCGAGCTGGGAGGACATCCCGGGCGCCAGGTCGAGCTCCTACACCGCGGGCGCGGACGACGTCGGCAGCTACCTGCGGGTGACGGTGGAGTACTCCGACCAGCGCGGCGGCAACAAGTCCGCTTCGGCGGAGCTGGGCGCCCGGATCGGCGACAACCGGCCCTCGTCGAACACCGCTCCCACCTTCGACGAGGCCGAGGTGCCGCGCTCGGTGGGGCAGGGAACGGGGGCGGGGAGGGCCGTTGGCCCACCCGTGAAGGCGAAAGACGACGACTCGGACGACATCCTCACCTACACGCTGAGCGGACCCGACGCGGACAAGTTCGAGATCGACCCGGAGACCGGCCAGATCCGCACGAAGGCGGTGCTGGATCCGGACGTGCAGGAGACGCACAACGTCACGGTGGACGTGCACGATGGATTCAACTCCGGCTACAACCCGTCCGACTCAACCGACGACTCCGTGGACGTGATCATCACTGTCGCCAGGAGCACCACACCCGTCTTTGGCGGAGGCGGCTTCTTTGGAGGCGGAGGGGGCGGTGGCGGGCCCACCGGTCCGACGCCGAGCGACGTCGACTTCGAGTGGAACGTGACCCGCGACATCGAGGAACTCGCCGGCGCTCACGACTCCCCCAGCGGGATGTGGTCGGAAGGGACCACGTTGTGGCTGCTCCAGAACGGCGACGGCGCCGACGACGCGATCCACGCCTACGACCTGGAGACGGGGGAACGCGTCGAGGAACGCGAATTCGCACTGGATGAGAGCAACCGTGCGCCGCGTGGCGTGTGGTCCGACGGCACGACCATCTGGGTCTCCGACAGCGGCCGGAACAAGCTGTTCGCCTACAACCTGGCCACCGGCGAGCGCCTGGAAGAACGTGACATCGAGCTGACGAGGCGCAACCGCGACGCTCGCGGCATCTGGTCCGACGAAGGCACGATGTGGGTACTCGATGGTGGGAAGGACAGCCTCTTCGCTTACGACCTCTCGAGCGGCGAGCTTCTGGCCGAGTACGCCCTCGGCAGCGGCAACGACGATCCTCGCGGCATCTGGTCGGATCGCACCTCACTCTGGGTCGCAGACAACGGGACGAAGCGGCTCCTCGCCTACCGCGTGCCGGTCCTGCCCACCGAGGGGGAGGCCGCTCCCGAGGAGCCACCTCCTCTGGAGCGCGTCCGTGATGAGGACTTCGGGGAACTGAGCAGCGCGAGCAACAACAGCCCGCGCGGCATCTGGTCCGACGGCGACGTCATGTACGTGGCCGACGAGAGCGACGACAATGTCTACACCTACAACATGCCCGACGCTATGGACGCACGCCTGGCGTCGCTCGCCCTCAGCGGCGTCGACATCGGGGAGTTCGACCCGGCCCAGCTCGACTACCGGGGCGTCATCGGCGAGGGCGTGACGGAGGCGACGGTCACGGCCGAGGCGGTGCAGGACGCCGCGAGCGTGGTCGTCGTGCCGGACGACGCCGACGGCAGAGCCAGGGGCCACCAGGTGGCGCTCGACGGCCTTTCCGAGATCACCATCAGGGTCACGTCGGCCGACGGCAGCCGGACGAGGGTCTACTCCGTGGCCTTCGGAGCGACGGCACCAGTCTCGCTCAGCCCCGCGTGGACCTCGTTCGAGTGGACCGGACCTGATGGCCTGGCCGTCGACGAAGCCGGCCTTCCGGAAGAGGTGGTCGCCGTCTACACCTGGGACGAGGCTGCGGGCCGGTGGCTCGGGTACTTGCCCGGCCTGGAGCACGCGCCGACCCTCAACACCTTGACCACGTTCTCCTCCGGCGCGACCTACTGGATCGTGGCCGAGGAGGCGGTGACCTGGACGATCGAGGCTCCCGCCCCTGACTCCCGTTGAGGCATGGGTACATCCCCGTTCAAGGGGGTGGTGGGCCCACGCGGTACCGTCGAGCGACCCTTCGAGTCAGTAGCGCTGTAGGTCATCGGACGGGCCCAGGGCCGTCCTGCGGAGCGCTGTTCCACGCCACCAGCTAGATTGGGGCGATGGCCAGGCGGGGTCGACCACCACACCCAGACGTCCTCACGCCAGCGGAGTGGCGCGTTCTTGAGGAGTTGCGTGCGGGTGGCACGTACGTGGAAGTCGCTGTCCGGCTCGGGATTCAGGTCGGAACCGTCAAGTTCCACGCGAGGAACATACGCGAGAAGCTCCACCTGGAGACCCGGGAGCAACTCATCGACTGGCGGCACGAGCGGGAGGCCGGAGGCCGCCGCAGGGCGTTCGCTCCCCTGGCGGTGTTCACAAGCTACTTTCAGCCGGCCCTGTCGTCGGCGGCGGTGGTTGTGGTGGGCGGGGCGGCAATCGCGGCTGGTGTCCTGGCCTATGCAATCGCGAACAGCGGGGAACCGCCGGAGTATCCGGCCTTGCCGGCGACGAGCGAGGAGGAGCGCGACACCGCAGCAACGCCACCTTCGGCGACGCGGACACCCACGGCCTCCCCGGTGCCTACTGCCGCCCCGGCCCCACCTTCCCTCACGCCGCCGGCGCCGGAGAGCTCGGACGACGGGCCGGCAATCCACTTCTGGGGGGATGTCCCCGAGTACCAGCAGGTGGCCGTTCGCGCTCGTACCGCGAGCGTCGTGGAGTTCTTCGAAGCTCGCTACGGGGTACGTGTGCCCGATCTGGAGGTTCACGTCGGCGCCGACGACGCAGCACTGGAGGATGCAACTGAGGACGCAGCGGGCGTCGGCATCAGCGTATACCGGGCACGGTACGTCGATGGATTGCTGTTCGTCCGTATGGATGCTTCCGAGTACATCGAGCACCTCTACTTTCAGGCCATTCAGGACCACCTGTCGCAGGGCAGAGGTGGGCCGCGGGGCAGAGTCATCGGACCGGGGTGGTTGAACCAGGGGACGGCGATGTATGCCAGCCAGCTGTATCAGGATGCACGAGGAGAGAGATCCCTTGACGAGGCCATGGACTCCAACCGGAGGCGGGCCAGCTACATGTCCGGCACTCTTGCACAGATCGCCAGCGGAAGGTCGGATGGACCATGGACCGACCCAGGTGGCTCTCTCGCCGCACTCGCTGCGATCTGGCTGGTTGAGCGAGGGGGCGAAGGCGCCCTGGTTGACTACTACCGGCAGCTCGGGAGCAAGGGGTGGAGAGAAGCGTTCGAGGGTTCCTTTGGCATCCCGCACTCCGAGGTGCATTCTGCCTTCGCTGCCCATCGCGCCGAGACCGTTGCCGTGAGAAGGGACGTGAGCGGGGTCGTTTTGGGACCGGACGGAGAGCCCGTGGAAGACTGGAGAGTCGACATCAAGGCCTATCCCGAGGGCGCACAGCACACGCTTGTTGTTTTCGAGGATGTAGCACGGAGCTACCACGGCGACTTCACGTTGCGGCTTCCCGACGGCGCCTATGTGCTGTTGCTCGAAGCCACTTGCCCCGGAGGCTGGGGCCAACTCGGCTGGTACGGAGGCGCGGGCGGACTCATCACCGGTCAAGAAGACGCAACGCGCGTCGTTGTGGAGGGTGAGAGCATCGAGGGGCTCGTCATCAGACTGCCTTCGCTGCCGGACGAGAAGGTCCGGCAACGTTGCTCGAGTGCACTTCGAGTAGCGGTCAGCGGAGTCGTTGTGGGCCCGGATGGGCAGCCAAGGCCGAATGTCTACCTCTCAAGTCACGATCCCGCTACCGCAACGTGGTCCCACGGCACATTCTCGGCCGCGGACGGCTCTTTCACCCTGAGCCTGCCTGCGTGGGGCGCCTACCCGTTCGGCGTTGACCTGGCGTGCGATCTCAAAGGCATGTCCACACCCATCGACGGCGGGGAGCATGTGATCGAGGGTGACGTACAGCTCGACGCGGATGGGCTCCTGGTAGTGGCCGACGAAGATGTCGCTGGCGTCATCATCCGCCTGCGGCATGCTCTCTCCTGCAGTTCCGACTAGGGCGTGGGTTGGAGGCGCCTCCCGGAGACGGCCGCGAGGTCGCCAGCGCGACGGACGTGTTCGCCTCGTAGCGGGGACCGGCCCAGGGGTTAGTGTAATTCGCCCCCTTGCTTGCTAGCGTCCCTGGGTGCCGCTGGGCCATCCGCGAGGTGTCATGTTCAAGAACGTCTTCATGACTGCGCTGCTTGCCGTCATTGCCGTTGGCGGCACATTCAACAGCGTCGCAGCCCAGGAGACCGATGACTATCCAGAGGTCATCGTTCTACAGCCCGGTGTCTGGAACAGGGTCACATGGGAGGGGCCAAGGGTTGGGATGCGGGGCGCCCTCAGGGTTGCTCCAGAAGTCCAGTACGCGTGGGGATGGGATGCAGACAAGCGGGCCTGGCAATTCGCCACTCGTGAAGGCTTCGCCACGGAGGGTGCATGGCTCCTGCCGGGGATGACGGTCTACTTGTGGATCGCCGGCGGGGAGACTGCCGAGTGGGTACAGCATCCGTACGTGCCTCCGGTGGTGACGTTCGACGACGAGATTACCGAGAACGTCCGCAAGATGGCGCGAGCGGAGATCGAGAGAGCCACTGACCTCTTCGCCATGCGCCTCGGCATACGGGTGTCGGGTCTCACGATCCACTACCCATATCCGAGGAAGTGTCGTCAGGCCAGCAGAGACACCATCCTCGTCAATCACTTCGAGAACGGACACAACTGCTTTGCGCACGAGTACGGCCATGCCATGGAAACGCAGTTGACGACGCGCATCACACCCGATGGTGTGTTTAGTGTGGCGTGGTTGAGTGAGTGGATGGTTGAGGGGATCGCCAACTACTTCGAGAACCATGTCTATGACGACTGGGACGTCGAATTTCCGTCGTACGAGGCCTTTCGCAAGCACATCGAAACCAAACTACGAGACCCTAACGATCCCTGGCCGGAGGAGTGGGACCCTGATCTCTTGCGTGAGCCCACTCGATCACTTTCTGAGATGGCTATTGTTCATCTGGTCGATTTGATTGGCGAGGATGCGTTCTTGACCGGCCTGGGGCGGCACATACGCCTGTTCGACGAGGATGGGAATTTCTCTACCGAGCGATTCAACAACGCCAGAGCGCTCTGGTTCGAAGTGGCGTTCGGCATGACGCTGGATGAGTTCTACGACTCCTTCGCGGCTTTCCGGGCATCGGTGGGTGAGCCGTGGGGAACGATCAGCGGTCGGCTCATTGATGAGCGTGGGCAACCAATCAGCGGCGCCTATATGGCGCTCTTTCCGTGGCTCGAGGATGTGCCCTGGTCGTGGATGAAGAGTGATCTGACAGATGAAGATGGGAGTTTCCGTATCACCATCCTGCATGGCGCTATCGACCATCCTCTCGGCTATCGCGTGGAGTCCGGCGACCACCGGGCCGTGTGCGTAGTGCGGGACAACGATCATGAGGACATCGAGAACGTGGTCTTCGACACGTCGCTTCCGTCGGTGCGAGTGGGTGGCAAAGGTGCGAATGTGGATGGCCTGCCGGACTGCAAGGAGCTGGTGGAGGAATAAGTCCAACGCTGGGCGGGTGGTGACGCACCAGCATGTGCTGGAACCGGATCTGGGAGTGCGGGGCGACGGCGACCTGCGGCCCATGCCCACCGTCGTGCGCAAGCTCTGCCGCAATCTGGAAGAGGACGCCTACCACCCCGCTGCATCTTCACTGAGGCTTGCGTGGGCTAGCGCATGGCCAGGCGCGAACCTCCCGCTCCGGCCTGACGGCCAGGTGCGCCGGAGATGTCCGTGAAGGCGCGCCTCGGTTGACCCGCTTCCAGGCGACCTGGTGCTCGCTCCTCCGCCGCAGTCTGTATTCTTCACCGACGCCGTGGGTGGTCGAGCAGGCCGCGCCGCGACAGGGGGAACCGATGACCAAGCAAGGGGTCGTACCGGACAGCTTCAGCCAACCGTTCTGGGATGCCGCGAATGAAGAGCGACTCGTCATCCAGAACTGCCTCGAGTGCAACCGGTTGCAACATCCGCCGGCGGAAGAGTGCCGCGACTGCGGCGCCGGCGACTCGTTCGAGTGGAAGACCATGAGCGGGCGCGGCACGATCTACAACTACGGCGTCGTGCATGACTGTCCGGTGCGGCTGCTTCAGCAGGATCAGCCCTTCAACCTTGCCGTGATCATGCTGGACGACGATCCGGGCATCCAGATGTTCTCGCACCTGCCCGGCGTGCCGGTAGACGACGTCCCTGTGGGCGCGGCCGTCGAGGTGATCTTCGAGCCCAGCGCGAACGGCCAGCTCGTGCCCGAGTGGCGCGTTATCGACGACTGAACCCGATCCACCCGACGGCCTGTACAAGAAGGAGTGCGCGAAATGACGACACCAACCGCACCGGATGCGATGTACCGCAACGACGAAGGACTTGGCATCTGGGAGCACCGCGGCAAGGTCGCTGCCTTCGGCGTCGGCCACGCGCCGACGTCGCGGCGCTGGGACGGGCGCCCCGAGACGTGCGTGGGCGCCATCACGATCCAGGCGCTCCGGAAGGCGATCGACGACGCCGGCGTCGCGCCGGAGCAGATCGATGGCCTGGTGGTCGTCCCGGTGACGACGACGGGCGCGTTCTGGGAGGAGGGCAAGCCGCTTCCCATGGACGTGATCGAGAGCTTCAACCAGACGGACGACCCGCTCGACGGCGTCGCGAAGCTCAGCGCCGAGTGGCTGCTGGCGAACATGCCGGAGCTGACCAACGTTCAGTTCACGATGTACGGACCGGGCTGCATGTCGAACGCGCTCAATGTGACGGCCCAGGCGGTTGGCGACGGTCTGACTCACACCTGCCTGGTCGTCAAGAGCTGGCACAACTTCGAGGGGCGCTACTACCAGAGCGGGGCGAACGCCCAGGACGCCTTGCCCGGCACCGCCGCCATGACCCGACTCTGGGGCGGTCCCGCCTCGTACGGCACGGCCCTGCAATTCGCGGAGTACTGCCGGAAGTACGGCAAGACCCACGAGATGATGGCGCCGTTCATGGAGAATTCGCGCCGCAACGGGCTGATGTTCCCCGAGGGCTACTGGGCGCAGCACCGGCCCGAGGAGCTGGGACGAGAGGACTACCTCGCGGCGCGCTGGATCGCGAAGCCCGCCAACCTGTTCGACAACGACATCCCCATCATGATGTCAGGCGCCTACCTCTTTTCCACGGCGGAGCGGGCGGCGGACATGAAACAGAAGCCGGTCTACATCCTCAACCACGCGTCCAGCAACGCACGACCCCGCAGCCTGACTCCCACGCTCGACGAGGTGGAAGCGGAGACGGCGCGCACCGCTCGCAAGATCTACGAAGGCGCGGGGATCACCGCCGACGATCTCTCCTTCGAGAACATGTACGACGGCTTCTCGCTCTTCCACCAATTCCACCTGGAGGGCCTGGGCTATCGCGGGATCAAGTTCGGGGAGGCCCTGGACTTCTACCAGACCGACATCAGCATCGAGGGCCCCAACCCGGTCTCACCCAGCGGGGGCAACGTCGGCAGTGGGCGCAGCCGGGTCTGGATGCACACGGACTGCATCCAGCAGCTCCAGGGCCGCGCCGGCCCGAGGCAGGTCACGGGCGTGAAGCCGGAAGTGGCGGTCTCGGGCGGGCCGATGCCCCTCGGGGGGAACTTCACGGTCTGGAGCGCCAGCCCCGACTAGATTCGGTCGAGGCGAGGACGAGGAGTGGCCCATGGTGGTTCTGATTAGCTTCGACATCGACGGCACGCTGGAAGTGGGCGATCCTCCCGGCGTGCTGACGATGGACATGGTCCGCCTGGTCCGCGACAAGGGCTTCCTGATCGGCAGCTGTTCTGACAGGACGCTGAGCGGCCAGCGGGCGATCTGGGCCGCCCACGACATCGAGGTCGACTTTGTGGTCTCGAAGCACATGCTGCCGGACGTGAAAGCGCAGTTTGAGGCGGATGTGTACGTCCACATCGGCGACCGCGAGGACCTGGACCGCCAGTACGCGCTCGCGGCGGGGTTCGAGTTCCTCTGGCCGGATGAGGCCGTCGCTCACCCCCACTTCCAGCCGGAGCCCTGACCGGTCAGTTGGCGGTGTCGGGGAGCGCGAAGGCGCCGGCTAGGAAGGCGCGCGAATCGGTTCGTCCCAATCGATGCCACAGTTCGAGCACCACCGCCTGAGCCACAAGTCGCCGGCGGCGGTTTCGTCCCCGCGCTCGGCGTGGATCTGCCCGCCACATCGACACGGCCGGGGAAACGACGCCCAGCAGCCACCGCAGCGGGCTTCAGGCTGATGCGACTGGAGGAACTGCGGGTGCGTCGACAGGCTCATCCCCAATCACCTCTCCGGGCCTTCCGTCCCTCTAGGCGGACCGTTCCGGGTCTTCTTCCGCGCGAGTGGCGGCGAGGATGGCCCTCTCGAGCATGGCCAGGCCATCGGCAACCTCGGTCTCAGTGATCGACAGGGGCGGTGCGATGCGCAGCACGTTCCGGTGGAACCCGCCCTTGCCGATAAGCAGGCCTTCGGCCCTGGCTGCATCGAGGACGCGATCGGTGAGGCGGGGGAGGGGTTCGAGCGAGCCCGGGCGGGCGAACTCGACCCCGATCATGAGGCCCTTGCCCCGAACCTCGGCCAGGTCGGGCACTCGCGAGGCGATCGCCTCGATGCCCTTCTTGAGGGCGCGCCCCTGCACGCGGGCGTTCTCCTGGAGGTCCTGCTCGAACAACACCTCCAGGTTGGCCAGCGCGGCCGTCGTGGCAAGAGGATTGCCGCCGAAGGTGGAGAGGGAATTTGCGGGCAGGCTTTCGACGACATCGGCACGGCCGACGACGCCGGCAATGGGCACGCCGTTTCCGAGCCCCTTCGCAAAGGTCAGGAGGTCGGGCACGATGCCGTGCGCCTGGTAGCCCCAGAAGTGGTCGCCGGTGCGACCCCAGCCGGTCTGCACCTCGTCGGCGATGAAGAGGATGCCCCGCTCGTCGAGGACATCCTTGAGGGCGCCGAGGAACCCATCGGGAGGGACAACGAAGCCGCCCGCGCCTTGGATCGGCTCGGCAATCATGGCGGCCACATCGCCCGAGGTCGCGACGGCGAGGAGGTCTCGCAGGTCATCGACGCAGGCCGCCACGAACTCCTCCTCGGGGAGGCCTCCGAAGGGCGACCGGAGCCGGTAGCCGCTGTGCACGTAGGTGACGTTGAAGGGGCTCAAGGCGGTGGCGGACCAGGAGGCCTGGCCGGTGACGGCGACGGTGGAGTGGGACTTGCCGTGGTAGCTGTTTCTGAGCGCGAGAATCTGGTCGGACGATCGAAACTGGGTCGCCATCATCAGGGCGGCGTCGTTGGCTTCGGTGCCCGAGTTGGTGAAGAACACTTTGGCGTTGGGGATGCCGGAGAGCTCGGCAATGCGCTCCGCGAGCTCGATTTGCGGCTCGATGAGGTAGAGGGTGCTGGTGTGGGGCATGCGGGCGGCCTGGGCCTGCACGGCCTCGACCACTCTCGGGACGCGGTAGCCCGTCATGGTGGTGAGGATGCCGCCGAAGAAGTCGAGGTAGCGATTGCCCTCGGCGTCGACGACGTGCCGCCCTTCTCCATCGACGAGCGCGATGGGCTGGTCGTAGTAGATGGGCATCCAGGACGGCATCACGCCACGATGTCGCGCCAGGAGGTCGGCGTGTTTCGCCACTACAGGGCCCTCCCCAGGAACGCCCCCGTGTGAATCGCGTTGCGGATGCTGTTGCGGCCCTGCGCGTCGCCGACCTGGTGCACCTCAATGCCTTCGGCTTCGAGCTCGTCGGCGAGGTACCGATTGGGTTCGTGGTGCGTGACCATGATGACGGTGTTGGCCGGGATCGTGCGCACTCGGTCGGTATGGAGGACGCCGATATCCACCTCACCGGGGCGGATCTCGCGGAGGTAGTGACCGCCAATCAGGTCGAAGTCGCCCGACATGAGGCGCTCTCGCGCGGCGCCCACGGTCACGGGCGGATAGGGAAGGTTCTCCCCCAGGTCCTTCAGTCGTGAGACGAGGGTCACGTGCACTCCCGCCTCAAGCAGCACGTCCGCCGCGGAGATGGCCTCGAACGAGCCGGTGTCGTCGAACACGAGGGCGGGGCCCTGGATGTTGACGGGGTCGCCGTAGCCGAGCAGGTCCTGGGCGTTGTACACGTGCGGGAGGTCGTGGCCCGGGAGGGTGACGGCGGGCGTTGCGACCTGGAAGCCGTCGGCGCGGGGGCTGGCGCCGGTGGCCAGCACCACCACGTCGGCATCCGCCTCCATGACGGTGTCGAGGTCGACGAGGGAGTTGAGGCGGACATCGACCTGCAGTCGCTTGAGCTCCTCGCCCAGCCAGTGGGTGATGGCGCCCACATCGCCCCGTTTGGGGGCGCTCGCGGCGATGTTCACCTGGCCGCCCAGCCGGGGCGTCGCCTCGTGGATCTGGACGTGATGGCCGCGGATAGCGGCCGTGCGGGCAGCCTCCATGCCGGCGGGGCCGCCTCCCACCACGACGACCCGCTTCGGCTCCTCGGCGGGGATCTCGGGCTCCTGGGTGACGGTGGCCTCCTGGCCGGCAGCCACGTTGACAACGCAACTGAGGCCCTGCCCGCTCATGAGGCGTCCGACGCAGCCCATGTTGGTGCCGATACAGGGCCTGATGAGGTCCTCGTCGCCACGGTGGGCCTTGTTCACGAGCTCGGGATCGGCGATGAGCGCGCGAACCATGGAGACCATGTCCGCCTGACCCGACTCCACCAGGGCGTGGGCATGGTCGATCGTGAGAATGCGGCCGACGACGATGCTCGGCTTCGTGATCACGGGGCGAATCGTGCTGTTCGGGGCCATCTCCACGCCAAGGGGGTCGTCCGTCGGCGCGATCAGCTTGTGGAAGCGCCAGTAGGAGCCCATATGGAGCGAGACGTAGTCGACGAGGGGATCGACGGCCTCGGCGATCTGGCGGTTCAACTCGGCGGTGAGGCCGCCGGGCACGTAGTCCTCGTTCGGGAGCCGCACGCCCACCGCGAAGTCGCTGTCGCCGACCTCTCCGCGAATGGCGTCAATGACCTCGAGGAGGAGGCGCAGGCGGTTCTCGGGGGAGCCACCGTACTCGTCGTCCCGCTGGTTGAGGGCGGGGGAGAGGAATTCGTGCAGGAGGTAGCCGCTGGAGGCGTGGATGTCGACGCCATCGAGGCCGGCGTCGCGGATGCGCCGGGCGGCGCCGGCGAAGTGCTCGACGAGGTCCGCGATCTGGCCCTTGCTGATGGCGAGGGGCACGACGGCGCCGCCGAGGAAGTTCGGGATCTCGCTCGCCGACCAGGCCTCCGCGCCCCCGACCATCTCGGCCTGCGAGGCGCCCGGGTGGTAGATCTGGTGGAACATCTTCATCCCGTGCTCATGGACGGCGTCGGCGAGCTTCGACAGGTACGGCTTGCAGTCGTCGCTCCACACGGGGAGCGCGCCCGGGGCGTTCGGATGGACGCTCGTGGCGGACACGGTCGACATGCCCACGCCCCCCTTCGCGCGGGCGACGTGATAGGCGATGAAGTCGTCGCCGAAGAGGCCGGTGCCGTGCGGCGAGCGCACGATGCGGTTCTTGATGGTGACGCCGCCCACGTTGATGGGCTCGAAAAGCTTGTCGTACATGTCGCCTCCCTCGGGCGTTACGCAGCCGTCAACTTGTACCGGATCGGCAGGCTCTTGATGCCACTGACGAAGGTGGCTGTCGATGTCGTCACCTCGCCCGCAAGCTCGACCGATTCGAGCCGCGGCAGGATGTGACCGAAGAGCGTCGTCATCTCCAGCCGCGCAAGGTGGGCGCCGAGGCAGTAGTGCACGCCGTACCCGTAGGCAATGTGGCGGTCGGCGGCCTCGCGCGTGACATCGAATCGAAGCGGATCCTCGAACGCTCTCGGGTCGAGGTTGGCAGCCGCGTACGAGAGCAGGAGCCACTCGCCCTTCGCGATGGGCTGGCCCGCCACTTCCGCGTCGTCCTGGGCGGTGCGCATGAAGTGGCGGACCGGCGAGGAGATGCGGACCAGTTCCTCGACGGCGTTGGGGATGAGCTCGGGCTTGTTCCTGAGGAGGGCGAGCTGGTCGGGGTTCTCGGCGAGGAGGCGCATGCCCTCGGACATGGCCGCCGAGGTCGTGTCGTGGCCGGCGGTGGCGACGATCAGGTAGTACCCCATCGTCTCAAGGATGGGCATGGGAGCGTCGTCGATGAGGCCGGTGGCGATGCAGGTTGCGAGGTCGCCGGTCGGGTTGGCGCGGCGGTCGGCGCTGAGGGTGGCGAAGTACTGAAAGAAGTCCCGAAGGACGGCCATCACGTCCTCGGGGTCGCGGTCGCTGGGGACGAAGTCGGGGTCGCTCGCTCCGAACATCTCCTGGGTGAGCTGGAGCATGCGGGGGTAGTCCTCCTGGGGGAGGCCGAGAATCGCGAGGATGGTCTCGAGGGGGAAGGGCAGGGCCACCTCGGTGTTGAAGTCGACCTCGCCCCCGGCTCCCTCCAGCGTGGCCATGGCCTTGCGGCTCAGTTCGTCCAGACGGGGCTGAAGCTGGCGCACGCTGCCGGGCCTGAACCAGTCGTTGGTGAGCATGCGGTACTTCCGATGCTCCGGCTCGTCCATGTGGATGAGGGTCTTGGCGCGCGGCCCGCCCTGGGCCCGCAGCGCGAGGATGTCGTCTCGCGTGAGGATGGGCTCGGGACCGTTGGTGAAGAGCTCGTGCTGGGCCTCGATCTCGAGGATCTCCTCCCGGCCGATGACCGCCCGGAAGGCACCGAAACCCTCGGCCTCGATGGAGTGGAACGGCCCCGAGTCGTGAAGCGCGAGCGCCTCCTCCCGCCACGAGGTCATGTCGCCGAAGCGCTTCGGGTTGGTGAACAGGTCGGTGGCCATCGGTCCTCCCCGAGTGCGCGCAGTTTACTGGCTGCGACGGCGGTCCGATTGCGTGCACCGACTCGTCAGCCCAGGCCCCGCCGGGAAGGGCTAGGCTACGGCGTGCTCCCAGGGGGAGAGCCGGGGAGGTCTCGACATGCAGGCACTGGTGTTGCGGGGAACGACTCTGACGGTGGAGGAGTGGGCGCGCCCGACCCCCGGGCCGGGGGAGGTGCTGGTGCGGGTGCTGGCGGCGGGCATCTGCGGCTCCGACGTTCACGCCGCCGTCCACCTCGAGGGCATCATCGAGGAGACGGGACCGACGTCGTGGTACGCGGACGCGGACCTGACCGAGGGGCTGGTGATGGGCCACGAGTTCGTGGCCGAGGTCGTCGAGGTCGGGCCCGACATCAGGGAGTGGTCCCCCGGGGACCGCGTCGTGAAGGCGCCCGCCCGGTCGACCAGCCGTCCCCGGCCGCCGCGCATGGCGGGCGCCTACAGCTCGGAGCTGAACGGCGCCTTCGCGGACTACATGGCGTTGTGGGAGCCCACGCTCATGGCCGTGCCCGAGAACGTGAGCGTCGAGGTGGCGGCCACGACCGAGCCCTGCTCGGTCGCCCGGCACGCCACGCACGAGGGCGAGATCGCCGCGGACGAGCGCGTCCTGATCATGGGGGCGGGGCCGATCGGGCTGATGGCGATGCTGTGGCTGAAGCACGACGGCGTGGAGCTGGTCGGCATTAGCGACCCAGTCGCCCAGCGACGCGAGCTGGCGGCGTCCCTGGGCGCCGACCTCGTCCTCGACCCCTCGGACCCCGGCTTCGCCGACGAGCTCGAAGCCGGATTCGAGGCGGGGCCGGACGTGGTGTTCGACTGCGTCGGCATTCCGGGGATCATTCGGCAGGCCATGGACGCGGTGAGGCCGGGCGGCCGGGTGGTCATCGTGGGGGTCTGCATGGAGGAGGACCGCTTCCTGCCCTTCGTCGGGATCAACAAGGCGCTCACCATCAAGTTCTCGGTGGCGTACACGCGGGACGAGTTCGCGGAGACGCTGGCCGCCTTCAGCAGCGGCGCGATCGACACGACGCCGCTGGTGACACGCACCGTGGACCTGGGCGAGCTGCCGGAGGAGTTCGAGCGGATCGCGGGCGGCGATCAGCTCAACTGCAAGGTGCTCGTTCTCCCACCCTAGTCGACGACCACCGGCGCGACCGCACCAAGAATCCAGCGCGCGACCGCCGTCATGTGTGCGTCCTGCTGCGGCTGGCCGAAGACCTGCACGCCGACAGGCAGGCCGGCGACGCTCATCAGGGGCATGCTCACGGCCGGGGCGAAGAGCATCGAGCTGGGCAAGTTAAAGACGGGGTCGCCGGTGGGGCGGGGGTGGAGGGGCTCGCCCGGCCTGTCACCGAGCCACACGTGCGCGGGCCCGGGGCACGAGAGCGTGATGATCGCGTCGGCAGTGTCCGCCAGCGCGGCGTGGGCCTCCTGCGCCACCTCGCGGATGATGAGGAGCGCCCGGTAGTCGTCGACCGACATGGCCTCCGCGGCGGCCAGCACTTCCTTCGCCCGCTCGCTGACGCCGTCCGGATGCTGGTCGACGAGGTTGCGCGTGGCCCAGCGGTTCTCCCAGCCCGTGATCGCGTTGCAGACGTTGCGGGCATCGCCAACGGCGCACTCCAGGGACTCGACGAGGGGGTCGTCACCGCGCCCGATGAGCCGGACGCCGAGGTCCCGGAGCTGATCGAGGACCGCCGCGAAGCCCTCCTTGCTGGATTCGTCGAGATCGTCCCACGCCTGGGTTTCCAGGACGACCAGGCGCTCCGGCCGGGCCGGCTCGGGCGTGGTCGAGGGGCCGTCCAGGCCGGGCCATCCCCGATCGCCGCCCGCGCGGCTGGCTATCTCGATGGCGACCTGCCACATGTCCTCGATGCAGCCGGCGTGGACGCCGTGGGTGCTCATGCTCGTGACCTGGCGCTCGCCGCGGTTGATGCCTCCCTGCGTGGGCTTGAGGGCGACGTTCCCGCAGTAGCCCGCGGGCCGGATGATCGACCCGCCGACCTGCGTGCCGAGGGCGGCGGGCAGCATGCGCGCCGCGACCGCCGCGGCCGAGCCGGAGGAGGAACCGCCTGGCGAGCGGCGCGGGTCGAAGGGGTTGGTGGTGGGACCGGGGTGGGCGCCCCCGAGCTCGGCCGTCACGGTCTTGCCAAGGATGACGGCGCCGGCCTGCCGCAGGACCCACACCGCGGCGTTGTCCCGCCTGGGGAAGTTCCCGCGGAAGGCCTCGCAGCCGTACTCGGTAGGCATGTCCCGGGTCTCGAGAAGGTCCTTGATTCCAACGGGCATGCCGTCGATGGGGGAGAGCGGCGATCCCGCGGCCCAGCGCGCGGTGCTGGCGTCGGCGGCGGCCCGGGCGCCTTCACGGTTGAGGTGCGCGAAGGCGTGCACCACCGGCTCGCGCTCCTCGATGGTCGCCAGACAGCGCTCGAGGTAGTCGCGGGGGGTGTCGTCGCCGGCCTGGAACCGCCGGGCGGCATCGTGGAAGGTCAGGGGCGCGTGAGTCCGAGGGTCGTAGCCGGTCGCGGTCACGTGCGCCATAAGGAACCTTCCCCTTTCGGGAGATATGACCCGAACGAGCAGAGGCGTGCAACCGTCACGGGGGTGTTCCGCCACGGAGCGGCGCGACGGTGCTACATTGCCGCCACCTTGCAGGGGAGGATAGCGCGATGCGTGTTGCCGTATTGGGAGGAAGCGGTTTCATCGGGCCGCGGGTGATGCGCCGGCTGGTCGAGCATGGACACGAGGTCCATTGCATGGACATCGCGCCGGACGCGCCTTCGCTCGACCCGCTACGCGACCGGATCGAGATAACGCGGGGCGACATCACGCTCATGGACGATGTGGTGGAGGCGCTGACGGCGAGCAAGCCCGACCGGATCCTGAACCTCGCCTACGCGCTGGGGGCGGGCGAGGCCGACCCGCACCCGCAGGTGCGACTGAACATCCTCGGGATGGACAACTGCTTCGAAGCGGCTCGCTTGCTGGGCATCCGGCGGGTCGTGTACGCCAGCTCGCTGGCGGTTTACGGGCAGCAGCGCCTGCACGGGGAGCGGGCGGTGACGGAGGACGACCCCTGCCTGGGCACAGGGATCTATTCGGTGTCGAAGATCTTCAACGAACACCAGGCGGACTGGTACAACCGCGCCTTCGACATGGCCATCACCGGTGTGCGGCCCGCGAACATCACGGGGCCGGACAAGGTGCGGGGCTCGATGAACCACGTCCAGTGCCAGGTGCTGCCGGCGCGGAACGAGCCCGTCAGCTTCCCCTACCGCGACACGATGACGCTTCCGCTTCACGTCGAGGACATCGCAGAGGTGTTCCTGCGCGTGACGCTCGCCGAGGAGACGGCGCACGCGATCTACAACTCGGGCGGGAACTCGACGAGCATGGGCGACCTGGCCGCGATCGTGCGCGAGTTTCTCCCCGAGGCGGAGATCACCTTCGACGAGGAGGAAGGCGGGCGGGAGGCCTCGGGGCTGTTCCTGATGGACAACTCCCGCCTGGTCGAGGAGTTCGAGGTCGAATACGCGCCGCTACGGCAGCGCGTGCTGGAAACGCTCAACGAAGTGCGGCGCACAGAGGGGCTGCCGCCGATCGGGTAGGCGGTTCCCCGGGCCGCGAGCGAGTAAGCTCTCGGCTGATTCAGACCGTGCTGGAGCAGGCCATGGCGTTCACGCATCCGGAGTTCCTCGTTTCAAGCGACTGGCTGGCGGAGCACCTGACGGACGAGGATGTCCGCGTCTTCGAGGCGACCGTCTTCCTGCGTCCCGGCGACGGCGGCGGCTATCGCATCGAGTCGGGGCGGGGGGAGTACGAGGCGGGACACATCGCGGGAGCGGGATTCCTGGACCTGCAGGGCGACTTCTCCGACAACGACCACCGACTGCGATTCATGATGCCCTCGGCGGAGGCGTTCGCGGAGGCGGCGGGGCGGCATGGCATCTCGGAGTCGTCGAAGCTTGTGCTCTACGACCGCTCGGGGTCGATGTGGGCGGCGCGGCTGTGGTGGATGTTCCGCTCGATGGGCTGCGCCGGGGCGGTGGTGCTGGACGGGGGCTGGCAGCGCTGGACGGCCGAGGGACGGGCCGTTTCGACGGCCCCCGCGACGTACGAGCCGACGACCTTCAACGCGACGGCCGACCCGGCCCGGTTCGCGGACCTGGACGAGGTACTGGCGTTCATGGAGTCGGACGACGGGGGCGGCAGCTGCCTGATCAACGCCCTCGGTCGGGACCAGCACTCGGGCGAAGACGGGAGCCAGCGGTACGGGCGCGCCGGGCACATTCCCGGGGCGACGAACGTGCCGGCGATGGAGCTGACCGACCCGGAAACGGGGTGCTACCGGCCCGCGGAGGAGCTGGCAGCGCTCTTCGAGGGGGCGGGCGCGGACCGGACGCAGCGGGTGATCACGTATTGCGGCGGGGGGATCGCGGCATCGAGCGACGCCCTCGTGCTGTCGCTGCTGGGCTACGAGGACGTCGCGGTGTACGACGCCTCGATGTCGGAGTACGCCGCCGATCCCTCGCTGCCCCTCGTGGTCGAGTGAGCGGAGGTTTCCCGTGCTGACCGAACTCGACGACACGCTTCTCCACCAGGCCCCGCTCCCGTTCGCGTCCGTGAGCACGAGCGACCACCGCTTCTACGACCGCTACTGGTTCGAGGGCTTCGCACCGGACGGTTCGGCGGGGCTCATCGTGAGCATGGGGCGCTACGCCAACATGAACGTGCTCGACGGGTTCGTGACCGCGCAGCAAGACGGGCAGCAGTACAACGTTCGCTTCTCTCGGGCGCTGCGGCCGGCGGTCGCGGAGACCAGGGTTGGCGGACTCAGCGTGACTCTCGAGGAACCGCTGCGGGTTCTGCGACTGAAGCTGGAAGAGGGCGAACATCCCCTGAGCTGCGACCTGACATGGACGGGCAGCCTGCCCGCGCGGCTGGAGGATCACAGCTTCTCCCGCGTCCAGGGCCGCGCCGTCTCGGACATGTACCGGTTCGCGCAGGTGGGCACGGTGAGCGGCACGCTG
The DNA here is from genome assembly GCA_009839725.1 of Dehalococcoidia bacterium. Classification (GTDB taxonomy): domain Bacteria; phylum Chloroflexota; class Dehalococcoidia; order Tepidiformales; family Tepidiformaceae; genus UBA2991. The sequence goes on along the minus strand of VXPF01000059.1, from coordinate 3,455 downwards.
AGCATCGACGGCAGGACCCACCGGGCCAGTGACTGGTTCGGGGCGCGGGATCACTCCTGGGGCGTGCGTCCCGGCGTCGGTGGATTCGAGCCGCTGACGGGCAGCCCGCCGGGGGCGGGGGCCGGGCGGCTGTTCCTGTGGCTCGCGTTCCGGGTGGCCGAATTCGGCGGGTACTTCCAGCTTCACGAAGACCACCTCGGGCGGCGCCAGTCGATCGACGGGGCGCTGGTCTGGCCCGAGGAGGCAGGGCAGCCAGAACTGCGGGTGGTCGACGCGCAGCACGAGCTCTCGTTCCACGAAGGGACGCGGGCCTTCAGCCACGCCCGGGTGACCCTGACCACCGAGGACGAGCAGCGCTGGGAGATTGAGGCGGAGCCGCTGCTGACCGCCTGGGCCTACAAGGGGACGGGCTATGGCACGGGCTACCACGACGAGAAGGGGTTGGGGGCCTACCGGGGCGAGTACCTGGAGGAGACCGACGTCTATGACGTCTCCCATCCGGAGATCGTGCGGGACCTCAAAGGGGACCCGATCCCGTCGGGCCATCGCGAGCAGCCGGTGAAGCTGACCGTGAACGGCAGGGCGGGGTACGGCCACTTTCCCATCATGGTGATGGGGCCGAACGAGCGATACGGGCTCTAAGCGGCAATGGTCGATGCGACGGCGGTGGCCAGCTACTTCGCGCAGCGCTTCGACGAGCAGGTGACGGTCAGCTCGCTGAAGCAGACCTTCCCGGGGATGTCGCGCGAGACCTGGATCGTAGGGGCCGAGGTGGGGGAGGGGGCGCGGCGCCGGCATCGCGATCTCGTCCTCCGTATCGACCTCCCGAGCGGCGGGATCGTTCCGCTGCCGCTGAAGACGGAGTGGGAGGTGTACGTCCGCCTGTGGCCCTCCCCGGTACCGGTGGCGGAGCCTCTCTGGTACGACGAGGGCCTTCCCTTCGCGGAGGGGCGGCCGCACATGGTCCGCGAGCTCGTGGAGGGAGCCACGAGCGTTCCGGGGCTGACCGAGCCGGGGCCCGAGGGGGACGCCATCCGGCGGTCCGTGGCCTTCGAGCACGCGGAGAAGCTGGCGCTCGTGCACTCGCTCGACTGGAAGCGGTACGGGCTGGACGAGGTGCTGCCAACCCCCTCCTCCTCGGCCGAGGCGATCCGGCTGGACTTCGAGATGTGGAAGGAGATCTGGTTCGAGTGCCGGTCCGCGCCCTATCCGGAGATCACGGACGCGCTGTACTGGCTGGAGGAGCAGATCCCGACGGACAGCCCCCGCATCTCGCTGATCAAAGGCAACAACGGCATCGGCGAGGAGATCTGGCGGGAGGGCAAGATCGTGGCGATGAGCGACTGGGAGCTGGCCGCCCTCGGGGACGCGGCGCAGGACTGGGCGTTCTCGCAGGGGATGCTCGGGCTCTGGGACGCGGACGAGACGCTCGCACACTACGAGGCGGCGGCAGGCTTCACGCTCTCGCCGCGCACGATGGCCTTCAGCCAACTCTTCATCGCCTTCAAGTCGACGGTGTGCCTGAACAGCGCGCTGCGGGGGTTCATGGATGGCCGCGATCCACGCCCGGGCGTGGCGGTGATGGGCATCTCGAGCCCTCGCAACGCCGCAGGGAGGCTTGCGTCCGTCGTGGGCATGGAACTCGAAGAGGCGGCGGCCGCGCTCGCAGCGCCACGGGCAGGCGGGAACCCCTACATACGGGAGGAGCGGTCATGAGGCCCAGCACGAAGGAACTGCTCGACTCGATCGCGAACGCGCTCGATACGCGGGTGGCGCCAACCGTCACGGACGAGTGGGCCGCAAGCTCGCTGCGGAGTATCGGCACCCTGCTGGCGCACCTCTCGGTGCGGGTCGAGAGCGAGCTCACCATCCTGGCGGAGGGGAACGCCGATCTCCGGGCGGTTTTGGTCGAGGCCTGCGAACGGATGGAGGGGCAGTCGACCCCCAGCAACCCCTCCATTCGGCCGGACATCGAGGCACTGCTCTCGGAGCCGGAGTCGCGCGAGGGGGGAGCGATCGCCACGGTGGCGGCACTGGAGGAGGAGAGCCGCGCCCTCAACGAGCAGCTTGAGCGGCTGGTGCACGTTGTCCACCAGGACCATGAGTCCCTGGGGGAAGCGCTCCACGTGGAGCTTCTCGCATCGATCCGTGGCTACTTCGCCCGACAGCTGGAGCGGGAGGCCCCGCTGTACGCCGCTCTCGCGGGGCCGATGTTCTGAGGCGAGCATGACCGACGTCGAGTTCGCGCTACCCGACCCCGAGCTGGCACGGTTCACGTGGGTCTACGAAAACGAGCACGGACCCGCCTCGCAGCCACCGCTGACGAGAGAGCCGAGCTTCGGGCCGCCACCGGCGCCGGGCGAGCCGCCCGCCCGGCTGATCATCAACGGCTACAGCTACTTCCGCTCCGGTCCCTCGGGCGAGATGCCCATGTCCTTCGAGCTGCCCGACCTTGGTGCCGCCAGCGCACTCGAAACCTGGAACGAAAAGTGGCTGCCCGATGTCGACGCGCTATTCGACGAGCTTGGGGGTTTCGATGCCGCGGCGGTGCCGGATGGGGACTGGGGGGAGGTGCTTGACTGGCAGGCGGCCGAGTTCCGGCGGGTGTTCGCCGGGGTCCATGGCGAGTGCGTGCTTACCTCGGGGCAGCTCGCGCGGGACTTCGTCGATGGATACTGCGAGACGTTCGGCGAGTCCCGGCGGGTCGATGCCCACGCCCTCCTCCAGGGCTTTCCGAATCGAACGCTCGATCGTGCTATCGCGCTCTGGAAGCTCGGGCGCGAGGTCCGGGGGGACGCCGAACTCCGGGCGGGGGTGCGGGAAGCGGCGACGGAGGGGAGGCGTCCAGAAGGGCACGCCGGGTTCGAAGGGCGCCTCGCGGCCTTCCTCGACGAGTTCGGCCACACGATCGATGCACAGGTGCCGGACGCGCCGACGTGGCGGGAGAACCCCAGTCCCGCGCTCGACCTCATCCTTCGCTACGCGGACGAGCCCGAGGAGGGGTCGCCCGCTCATGCCGCTGCAAGGCAGGCCGCACGGCGTGAACAGCTCGAAGGGGAACTGCGGGAACGGGCCGAGGGCGACGAAGCCGCGCGGAAGCTGCTGGAAGCCCTGCCCCAGGCGCAGGAGCTGCTGCCCGTGCGGGAAGACCACAACACGCTCTGCGACCAGCGGCTGGCGGCGGCCTCCCGCTACCGCTGGCTCAGCATCGGGCGGCTGCTGGTGACGCGGGGGCTGGCAGGGGAAGCGGGGGACGTCTTCTATTTCACGCTGGAGGAGCTGCGCCAGGCGCTGGGAACGGGCGGGGCTCCGGGGCGCGCAACGCTCGACGAGCGGAAGCGGGATCAGGCGGCATACCGATCGGCGCAGCCCCCGCCGGTGCTCGGCAAGCCGTTGGCCGGGGAGCCGAGCACCAGTCGATTTTAAACAACTCCGCGCCCACGAGAAGTAGAGGT
>VXPF01000007.1:11915-24799 GCA_009839725.1 Dehalococcoidia bacterium | reverse complement strand
GGGGATGGGAATGGTGGCGCTGGGGGCGGCCTGGTCGCCAGCGGCGGAGGGCGGGAGCGGGGAGCTGGCATCGCCGGGCGAGGCCGCGAAGGTCCTCCTCTGGGGCCACTGAGCGGGCGGGCTATCGCCTGCGACAAACGGGGGCTAGGCTTCACCCACCTACTCACAACAGGCGGGTTACACGGTGGCTACCAGGATCGGAATCAACGGCTTCGGACGGATCGGCAGGCAGGTCTTCAAGGCGATCAGCGAGCGCCACGGCGACACGCTCGAGGTGGTCGCGATCAACGACCTGGTCGATGTCGAGACGAACGCGAACCTGCTGAAGTACGACAGCAACTACGGTCCCTGGGACCGCGACGTACGGGCGACGGACGACGGCATCGCCGTCGACGGGCGCCTCGTCACCGTGTTCAGCGAGCGTGATCCGGGCCAGATTCCCTGGGGCTCCGCGGGCGTCGAGATCGTGATCGAGTCCACGGGCTTCTTCACGGACGCGACGAAGGCCGCGGCGCACCGGCGCGACAGCGTCAAGAAGGTCGTCATCAGCGCGCCCGCGAGGAACGAAGACCTGACGGTCGTGCTCGGCGTGAACGACGAGCGTTACGACCCCGCGGCGCACCACGTGATCTCGAACGCGAGCTGCACGACGAACGGCCTGGCGCCCGTCGTGAAGGTGCTGGTCGACAACTTCGGGCTGGTGAAGGGCCAGATGACGACCGTCCACAGCTACACGAGCTCGCAGAAGATCCTCGACCAGGCGGGCGGGGGCGACCCGCGCGAGATGCGCTCGGGGCCGCTCAACATCGTGCCGACCTCGACGGGTGCGGCGCGGGCGCTGCGCCTCGTCATCCCCGAGGTCGAGGGCAAACTCGACGGGCTGGCCTACCGCGTCCCCACGCCGACGGTCTCAATCGTCGAGATCGTGGCGCTGACGGAGAAGGAGACCTCGAAGGAAGAGGTCAACGCGGTCGTGGCGGAGACGGCGGGCGAACAGATGAAGGGCATCCTCGGCATCACCGACGACCCGGTCGTCTCGATGGACCTGAAGGGCGACGAGCGATCGAGCGTCGTGGACGGGCGCTCGACGAACGTGGTCGGCGGGAACCTCGTGAAGGTGGCGGCCTGGTACGACAACGAGTGGGGCTACGCCTGCCGCCTGAGCGACCTGAGCGCGATGCTCGTGGAGCGCGGCCTCTAACCCTCGAAGAACGACACGGTGGTCGGGTACAATCACCGCATGGGCACCTTCAGCGTCGCTGTGCGCCTCTCGGGGATGAATGGCGGAGCGCCCCTGGATGTCGAGGCGACCGTCGACACGGGGTCCGCCTACACGACCCTGCCCGGAAGCCTGCTGAGGGATCTGGGCGTCGAGCCCTTTGATGTGCGCCGCTTCGTCCTGGCCGACGGTCACGTTGTGGAAACCGAGATCGGCGAGGCCAGGGCCACACTCGGCGACAAGAGCGTCACGACCGTCGTTGCGTTCGGGGAAGAGGGTTCCCCGCCCCTGCTGGGTGCGTACACGCTGGAGGGCCTGGGCCTGGCCGTCGACCCGGTCATGCAGCGGCTCGTTCCCGCCCGGCTCATCATGTACTAGGGGCCGTTCCGGACGTACACTCGCTCCGATGTTCGAAGCGCTCACCGACAAGCTGCAGGGAGCCTTCCAGCGCTTCGGGAGCCGCGGCATCGTCACGGAGGAGGACCTGGACCGGGTCCTGCGCGACGTGCGCCTAGCCATGCTCGAAGCGGACGTGAACTTCCGCGTCGTGCGGCAGTTCACCTCCAGCGTGCGGGAGCAGGCGCTGGGCGCCGACGTGCTCAAGAGCCTGACGCCCGCGCAGCAGGTCATCGACATCGTCAACCGGGAGCTGACCGGCATCCTCGGGGGGGAGGCGGCCGAGCTGGCGATCGCGCCGCAGCCGCCGTCCGTGATCCTGATGGTGGGGCTGCAGGGGTCGGGCAAGACGACGACGGCGGCAAAGCTGGCGGCGCGCCTCAAGAGCGACGGCAAGCGCCCCTTCCTCATCGCCTGCGACATCTACCGGCCGGCGGCGGTCGAGCAGCTCGTCACGCTGGCGAAGAGCATCGACGTTCCCTTCCACGAGGAGGGGACGGGCGCGAAGCCGGCCGAGATCGCCGAGCGGGGCATGGCCGAGGCGCGGCGCACGGCCGTGACCCACGTGATCGTCGATACGGCGGGCCGCCTGCACGTCGACGAGACGATGATGGCGGAGGTCGCAGACCTGCGGCGCCAGCTCGACCCCACGGAAGTACTCTTCGTCGCGGACGCGATGGCGGGCCAGGACGCGGTCACGGCGGCGAAGGAGTTCCACGAGCAGGTCGAGATCACGGGCGTGGTGCTGACGAAGCTGGACGGGGACGCGCGAGGCGGGGCGGCGCTCAGCATCCGCGCTGTGCTGGGCGTGCCGGTCAAGTTCATCGGCGTGGGCGAGCGCACGGACGCGCTGGAGCCGTTCCACCCCGACCGGCTGGCGGGGCGCATCCTCGGCATGGGCGACATGCTCAGCCTGATCGACAAGGCCAAGGACACGATGGGGGAGGAGGACACCGAGCGCTTCAACGAGAAGATGCGGAAGGGCTCATTCGACCTCCAGGACTTCATCGACCAGCTGCGGCAGGTGCGCCAGATGGGGCCGATCGGGCAGCTGGTGGAGATGCTGCCGGGTTTCAACTCGATCAAGTCGCAGCTCAACGTGGACGCGCTGGACGAGTCGTACTTCGGCCACGCGGAGGCGATCGTGCTCTCGATGACGCCCTGGGAGCGGCGCCACCCGGACCGCATCGACGGGAAGCGGCGGCGGCGGATCGCGGCGGGCAGCGGCACGCTGCCGGCGGACGTGAACCGGCTGCTGAAGCAGTTCTTCGAGGCGCGCAAGCTGGCGAAGCAGATCAGCACGGGCAAGATGCCGGCCATTCCCGGGCTCGGGTAGCGGGCGCGTAGCGGGGACGTGGGGTAGCATCCCGAACAGCGAAAACAAGAGGGATCGGCGAGTGCTGCGTATCCGGCTGCGACGTGTTGGGAAGAGGGGACAGGCGTACTACCGCGTGGTGGTGGCCGATCAGCGCTTTCCGCGCGACGGCAGGTTCCTTGAGTCGCTGGGGGCCTACAACCCCCACGGCGACCCCCCGACCTCGGACCTGAACGAGGAGCGCGCCCGCCACTGGCTCTCGGTGGGAGCGCAGCCCTCGGAGGCGGCGGAGAAGGTTCTGCGGCGGGCCGGCATCCTCAACGGCGCTGCCGTGGCGGAGGCTCCGGCGGCCGCGGAGGCGGAAGCGGAGACCCCCGCAGAGGCGGGGGCGGAAGCAGACTCGCCAGCCGAGGCAGAGGCCCCCGCCGAAGCGGAAGCGTCGGACGAGGCCCCGGCCGTGGAGAGCGAGGCGGAGGCTGACGCCGAGCCCGCCCTCGCCGAGAGCACGGAGAGCTAGCCATGGCCTCCATGATGGGCAACCTGATCGAGTACATCGCCAAGTCGCTGGTCGACGAGCCGGACGACGTGCGCGTGACAGAACACGACGACCACGGGCGCATCATCGTGCACCTGGACGTGGCCGAGGACGACATCGGCCGGGTCATTGGTCGCGACGGGCGGATCGCGACGGCGATGCGCTCGCTGATCAAGGTGGCGGCCATCCGCGAGGATGTGCGCGTCGGCCTTGAGATCGGGGACTGACCGCGAGCGCGGCGCCCCCTCCCCCTTCCCACCCCGGCGGTCCCACCGAGCCCCGCGAAGGCTTCGTTGCGGTCGGTCGCGTGCTGCGCCCCCACGGCAACACGGGCGAGCTACGGGTCGCGCCCTTCAATCCCGACCTCCCGAACCTGCAACTGGACGGCGAGGTCTACCTGCAGGGTGAGCGGCGCCGCATCGAGCGCGTGCGCTGGGACAAGGGGCGGGTACTCCTGAAGCTGGAGGGGCTTGAGCGGCGGGGCCAGGTCGAGGACACGCGCGGGGAACTGCTGGAAGTGGCGGAGGACGAGCTGCTGCTTCAGGCGGACGCCTACCTGGTGTCGGACATCGTGGGGCTGGAGGTTGTGCGGGAGGACGGTCGAAGCCTGGGCCGGGTGAGCGAGGTGCTACACACGGGGGCGAATGATGTGTACGTCGTGCAGGGGCCATCCGGGGAGACGCTGATACCGGCGATCGCACCGGTTGTGGAAGCGGTCGATGTCGCCAACGGGGTGCTGCGCATCACAAACGAGCTAGGACTTGGTGACGAATCGTCATAAAGCCGTTGAAAGGGACCTTTACGCCCGCTAGACTCGTGAGCGTCTTTGAGGCAAGCGGCTGACGGGCGGGGTGTATCCCGGGGGTCGCGCGCTGATACCCAGTCGAGGGGGAATGGCGATGGCGAAGGCCGAGTCGCTTCAAGTCGTAGGCAGTTGCGTCCACCACTGGATCCTGGACCCACCAAGAGGCGAGCTCACCTTCGGTCGCTGCAAGAAGTGCGGCGAAGAGCGCCAGTTCACCGGCGAGACGAGCTACCGCATTGGCCGGGGATCCTCCCGCCGACGCTAGGCCACCCCTCCTCCCAAGCTCCTCAGTGACTAGTGGCTCGTGAGTAGTGGCTTGTGTCTTCAAGCCACTCCAGTTGACGCCCCGAGAGGGCCGTCCCTACGATCGCGGCAGCCTGTGGGGACATAGCTCAGTTGGGAGAGCGCAGCGTTCGCAATGCTGAGGTCGGGGGTTCGACTCCCCCTGTCTCCACCAATCACATGACGATGATGCGCGCGAGCGCGCCGCGCCACCGGCGGCAAACGCGACGGTTCCGCGGGCGAGGGGCCCGAAGGAGAAATCGATGACGAAGACCGTGCAGGAGCGGCTCGCGGAGCTGAACGAACGGAAGGACGAGGCGCGGGCCGGGGGCGGCGAGCGGCGCGTCGAGGCGCAGCACGGCCGCGGCAAGCTGACGGCCCGGGAGCGCATCGAGCTGCTGCTGGACGAGGACACGTTCGAGGAGGTCGACGCCCTCGTGCGGCCGCGCGGGGCGGACCGCGGCCCCGAGGCGGTGGTGACGGGCTGGGGGCGCATCGACGGGCGGCCGGTATACCTGTTCTCGTACGACTTCACCGTCTCCGGGGGCTCGCTGAGCGAGACCGTGGGCGAGAAGATCCTGAAGGTGATGGACCTCGCCCTGATGACGGGGGCGCCCGTCATCGGCATCCAGGACTCGGGCGGGGCGCGCATCCAGGACGGGCCGGAGAGCCTGCGCGGCTTCGGCGAGATGTTCGCGATGAACACGCTCGCGAGCGGGGTGATCCCGCAGATCAGCGTGATCATGGGGCCCTGCGCCGGCGGCGCGGTCTACAGCCCGGCGATCACCGACTTCATCTTCATGACCGCGGGCACGGGCCAGATGTACATCACCGGGCCGGACGTGATCCGGAACGTCACCGGCGAGGAGATCGACCACGAGACGCTCGGCGGCGCGACCATCCACGCGACCCGCTCGGGCGTTGCCCACTTCGCCATCGAGGGGGAGCAGGAGACGCTCCAGGAGGTTCGGCGGCTGCTCTCCTACCTGCCATCGAACAACGCCGAGGACCCTCCCTTCGTCCCGACCGAGCATCCCACGCACGAGCCGGACGAGGAGCTGCTCACGATCGTCCCGGACGAGCCGAACCGTCCCTACGACGTGCGCGAGATCATCTGGCGGATCGTCGACGACGGGGACTTCCTCGAGATACACGAGAGCTTCGCCCAGAACGTGGTCGTGGGCTTCGCGCGCATGGGCGGGCAGACGGTCGGGTTCGTGGGGAACCAGCCGATGCACCTGGCGGGCGTGCTCGACATCGAGGCCAGCCGCAAGGCGGCGCGTTTCGTGCGCACCTGCGACTGCTTCAACATCCCCATCATCACGCTGGTCGATATCCCCGGGTACCTGCCCGGTTCGTCGCAGGAGTACGGCGCGATCATCACGCACGGGGCGAAGCTGCTGTTCGCCTACAGCGAGGCGACGGTGCCGAAAATCGCGGTCGTGCTGCGGAAGGCGTACGGCGGCGCCTACCTCGTCATGTCGAGCAAGCACCTGCGGGGCGACATGAACTTCGCCTGGCCGGCGGCGGAGGTGGCGGTGATGGGTCCGGAGCAGGCAGTGGGCATCATCAACCGGCGCGAGATCGCGGAGGCGGAGGACCCGGAGGCGAAGCGCGACGAGCTGGCGGAAGAGTTCAGTGCGCGCTTCGGGAACCCGTACATCCCCGCGGGCCGCGGCTTCGTGGACGACGTGATCGACCCGCGGGAGACGCGCGGCAAGATCATCACGTCGCTGGAGATGCTGCGGAACAAGGCGGACCGCAACCCACCGAAGAAGCACGGCAACATCCCGCTGTAGGGAAAACGGACGGGGTAATTCGGTGCGCCCGGTGCTAGCGTGGCGGGCATGTCACGCCGGGAACTCCTCCTGGGCGCAGCGGTGCTGGCGGTCGCGTTAGTAGCGGGCTGCGGAAGCGGCGACACGGCGCCGAAACCACCGGCGACGCCCGATCGGATCGCGACGGAGACCCCCGAACCGAGCCCCTCACCCGCGCCGACACAAGCGCCTGAACCCACCCCAACGTCCACTCCCATCCCCTCCCCGTCCGCAGCCTCACCCACCGCAAGCCCGACCCCGTCACCGGTTGCCACAGCGACACCGACGCTCACTCCAACACTGGCGCCGCTTGTCCAACCTGCGACGGGATCCTACTCCGCAATCAGCGTGGGCCGGGACCACGTCTGCGCGCTGACCCGGGACGGCGAGGCCATCTGCTGGGGAGACAACGGCGACGGCCAAGCGATCGCCCCCACGGGCCACTACAAGGCCATCGGTGCAGGTGACCGGAATACCTGCGCGATCTCGATCGACGGCGAAGTGGTCTGCTGGGGCCGTGACACTGGGGAGAAGCCACCGTCAGGACGCTACAAGGCCGTCAGCACCAGCGGCATCCACGCCTGCGCGCTGACTGAACGTGGTGAGGCAGTCTGCTGGGGTGAGCAGTGGGCCTGGAACGACTCAGGACAGACCGACGCACCGCCCGGGCGCTACGTCGCCATCAGCGTGAGTTCCCAGATTGGCCTGGACGGGCTCACCGCCGCGAACAGCTGCGCACTCACCGCAGACGGTGAGGCCGTGTGCTGGGGCTACGCGAGCGATGGCGTGACGCGCCTCGCGGGGCCGTACGCGGACCTTGCCAGCGCTGGTGGCCGTGGTTTCTGCGCGATACACGAAGGCAGGGGGGAGTGCTATGCAGCGCTGGCCCTTGGTGGGGCGACGCCACTGGGGGAGATTCTGGTTTCCGGCGTTTCGTCGAACAGCGTGGAGGAGGCCCGCTACACCGCCATCGCCGCGAGCTCGTCGCACATCTGCGCCCTCACGACCCAGGGGCAGGCGGTCTGCGGGACGCATCCGAGCGAGCAGCTAGGCCGAGGCACCCTGTGGCGAATGGTTCCGCCCGAGCCGCCCGGTAGCTACGTCACCATTGCCGTGGGTTACCACCGCGCCTGCGCGCTCACGGAAGACGGCGAGGCGGTTTGCTGGGACGTCATCGCCAACAAGGTCACGCCTCCGGAGCCACCGCCTGAGCGCTACGTCGAAGTCACCGACGGATCCCATCACACATGCGCCATGACAGAGGACGGTGAAGCGGCGTGTTGGGGATGGAACAACTTCGGCCAGGCGGATGTGCCGCCTGGCCGCTACACAGCGGTCAGCGCAGGAACCTTCCACACCTGCGGTCTGACGGACGACCGAGAGGCGGTGTGCTGGGGAGCGAACGACATGGGCCAGCTGGATGTGCCGCCGGGCCCCTACAGGGCGATCGCCGCGGGAGCTTTCCACACCTGCGGCCTGACGGAAGACGGCCAGGCGGTGTGCTGGGGATGGTACGACGACCCCGGGAGCCCACCCGACGGGCGCTATGCGGCCATCAGCCTGGGCGTTGGACTCGGGTGCGCCATCGAAGGGGCGGGTGAGGGGGTGTGCTGGGGTTTCTGGGCAGGGTCAGGGGATGTTCCCAAGGGTTCCTTCACCGCGATAGGCGTGGGTTACGGCTACGCCTGCGCGCTCACAGTCGAGGGAGAAGCGCGATGCTGGGGACCCTACGTCGGTGACCCAGAAGCGCCACCGGGCCACTACACGTCGATCGCGGTGGGCGACCGCCACGCCTGCGCGCTCACCGTAGAGGGCGAGGCGGTGTGCTGGAGCGCCGCGAAGAGCGAGCTGTACGACTTCGGACAACATGAGCCGCCCACAGGGCGCTACACGAGGGTCAGCGCCAGCTCGTTCCGCACCTGCGCAGTCACGCTGGAGAGCGAGGTCGTGTGCTGGGGGGACACGAACTACTGGGACCTGCCTGTCCTGCCGCACTAGGTCTCCCCGGTTCGTTTCCTGCCGTCCGCGCTGGCCGTAAACGGGGCTTGTGATAGTGTTCACGGAGAGCCGCAAGCCGCCCGTTTGAGGCGGCAGGGGACTTCGCCAGAGCCATGGGCCAGGTACGCATCACCGAGACCGCCATCCGCGACGGGCATCAGTCGCTGCTGGCCACGCGGATGCGCACCGAGGACATGCTTCCCGCCCTCGAGCGGATGGACGCCATCGGCTACGGCAGCATCGAGTGCTGGGGCGGCGCCACCTTCGACACGGCCATGCGCTTCCTGCTGGAAGACCCGTGGGAGCGCCTTCGCGAAGTGAAGGCGCGGCTGAAGAACACCCCCACGCAGATGCTCCTGCGCGGCCAGAACGCCGTCGGCTACCGGCACTACGCCGACGACGTCGTGCTCGAGTTCTGCGAGCGCGCCGTCGAGAACGGCATGGACATCTTCCGCATCTTCGATGCGCTCAACGACACCCGGAACCTGGAGACGGCCTTCGAGGGCGTGAAGCGCGCGGGCGGGCACGTGCAGGGCACGCTCTGCTACACGACGAGCCCCGTGCATACGGTCGAGAGCTTCGGGACGCTCGCCGACCGGCTGGTCGAGATGGGCGCCGATTCGCTCTGCATCAAGGACATGGCGGGGCTGCTGAGCCCCGTGATGGCCGAGCGTCTCGTGACGCGCATCAAGGGCGACCACCCGGACGTCCCGCTGCAGCTCCACTGCCACGACACCTCAGGCTACTCGGAGATGGCGTACCTGCTGGCCATCCGCGCCGGCGCGGACATGATCGACACGGCCATCAGCCCGCTCGCGGGGGGCACCTCGCAGCCGGCGACGGAGACGCTCGTGGCGGCCCTGGGCGAGGACGAGGACAACGGCACGGGCATCGCCCTCGACGACCTCGTCGAGACGGCGGAATACTTCGGGGGCGTCCGCAAGAAGTACTGGAAGCACGAGAGCAACCTGCTCGGCGTCGACGCGGGCGTGCTTCGGCACCAGGTTCCGGGCGGCATGATCTCGAACCTCGTGGGGCAGCTGCGGGACCAGGGCCAGGAAGCGAAGCTGGGCGAGGTGCTGGAGGAGAACGCGCGCGTGCGTGCGGACCTCGGCTACCCGCCGCTGGTGACGCCGAGCTCGCAGATCGTGGGCTCGCAGGCCGTCCTGAACGTGCTCACGGGCAAGCGCTACGGCGTCGTGACGAAGGAGACGCGCAACCTCGCGCAGGGCCTCTACGGCGCGACGGCGGAGCCTATCACGAAGGAAGTGCTGGACCTTGTCCTGGGCGACGTGCCCCAGATCGACCACCGCCCGGCGGACGACCTCGAACCGGAGCTGGCGAGCGCGAAGGAGGAGATCGGCGACCTCGCCGAGAGCCCCGAGGACGTGCTCTCGTACGTGATGTTCCCGCAGCCGGCGAAGAAGTTCCTCGAGTGGCGGCGCGAGGGCGGCGGTCCCGAGCGCGAGCTCGTGGCGGCCGTCGTCGGCGCGATCGCGGTCAAGGACCGCCCCGCGGCCTCGCGCGCGGCGCCGGCGGCGCCATCCGCGAACGGCGCGGCTCCGGGCGCGGCGTGGCGCCAGTTCGGGCGCATGAGGCAGATGCGGTAGCGATGGCGACGGTCACGATCGGCGGACGCACCTACGAGGTCGAAGTACGCGGCGACACCGTTGTCGTCGACGGCGAGGAGTTCCCCATCGCGATCGCGCGTGGCGATGCCTACGACACGGTCACGGCGGGCGCGGTGAGCTACCGCGTGGCGCTTCCCCCCGAGGAGGAGCGCGAGTCGGGCATGGCCATCGAGGTCGACCACCGGCCCTTCACGCTCAAGTACGAGGGGCGGCTGGGCGGCGGTCCCGCACGGCCCGCGCCGAGGGCATCGAGCGCGGCCGCCGGCGGCGCGCCGGCCGTCTCGAACGTGCCGGGAGGCGTGGCTGCCCAGCTATCGGGTAAGGTGCTGCGGATCGAGGTGCAGGCGGGCGACGCCGTGGAAGCGGGCCAGCTCTTGCTCGTCCTCGAAGCGATGAAGATGGAGAACGAGATCAACGCGCCCAAGGCCGGGACGGTCAAGGAAGTTCTGGTGGGCGAGGGCGCGCAGGTAGCCGAGGGCGAGACCCTCGTCGTCCTGGAGTAGGAAGGGGAGCCGCCGGTGCCGGTCAAGGAGCTTCGGGATCAGCGTCACACGGGCACGGTCGCGGAGATCGCGGAGACGCGCTTCCCCTACCCGAGCGAGGAGCACCCCGAGCTGGAGACACTCCTGAACAACCCCGAGCCGTCCATCTCGGTCGGGGAGTGGGAAGGGGAGCCGCTCTACCCGGACATCGTGGTGGTGCGGCGGCCGGGGCAGTGGCTGCAATTCGTGGCGCAGGTCGAGACGGTGGACACGGTGACGGACGAGCAGGCCGAGAAGAAGTGGCTGCCGTTCTCGAAGATGGGCGAACTGCTGCTGTACGTGCCCTCGGGGCAGGTGCAGGAGGCGAAGCGGCTCTGCCGGAAGCACGGCATCAGCTACAAGGGCATCCGCACGTGGCGCTACCGGCCGGTGTGGGGCCTCACGATCGCCGAGGCGTAGCCCCCACCCCATGACCGAAGCGGCCCGCTCCCTGAACGTCTACTTCGACGTGGACCACACGCTCGTCTACACGACGAAGGACGAGAGCTCGCTGCGCCCGGGGACGCACGAAGCGATGGAGCGGTTGAAGGAGGCGGGCCACAGCATCTACGTGTGGTCGGCGGGCGGGCAGCACTACAGCGAGCGCACGGTGGAGCGGCACGGCCTCTCGGAGTGGGTCGACGGCTGTTTCGACAAGCACCCGAAGGTGGACCCGAGGCCGGACGTGATCATCGACGACGACTGGTACCTGGTGGAGAAGTACGGGGGCTACTGCGTCTCGCAGTACAAGGAAGTGAACGAGAGCGACCGGGAGCTGCTGGAGATCGTCGAGAAGCTGGCGGAGCGCGGGGACCTGTAGAGCCCGGCCAGCAGCGGACTCGGGATTGACTTTCTGGTACAACAGTGGCACAGTGACGCTATGACAGATGATCAGTTCCAGACCCTGAATCGTGCGGTCGGGAACCTGGCGGTCGTGGTTGGCGAAATCCATGCCGATCTCTCTGATCTCAAGGGGACGGTTGCAGGTTTACAGGCGACGGTTCACGAGGAAGTCCTGCCCTCGCTGCGCCGCATCGACGATCACCTTGCGGTGGTGGAGAGCCGGTGGTCCAACATTGAGGGGCGGCTCGCCACGTCGGAAATGCGGTATGCCACCCTGGAGCAGATCGTCTACAAGCGGGACGACCCCACTCCCTGACTTCTGCATAAGCCTCACGTTTGTCCTGGAGCACGTCCGTGTGAGGCGGCTGGGTTAGCCTTTCCCTATGGCGCGCGGATTGTTCGTGGAGCCGTTCTTCGGGGGGAGCCACCGTGCGTTCGCGGAGGGGTTGGCGGCGCACGGGGGCCACGAGCTTGAGCTGCTGACGCTGCCGGGGCGGGAGTGGCGGCGGCGGATGCGGCTCGGGGCGCAGCTCCTGGCGGGGAAGGCGGCGGAGGTGGCCGGGGAGTTCGACTTCCTGCTGGTGTCGGACATGCTGGACTTGCCCGCGTTCCTGGCGCTGACGCGGCCGCGGTTCGAGCGGACGCCGGTGCTGCTGTTCATGCACGAGAACCAGCTCACGTACCCGCGGCTGCGGGGGACGAAACTGAACTCGTGGTTCGGGCAGATCAACTACCTGTCGGCGCTGGCGGCGGATCGCGTGGCGTTCAACTCCGAGTACCACCGGCAGGACTTTCTCGGGGCGCTGGAGCAGCTCGAGCGGCAGCCGAACAACTGGCTCACGACGGACGGCATCGAGGCGATCCGGGGGAAGAGCACGGTGCTGCCGGTGGGGGTCGACCTGGCGTCGCTGGGGGACGGGGCGGAGGCGGCGACGGGCGGGAGTCCGCTGATCCTGTGGAACCACCGCTGGGAGTTCGACAAGGCGCCGGAAGCGTTCGTGCGAACGGTGTCGACGCTGGCGGGGGAGGGGCACGACTTTCGCGTGGCGGTTGCGGGGGAGCGGGGCGACAACCCGAGCGCTGCGATGCTGGAGCTGCCGGACCGCCTCGGGGAGCGGCTGGTGCAGTTCGGGCCGGTCGAGGGCAGACAGGGTTACGCGCGGCTGCTGTGGGAGGCGGACATCAGCATCAGCAGCACGCGGCACGAGTTCTTCGGCATCTCGACGGTGGAGGCGATGTGGTGCGGGTGCCTGCCAGTCGCGCCGCGCCGCTACAACTACCCGGCGCTCGTGCCGGAGGCGCTGCAGGAGCGGTGCCTGTACGAGAGGGAGATGGAACTACTGGCGCTGACGCGGGAAGCGATCCTCGCTAGGCCGGACGGTGCGGATCGGGACGCCGTGCGGGCGTCGGCGGGGCGGTTCGGGTGGGAGGTGGTGGGGCCGCGCTGGGAGGAGGCGCTGGCGGGGCTCGGCGGGGCGGGAACTTTCGCTACAAAATGATCGAAAAACCCTTGCCCGGGAGC
>VXPF01000007.1:0-11815 GCA_009839725.1 Dehalococcoidia bacterium | reverse complement strand
TCGGCGGGGCGGGAACTTTCGCTACAAAATGATCGAAAAACCCTTGCCCGGGAGCCTGCGGCAACCTACGATCGAGGCATGGAACCGCACCTGCACGGAACCCGCGAGCGCGTGTTCGAGCACATCCTCGAACACCACGGCGCGCGCGTGGAGGAAGTGGCGGAATCGCTAGGCGTGAAGGCCGCGGCGATCCGACGCCACCTCGACCACCTGCGCGCCGACGGGCTCATCGAGTCGCGTCCGGTGAAGCAGGCGACGGGCCGCCCCTACCTGAGCTGGTACCCCACCTCCAAGGGCGCCGGTGAAGCGCCGCCCGCGTACGCGGACCTGTTCGCGCGCGTGCTGGGGTGGCTGGGTAAGGAGCACATCGACGAGGCGGTAGCAACGGGCGTCGCGGCCTCGCTGGCCGAGCGCCACCGGGACGAGGTGGCAGGCTCCGAAGATGTGGAGGACCTCGTCGAGCACGTGACCGAGAGCCTTCGTCGGGAGGGCATCCTCGAGACGTGGCGGGCGGAGGCGGACGGCTACCACCTGGTGAACTCCTGCTGCCCGTACCCACAGGCGGCGGAGCTCTCACGGCTGCCCTGCGAGGCCGACCGGCAGGCGATCAGCCTGCTGATCGGGAAGGACGTGGAGCAGATCGAGACGATCGTGGAAGGCTCGCTCTGCTGCGAGTACCGCGTGCAATTGAACACTGATAACGAAGGCGCCGCCGTGGGCGACGCCGCCGAAGGGAACGCATGACCGAAGCACCGCTTCTCGAAATCGACGCGCTGCGCGCCAACGTGGCGGGCAACGAGATCCTCACCGGGCTCAACCTGACGGTTCGCCCGGGCGAGGTGCACGCCATCATGGGGCCGAACGGCTCCGGCAAGAGCACGCTCGCGAACACGCTCATGGGCAACCCCCGCTACGAGGTGACCGGCGGCGAGGTTCGCTTCCTCGGCGAGGCGCTCGACGGGATGGCCCCGGACGAGCGCGCGCGGCAGGGGCTGTTCCTCGCCTTCCAGTACCCCGTGGCCGTCCCCGGCGTGACGGTCGTGAACTTCCTGCGGCAGGCGGTGAACGCCGTCCGCGGCGAGGAGGTTCCCGTGCGGGAGTTCCGCCAGGAGCTGTTCCAGAAGATGGAGCTGCTGAAGGTGGACCGCGACTTCGCCCGTCGCTACCTGAACGACGGTTTCAGCGGCGGGGAGAAGAAGCGGGCGGAGATGCTGCAGCTGGCGATGCTGCAGCCGCGCATGGCCGTGCTGGACGAGACGGACTCGGGGCTCGACATCGACGCCCTGCGGACGGTCGCGGACGGCGTGAATGCGCTGATGAACGAGAACATGGGCCTGCTGCTGATCACGCACTATCAGCGGCTGCTCAACTACATCAAGCCACAGTTCGTACACGTGCTGATTGACGGGCGCATCGTGCGCTCCGGCGGTCCCGAGCTCGCCGAAGAGCTCGAGGCGAGCGGGTACGACGCCATTGAAGCGGCCGCCTCGACGGCCTAGGGAGACGAGCCATGACCTCAACACCGGAACAACTGGTCCGCGAGGACGGCTACAAGTGGGGCTTCTACGACGAAGAAGAGGCCCTCTTCAAGGCGAACAAGGGGCTCACGCCCGAGATCGTCCAGACCATCTCGGAGATGAAGGACGAGCCGCAGTGGATGCGCGAGTTCCGCCTGAACGCGCTCGAGCGCTTCAACGAGATGGAGAACCCGCCCTGGGGCACGGACCTCCTCGAGACGATCGACTTCGACAACATCCACTACTTCGTACGGGCGACGGACCGGGATGAGCGCTCGTGGGACGACGTGCCGGATTACATCCGGGATACGTTCGACAAGCTCGGGATTCCCGAGGCGGAGAAGAAGTACCTGGCGGGCGTGGGTGCGCAGTACGACTCCGAGGTCGTCTACCACAACATCCGCGAGGACCTGGAGAAGCTCGGCGTGGTGTTCCTGGGCATGGACCAGGGGCTGGCCGAGTACGAGGACATCGTGAAGGAGCACTTCGGCACGGTGATTCCGCCGGGGGACAACAAGTACGCGGCCCTGAACAGCGCCGTCTGGTCGGGCGGCTCGTTCATCTACGTGCCCAAGGGCGTGAAGGTGGACATCCCGCTACAGGCGTACTTCCGCATCAACACGGAGAACATGGGCCAGTTCGAGCGGACGCTGATCATCGCGGACGAGGGCAGCCAGGTTCATTATGTCGAGGGCTGCACAGCGCCGGTCTACAGCAGCGACTCGCTGCACAGCGCGGTCGTCGAGATCATCGTGAAGAAGGGCGCGCGCGTCCGCTACACGACGATCCAGAACTGGTCGAACAACGTCTTCAACCTCGTCACGAAGCGGGCCGCGGCCTACGAGGATGCGGTCATGGAGTGGGTCGACGGCAACCTCGGCTCGAAGCTCACGATGAAATTCCCGAGCGTGTTCCTGATGGAGCCGGGAGCGCACGGCGAGATCCTCTCGCTGGCGTTCGCGGGCGAGGGACAGCACCAGGACGCCGGCGGCAAGGTGGTCCACATGGCCCCGGACACGACCTCGACGATCGTGTCGAAGTCGCTGAGCAAGGACGGCGGGCGCACGAGCTATCGCGGCCTGCTGAAGGTCTACGAGGGCTGCGACAACGTGCGCTCGAGCGTGCGCTGCGACGCCCTGCTGCTCGACGAGGAGTCACGGTCGGACACTTACCCGACGATGGAGGTAGACGCGCCGGACGTGTCGATCGAGCACGAGGCGTACGTCTCGAAGCTGAGCGAGGAGCAGCTCTTCTACCTGCAGAGCCGCGGGCTGAGCGAGGACGCCGCCGCGAAGATGATCGTCAACGGCTTCGTCGAGCCGATCGTGAAGGAGCTGCCGATGGAGTACGCCGTCGAGCTCAACCGGCTGATCGAGCTGCAGATGGAAGGCGCCATCGGCTAGGGCCGAACGGCAACAGGGCCGCGCGGGGCGGAGCCGGACACGGCGACCGCCCGCGCACGGCGCGCCGACAGGAGTGCGAAACGAATGACATCCGCCCCGAGCACCGCCGCCTCGATGCTGACGCCCGAGGCGAGCCGCGCCCTCGGCGAGGCGCTGGGCGACGGCGCGTCCGTCGCGGGCCTGCGCACGAGCGGCGCCGCAGCGCTCGACAGGGCGCTGCCATCGCCGGCGCTGGACCGTCCCTGGAAGTACGTCGACCCGGCGGCGCTGAACCTCGACGGCTTCGCACCGCCGGACGCAGCGTCCGCGGACTGGGGCGGCGCGCAGGATATCGAGGGACTGGAGGTCGCGGGCTTCGAGGAAGCGCCCGAGGGAGCGCTCGCCCGACTCGGCGGGGCCGTGGCGGTGGAGGACAGCCGGCTGACGGCGTTGCACTACGCCTTCCTGCAGGGGGGCGTGCTGGTCGAGGCGAAGGCCAACGCCGAGATCGCGGAGCCGGTTCGGCTCACGCGGGAGTTCACGGCGGCGGGCGGGCTTGCGACGCCGCACACGCTGGTCGTGGCCGGTCCGAACAGCCGCCTGACGCTGATCGAGGAGTACCGCTCGAGCGATGAGCCGATGGCCGTCCTGCCGGCGGTCGAGCTGCTGGCGGGACCGGGTGCGGTCGTGAGCTACACGTCGCTGCACCGCTGGGGGGCGCGCACGCGCGTGTTCGCCGAGCAGCGCGCGGTCACCGAGCCCAACTCCGACGTGCGCAGCCTCAGCCTCGTGACGGGTGGGCGGCTCGTGAAGAGCCACATCACATCGTCACTCGAAGGCCGGGGCTCGAGCAGCGAGATCTACGGCCTTTCCGTTGGCGGGGGCGACGAGCACACCGACTTCTACACGGTCCAGGATCACGTGGCCGAGGACACGCGAAGCGACCTGCTGATCAAGTCGGCGCTGGGCGACCGCTCGCGGGCGGTCTATTACGGCCTCACGAAGGTGGGCCTGGGGGCGCGCCGTGCGGACGCGAACCAGGAGAACCGCAACCTGCTCCTGAGCCGGACGGCCAAGGCGGACAGCGACCCCGTACTGGAAATCCTCACGAACGACGTGACCCGCGTCAGCCACGGGGCGACGGCGGGCCCGGTGGACGAGGAGGAGCTGTTCTACATCCAGTCGCGGGGGCTGACGCGCGAAGGGGCGGTGGGGCTGCTGGTGCGGGGCTTCCTGGGCGAACCGCTCGACCGGAGCGGCCTGGCCGAGGGCATCCGCAACGAACTCAGCGCGCTCGTCGAGACGAAGCTGCAGGCGGTGGGGGCGGGCGCATGAGCATCGACACGGCGCGAATACGGGAGGACTTTCCCATACTGAGCCGCGAGGTGAACGGCCGGCCGCTGGTCTACCTCGACAACGCCGCGACGACGCAGAAGCCGCGGGCGGTCATCGACGCGCTCAAGCATTACTACGAGACCCAGAACGCGAACATTCACCGGGGCATCCACACGCTCGCCGTCGAGGCGACGGAGGCGTACGAGGGTGTCCGCGAGAAAGCCGCGCAGCACATCGGCGCGGCGAGCGCCGAGGACATCGTCTTCACGCGCAACACCACCGAGTCGATCAACCTGGTGGCGCGGGCCTGGGGTGACGCCAACCTGCGCGAGGGCGACGAGATCGTGCTCACGCTGATGGAGCACCACTCGAACATCGTGCCGTGGCAGCTCGTGGCGCAGCGCACGGGCGCCGTGCTGCGATACGCGGGCATCGACGCCGATGGGCGGCTCGACCTCGACGCGCTGCGGTCGCTCATCGGCGAGCGCACGAAGGTCGTGAGCGTGACGCACATGTCGAACGTGCTCGGGACCATCAACCCGATCGCGGAGATCGCGGGGATGGCGCGGAAGGCTGGCGCGCTGCTGCTCGTCGATGGGGCGCAGAGCGCTCCACACCTGCCGGTCGACGTCGAGGCGCTGGGGTGCGACGTGTTCGCCTTCTCGGCGCACAAGATGCTGGGGCCGACGGGCGTGGGCGTGCTCTGGGCGCGGCCGGGGCTGCTGGCGGAGATGGAGCCGTTCCTCGGCGGCGGCGAGATGATCTCGATTGTGAAGCCGGAGGGCTCGACGTGGGCCGACGGGCCGCACAAGTTCGAGGCGGGCACCCCCAACATCGCCGACGTCATCGCCTTCGGGTCGGCGCTCGACTACCTGGCCGACCTTGGCATGACCGAGGTGCGCGAGCACGAGAAGCGGATCACCGCTTACGCGATCGAGGCGCTGGAGGCGTCCGGCGGCATCACGGTCCACGGGCCGCACGACGTGGAGGTGCGGGGCGGGGCGGTCAGCTTCGAAGTGGACGGCGTGCATCCGCACGACATCAGCACGATCGTGGACGCCTACGGGGTCGCGATCCGGGCGGGCCACCACTGCGCGCAGTTGCTCATGCGACACCTGGAGGTGCCCGCGACGAACCGCGCGAGCTTCTACATCTACAACGAAGAACGCGAAGTCGATGCGCTCGTGGCGGCGCTCGACGAGGCGAAGCGAGTGTTTGGACGTGTCGAGAGCCGAACCGCAGTTTGACGAGCTCTACCGCGAGGTCATCCTCGACCACTACCGGCGGCCCCGGAACGCGGGGACGCTGGAGGCGCCCACGCACCAGGCCGAGGGCGCCAACCCCGTCTGCGGCGACGAGATCGAGTTGCACCTGGCCGTGGAGGGAGACGTGATCTGCGAGATGGCGTTCCGCGGCCAGGGCTGCTCGATCAGCCAGTCGAGCGCCTCGATGATGACGGAGCGGGTTTGCGGCGGGACGATCGACGAAGCGCGGCGGGTGATGCGGCTCTTCGAGGCGCAACTCGTGGACGCGGCCGAACCGGACCCGGCGCTGGGCGATCTCGAAGCCCTGCAGGGTGTGGCACAGTTCCCCGTACGGGTGAAGTGCGCCCTCCTCTGCTGGAAAGTGCTGCGCGAAGCCCTGAACATTGACGAGACCGAGCACGCGAGGACCTCGCAAGGAGACTGAGATGGCAGACACCGAGACGAAGACTCGACCGACCGACGAGGAGCTGCGCGAGCGCATCCGCGAGGTGAAGGACCCCGAGATCGACATGAGCATCGTCGACCTGGGGCTCGTGTACGAGATCCTCTGGGACGACGGCACGGTGAACGTGAAGATGACGCTCACGAGCCCGGGCTGCCCGCTCGGCCCCATCATTCGCGGGGCTGTCTACGCGAAGGTGAAGGACCTTCCGGGCGTGGAGGACGTGGACGTCGAGATCGTTTGGAACCCGCCCTGGGACCCGCGCACGATGGCGAGCGAAGACGTCAAGATGGCGCTCGGCATCTGGTAGGGGCGCGAAGGCGACGCTTCCCCCAGCCCGGAGGCGCCGGGACTCGGCTGTAGACTAGGCCTGTCCGATGGCGTGCGAACAGGAAACCGCGACGACCCTGCGGGAGGCGGGCTTCCGGGTCACCCCCCAGCGGCTGCTCGTCGCGTCGGCCCTGCGTCACGCGGGACGCCACCTGAGCGCGGCCGAGATCGCGGAGGAAGTGCGGTCCGTCTACCCCGTTGTCGACCTGAGCACGGTCTATCGCACGGTGGAGATGCTGAAGCGGCTGCACCTGGCGACGGCGACGGACATGGGCGGCGACGACCTGCTCTTCGAGTGGTCCGCCGGGGAGGCGCACCACCACCTGATCTGCTCGAGCTGCCGCAAGACGCAGGTGCTCGACCACACCTACCTTGAGGGTCTGGCAGAGCGAGTCGGCCGGGACTTCGGCTTCCAGGCCGACCTCCAGCACTTCGCCATCTTCGGCGTGTGCCAGGAATGCCGGGAGGGAGCGGCGACGTGACCCCGCCCGAGCTGCTGAAGGCAATGCGAGAAGTCGTGGGCGGGGAGCACGTGCTGCACAAGCCCGAGGACCTGCTCGTCTACGAGCTCGACGGGACGATCGACCGTTCGCTGCCGGAGGCGGTCGTTTTCCCCGCCACTACCGCCGAGGTGCAGGGCATCGTGCGGGCCTGCAACGCGCTCAACGTGCCGGTCACGCCGCGGGGCGCGGGGACGGGGCTGAGCGGCGGGGCGGTGCCGGCGAAGCAGGGCGTCGTGCTGGCGACCGCCCGCATGCGCCGCATCCTCGACGTGGACCCGGTCGAGCGGACGGCGACGGTGGAGCCGGGGGTTCCCAACATCCAGCTCTCGGAGGCGGCGGCGGAGCACGGCCTCTTCTACGCACCCGACCCGAGCAGCCAGAAGGCCTGCACGATCGGGGGCAACGTGGCGGAGAACGCGGGCGGGCCCCACTGCCTCGCCCTGGGGGTGACGACGAACCATGTGATCGGGATGGAGGTCGTGACGGCGAGCGGGGAGGTGGAGTGGCTGGGGAGCCGCGGTCCCGAGCCACTTGGGTACGACTTGCGCGGGCTGTTCATCGGCTCGGAGGGGACGCTCGGCATCGCGACGAAGGTGGTCGTGCGGCTGTTGCCCGTGCCCGAGACGGTGGTGACGCTGCTCGCCATCTTCGATGACGTGGAAAGCGCGAGCGAAACGGTCTCGGCGGTGATCGGCGCGGGGCTCGTGCCGGCGGCGCTCGAGATGATGGACCGGGTGACGCTGCAGGCGGCGGAGGCGGGGCTGCGCTGCGGGTATCCGCCCGACGCCGGGGCGGTGTTGCTGGTCGAGCTGGACGGGATCGAGGAGGTCGTGCGGGGGCAGGTCACGCAGGCGCGGGCGGCATGCAACGAGCACGGCGCGACCGAAATCCGCACCGCCACGGAACCGGCCGAGCGGGAGCTGCTGTGGAAGGGGCGCAAGGGCGCGATCGGGGCGCTGGGCCGGATCGCGCCCAACTACTACCTGCTCGACGGCGTGGTGCCGCGCTCGCGGCTGGTCGAGACGATGGGAGACGTGGCACGCATCGCCGAGGGGTACGGATTCCCGGTAGCGAACGTGTTCCACGCGGGCGACGGCAACCTCCACCCCTGCCTGCTGTTCGACGAGCGGGAGGAGGGGGCGACGGCGCGCGTGCTGGAGGCGGGCGGCGAGATCATGCGGGTGTGCGTCGATGCGGGGGGCGCGCTCACGGGCGAGCACGGCGTGGGCTACGAGAAGCACCGCTTCATGCCCTGGCTCTACAGCGAGGCCGACCTGGAGAACATGCGGCGCGTGCGGGGCGTGTTCGGGAACGCGGGCGCCTTCAACCCCTGCAAGGTGCTCCCGGAAGGCACGGGCTGCGGCGAGATGGCGCACCAGAAGGGGGCGCTGGCGGCGGCCGGGCCGGACGCCTATGTCTGAGGCGGCGGCGCAGGCGCCGCCCCTCGTGGCGGGACGCGCCCCGGATTCCTTCGTGGCGCCCGCGACACTCGACGAACTGCGCGACCTCGTGGCGGAACGGGACGGACGGACGCTCGTTCCCGTGGGGGGCGGCACGCAGCTCGCGCTGGGGAACGCGCCACGCGAACCCTTCGCACTGGTCGACGTGCGACCGGCGCTGGCGGGGGAGATCGAGCACGAGCCGGCCGACCTGACGGCGGTCGTCCCGGCGGGTGTCATGCTGGGAGAACTGGACGCGCAGCTGTCGGCGGCGGGG
Source organism: Dehalococcoidia bacterium (assembly GCA_009839725.1). Classification (GTDB taxonomy): domain Bacteria; phylum Chloroflexota; class Dehalococcoidia; order Tepidiformales; family Tepidiformaceae; genus UBA2991. The sequence continues at coordinate 3,325 of VXPF01000007.1, read as the reverse complement.
CAGCGGCTCCCGCTCGATCCGCCCCACGTGGAGCAGGCGACTATCGGGGGGGTGCTGGCGGTGGGCACGGGAGGACCGCTGCGCACGCGACACGGCCTCCCGCGCGACTTCGTGCTGGGGATGACCGTGCTTCGCGCCGATGGCGAGCTGGTGAAGGCGGGCGGACGGGTCGTCAAGAACGTGACCGGGTACGACCTGATGCGGCTCTGGTGCGGGTCGCTCGGCACCATCGGGATCGTGACGTCGGTGGCGGTGCGCGTGCTGCCGCGGGTCGGGACGATCGACCTGCGGTTCGAGGCGGCATCGCTGGCGGTAGGGCAGGCGCTGGCGGAGACGTTCCTGCGGGCCGACCTCCGACCCGAGTTGCTGGAACTGACCCGGCAAGACGGTGGCTGGGGAGGGATCGTGCGGCTGGCCGAGGGGGCCGTGCCGAAGGCGACAGAGGTTGCGGGAACGGACCTCACGCCGTGTGGCGACGAGGAGTATCTCGCGGCGCGGGACCTCGGCTTCGGGGACGGCGACGCGCTTACCCTGCGGGCCGCCTGTGCGACGAGCGCGATCGCGTCGGCGGTGGCTGCGGTCGAGGCGCTGGCGCCGTCCGGGGTGCTCGTGCGCCCCCTCGCGCGGGAGGTTCGCGCCACCTGGGAGGCCGGCGCGCTTCCCGAAGCGGAGGAGGTCGCGGGGGCAGCGGGGAGGATGCGGACGGCGCTGGCGGAGGCGGGGGGAGGGCTCGTCGCCGAGCGTCTGCCGGCGGAGCTGCGGGGAGCGCTCGACCCGTGGGGCCACTCGCCCAACCTCGCACGGATGGCGGCCGTGAAGGCGGCCTTCGACCCGGACGGCCGGCTGAACGCCAGCCGATTCGTTGGCGGTCTCTGAGATGACCGGCTGGCCACTGGCGGACGACGCACCGGACACGGCGGACCTGGCGAAGTGCGTCCACTGCGGGTTGTGCGTGAACGCATGCCCGACGTACGCGATCACGGGACTGGAAGTGGAGTCGCCGCGGGGGCGCATCCATCTCGCGCGAGCGGTGGCGGAGGAGCGCATTCCCCTGACCGAAGCCGTCCAGGGCCACTGGGAGCTGTGCCTCCAGTGCCGGGCCTGCGAGGCGGTGTGTCCGAGCGGCGTGCCCTATGGACGCATCATGGAGCGGGCACGGGCGCAGGTCGACGCCGCGCCGCCGGCGAAGGGTTGGCAGCGGCGGTTGCGACGCTTCGGCCTGCGGAACGTGATCGCGAGGCCGTGGGTGCTCGCGGCAGCGATGGCGCCCGTGCGCTGGTTCGCGCGCTCCCCGCTGCGGAGGCTTGTGCAGGCATCCGGAGTGCTGAGGCTCATGGGGCCGCTGGGGCGACTCGAGGCGCAGCTCGGGCGCCCGGGGCGGCCGTTCCGGCCGCAGGACGAGGCTGGGGCCGGCAATGTCGCACTCTTCACGGGCTGCGTGATGGGAGAGCTGTTCGGGGACGTGCACCGTGCGAGCGTGCGAGTACTGCAACGCAGCGGCGCGAGCGTGTTCGCACCCCGAGGTCAGGGGTGCTGCGGGGCGCTCAGCGCGCACGACGGCGATCTTGAGCAAGCGCGCCGGTTAGCGCGCGCGAATATCGCCTCCTTCGAGGCATCGGGGGCGGAGACGATCGTGGTGAACTCGGCAGGGTGCGGAGCGGCCATGAAGGAGTACGGCGAGCTGCTGGCGGAGGACCCCGAGTATGCCGAGCGGGCGGAGGCGCTGGCCGGGCGGGTGGTCGACTTCAGCGAGTACCTCGCGGGGCGGGATCTGCCGCCGGGGAGGCTGCAGGGCCGGGTCGCCTATCAGGACGCCTGCCACCTCGCGCACGCTCAGGGCATCAGCGCCGAGCCACGGGCGCTGCTGGGCGCGGTCGAGGGGTGCGAACTCATCGAGACGGAGGGGGCGGACATGTGCTGCGGGGCGGCGGGCATCTACAGCCTCATCGAGCCGGGGATGTCGGCGGAGCTGCGGGCGCGCAAGGCGGCGCAGTTCGAGAAGCACCTGCCCGACATCATCGTGACCGCGAATCCCGGCTGCCAGATGCAGTACGAGGCGGCCGTACGCGAGGCGGGCATTGAGGCGCGTGTCCTGCACCTGGCGGAGGCGCTTGATAGTGGCTAGTGGTTAGTGGCTGGTCCCCGCCCACCGCGAGCGAAGCGAGCCACTACGCACCACTCACTAGTCACCACCCACTAGTCCCCTCTACCCTGTTGCGACGCCCGAGCGCTCTGCGCTCGGGCCAAAAGGCGTTGGGGCGAAGCATGGCGAGCCAGCTGGCAGGTGTCCGGAAAGCGGTCGAGCGTGACCTCGGCGGGCTGGCGCGCGGCCGTGCGCCGGTCGAGCTCGGGGTGCCGGAGCAGGCGAAGCCGGTGACCATCGCGGGGCTGGCGGCGGGCCACGCGGGCCCGACGCTCGTGTTGGCAGCAGGTCCCGGACGGGCGTCGCTGCTGGCCGAGGAGCTGGCGCTCTACGCCGACGACCTTCCCTTAGCCCAACTCCCCGCCGGCGAGCGGCTTCCCTACGAGCTTGCGGAGGACGACCCCGCGGCGGTCGCGGAGCGGGATCGGGCACTGCGACTGTTGCGGGGAGGGGAGCGCGCGCTGGTGGTCGCGTCGTGGGCGGCGATGGCAGAGTTCCGGGCGGGGCCGGAGGTGGAGGCAGCGGGCACCGAGGTCCGGGTCGGGGGGACGCTCGCGCCGGAAGCGCTCCAGCGCACGCTGGAGGGAGCGGGATACCGACTCGAGGCGCTGGCGGAGGAGCCGGGCAGCGCGGCGCGACGGGGTGGGATTCTCGACGTGTTCCCCGCGGGGGCGGAGGAGCCGCTGCGGATCGAGTTCTTCGGGGACGAGGTCGAGAGCATCCGCCGCATCGATCTGGAGACGCAGCGCAGCATCGGGCGGGTGGAGTCAGTCGCGCTGCCGCCGCTCGCCAGCCACACGATAGAGGCGCAGGCGGGCGCCCGAGAGCTGCGCGACGCAATCACGGTCGAGGGCGAGGGGGCGGAGGCCATCGCGCAGGAGCTGGAGCTACTGGCGGGCGGCGAGCGCAGCCGCTTCCCGGGCTACTTCGAACCGCTCCTGAACCGCGCGACTGCCTTCGACTACGTCGAACCGGACACGCTGGTCGTGGTCGACGAGCGGGACGACGGGGTGGAGGCGCTGGCGCTGCACATCCGGCACCAGGAGGAGGCCCAAGGCGCGCTTGAGCGGCGGGGCGAGATCCCCGAGGGGCTCCCCAGCCTGGGGCTGGGGCCGGAGGGAGTGGGGCGTCTGCTCGATTGGCACGAGCGACGCGTCGAGCTGGGGCGGTTCGGGGCGGAGG
>VXPF01000028.1 GCA_009839725.1 Dehalococcoidia bacterium | reverse complement strand
CGGAGGCCGACCTGGTCTGCCTGGGGAAGGTGATCGGGGGCGGGCTGCCGGTGGGAGCGCTGGGGGGGCGGGCGGAGCTGATGTCGCTGCTGGCGCCGGAGGGGCCCGTCTACCAGGCAGGCACGCTGAGCGGGAACCCGCTCGTGATGGCGGCGGGAGCCGCCACCCTCGACGTCCTCTGCGACGGGCGTCCCTACGCACGCGTCGAGGAGCTGGCGCAGTACCTCGAGAACGGCCTCGGCACCGGCATCCGCCGGGCCGAGGCCGACGCCTGCGTCGTGCGGCGGGGGTCGCTGCTGTCGCTCTTCTTCCGCTCCACGCCCCCGCGCGACTACGCCGAGGCAGCGGAGTGCGACACCGACACCTTCGCCCGCTTCCACGCGGCGATGCTGGCGCGGCGCGTGATGCTGGCCCCGTCGCAGTTCGAGGCGTGGTTCGTCTCGGCGGCGCACACGGAAGCGGACATCGACCGCACGGTCCGCGCCGCAGCCGAGGCGCTGCGCGAAGCGAGCCCCGGACCGGTCGCGAGCAGCAGCGGACCGTGAGCGCGCTCCGCATCGGGACGCGCGCGAGCCGGCTCGCGCTCCAGCAGACGGAGCTCGTGGCAGCTCGCCTGCGCCGGAGCGCCCCGGACGTCGCCATCGAGGTCGTCGAGATCACGACGGCCGGGGACCGCGACCGCACGAGCCCGCTGACCTCGGGCGAGGGCGCGGGGTGGTTCACCACCACGATCCAGGAGGCGCTGCTGGCGGGGGAGGTGGACGCGGCGGTCCACAGCTACAAGGACCTCCCCACCGCGCGTCCCGACGGGCTCGTCATCGCCGCCGTGCCCGAGCGGGCCGACCCGCGCGACGCGCTCGTGGCACGCGACGGCGGCACGCTGGCTGAGTTGCCGGAGGGCGCAGTCATCGGGACGAGTAGCCCGCGACGGTCGGCGCAGACGCTCGCCCTGCGCCCCGACCTCGAGTTGCGCCCCATCCGGGGCAACGTGGAGACCCGGCTGGAGAAGGTGGACGCAGGCGAGTACGACGCGGCGCTGTTCGCCATCGCGGGGCTGGAGCGGCTGGGTCTGGAGGGTCGCGCGGGCCACGTCTTCGGGTTCGAAGAGATGCTGCCCGCGCCCGCGCAGGGAGCGCTCGCGGTCGAGTGCCGCCGTGACGACGAGGCGACGCTGGGCCTGCTCAGCGCCATCGACGACGGAGCGCTGCGCCGGCTGGTATCGGCGGAGCGGGCGTTCCTGGCCGCCCTCGAGGCGGGGTGCAGCTACCCCGCGGCCGCCTACGCCGAGAGCTTCGGCACGACCCTGAAGCTGCACGGGCTGGTCGCTCCCGAGGGGGTCATCGTGCGCTCACGGGTGGGAGGGCCGATCGACGCGGGGCCGGGGCTGGGGCGTTCGCTGGCGCGAGAGCTACTGGCGCTCGCGGAGCAGCAGGAAGCCTGAACCGCTAGCCGACCCTCACGATCAGCGCGTCGCCCTGCCCTCCGCCGCCGCAGAGGGCGGCCGCCCCCAGCCCGCCACCACGCCGCCGCAGCTCGTTCACGAGCGTTACCACCAGGCGGGCGCCGGTGGCGCCGATCGGGTGGCCCAGGGCCACGGCGCCGCCGTTCGGGTTCACGTGGCCGGGGTCGAGGTCGAGCATCCGGGCGGACCAGAGGGCGACCGAGGCGAATGCCTCGTTGATCTCGATCACGTCGAGGTCCGAGGGCGCGAGGCCGGCCCGGTCGAGGGCGGCCTCGATGGCCTGGGCGGGACGCTCGTGCAGGGTCGCGTCGGGGCCGGCAATCTGGCCGTAGGCGACGATCTCGGCAAGGGGTTCGGCGCCGAGGTCGGCGGCAGCGCGCTCGCTGGCGACGACGACGGCGGCGCCGCCATCGCTGATCTGCGAGGCGTTGCCAACAGTGGTGGACCCCTCGGGCGTGAAGACGGGGCGCAACCGCCCGAGGGACTCGGCGGTGGCATCGTCGCGGATGCCCTCGTCGTGCTCGACGCGCACGGTCTCGCCGCGGCGGGCGGGCACGTCCACGGGCACGATCTCGGCCGCGAAATGGCCGCTGTCGCGGGCGGAGGCGGCGCGCTCGTGGCTGGCGGCGGACCACTCGTCCTGCTCCTCGCGGGAGATGCCGAGGGCCTCGTTCTTCGCGTCGGCGGATTCGCCCATCGAGCACTCGTCGAAGGCGCACCAGAGGCCGTCATGCTGCATGGCGTCGACGAGCGGGCCGTGGCCCAGCCGTCCGCCCCAGCGGGCGTCGGGGAGCAGGTAGGGCGCGTTTGTCATCGACTCCATGCCCCCGGCCACGACGACGCTGGACTCGTCGAGGCGGATCGAGCGGTCGGCCATGGCGATGGCGGTGAGGCCGGAGAGGCAGACCTTGTTGACGGTGGTCGCGGGCACGGTCATGGGGATGCCGGCGCCATTGGCGGCCTGGCGTGCCGTAATCTGCCCGGCGCCGGCCTGCACGACGTGCCCGAAGATGACCTCGTCGACGGCGTCGGGCTCCAGGGCGGCGCCCTCGAGGGCGCCGCCGATAGCGGCTGCGCCCAGGTCCGTCGCGCGGAGGGGCTTGAAGGCCCCTCCGAAGCGTCCGATGGGGGTTCGCGCCAGACCAACGATCACCGACTTCATGGCATGTCTCCTGCTTGCGCCCACGACTGTGCGGGGAACTGTACGCCAGCGACGGCTGCGTGCGATGGCGAAGCCGCGAGCCGGGCGGTAGGGTTCGCGCGATGAGTCCGGTTGCGATCGTCACTGGCGCTGGTTCGGGAATCGGGAGGGCCGTTTCCCTGGCCTTCCTGCGGGAGGGGTACTCCGTCGCGCTGGCGGGACGGCGGGCGCAGACGTTGCGGTCCACGATCGCCGAGGCGGGCGCGGACGGTGACCGCGCCATCGCCGTCACCACGGACGTACGCGAGCCGGCCTCCGTGCGGGAGCTGTTCGACTGGACGGTGGAGCGGTTCGGGCGGCTGGACGTGCTCTTCAACAACGCCGGGATCGGCGCGCCTCCGCGACCGCTGGAGGAACTCACCTTCGAGCAGTGGCAGGCGGTCGTCGAGACGAACCTGACGGGGGCGTTCCTCTGCACGCAGGAAGCGTTCCGGGTGATGAAGGCGCAGGAACCGCAGGGCGGACGCATCATCAACAACGGCTCCATCTCCGCGACGACGCCCCGGCCCAACTCCGCGCCCTACACATCGACGAAGCACGCGATCACAGGCCTGACGAAGTCGACGGCGCTGGACGGGCGCGCCTACGACATCGCCTGCGGGCAGATCGACATCGGGAACGCGACCTCACCGATGACCGCGAAGATGGAGCGGGGCATGCCCCAGCCCGACGGGAGCGTTCACCCCGAGCCGACGATGGACGTGGAGAACGTGGCGAAGGCGGTGGTCTACATGGCCAGCCTGCCCCTTGACGCGAACGTGCTCACGCTCACGGTGATGGCGACACAGATGCCGTTCGTGGGGCGCGGCTAAGGGCGTGAGACGAGCCGCTCCCGTGGCCCTGCTCGGCATCGCCGCCGTGCTGACCATGACTGCCTGCAGCGAGTGGCGGGACGGCAAGGGTTGCCCCGAGGGCACGGATTCGTGGAGCGAGTACCAGCTCTTCTTCGGGCTCAGCCAGAGTGATGGCGGCACGATCTCCGAGGAGGAGTGGCGGGCGTTCCTCGCGGACACGGTCACGCCCCGCTTCCCGGACGGGCTCACGGTGATCTCGGGGAACGGGCAGTGGCGCGATTCGAGCGGCGAGATCCTGCGCGAGGGGAGCAAGCTGCTCATCGTCTACGCCCCGCCGGGCGACGAAGGGCGCCGCGCCATCGACGAGATCTCGGAGGAGTACGAGCGGCGCTTCGACCAGGAAAGCGTGCTGCGGGTGATCGGCAGCGCCTGCGTCTCCTTCTCCTAGGGCCAGTAAGCCTAAGTCTGAGGGCCGGCCTTCCCCACTTGGGGAAGCGGTCGTACAGACCTCAGAGACCTGGTGATCCGCTGACTACGGCGCTGGCTCGCCTCAGCGCGGACCTTCTTGTCTTCGATCTCGACGAGTCCCATGGCAGAGTCGTACTGCGTGATTGCCGCCGCCGCTTGGATTCGCAGGCCCATGGGTAGGGATTCATCATTGAGACAACTGATCAGCAGAATGAGGGCGTCGGCGACTCCGTCGTCATATGGGCTTTGTTCCTCAGCCATGGCGGCAATCTACCCAAGCAACCTGACTACGGCGACATCAAAGATGAAGCCGACGTACAACGCCAACCCCGCAAACCCGAAGGAGATAAACCGGAAAGCCCTAGCCCCGATCCAACACCCCCCGTTTCGGTAAGGCAGATTAGCGTCCCCTGGGGGCGTACTTGGGGCAGACTCGCTGCCGAACCACTTCCTCGTCACTCGGAATGCCCACCGCTCCCTTCCGTCTTCCTTCCCCCACGGGTACGCCAGTTGGGCAATCAGAGACCCGTTGAACTCGTAGCTCGACTCTTTGTTTCCTGCCCTGACGAGGTTCTCGTTGTAGTACGCGACGAACGCTAGCCACCCTGCGAAGCCTTGAAGAAGCAGGGCCAGGCCGAGAAGGACTGCGACGGCTATCTCAGGGTTGGTCATTCCTCGTCCCCATCCTCGACGAGTTTGTGGGGTCAGTCGCCGTTGTGGTCGAGGTGCTCGACACGGGAATCGGACACTAGCCGGATCGGGTACACGAGCGGTTCACCGTTGCCGTCCATCAACCTCAGTCCTCCAGACATAGGGACCAAGGGCTCGCGGTCGGCCTCAAAGAACAGTTCAAGCGCCCTCAGACTTACATCCATCAACGGTTCCTTCGCAAGGCAGGGCAGGAACCTAGGCTCATCTTCCCACGTGTGCAGGATCTCATCTGGCATCCGTTGCTCCTCCAGCCGCGCATCCTAGGGTCTTGATGACGTGGGGTCGATGACGAGAAGAAGTGGAGACGACCAGGGACTGCGCTGAGCCGCTACGCTACCGGGGCCGTGTCGAGCGCCCCGCAGTCCCCGACCTCCGAGCCGTTCCCCCCGGTTGAGCGCGCCTTCGTCGAGGTCGCGGTCAACAGCGGGCAGCCGGCGCTGCACCCGTTCACCTACGCGCGACCCGAGGGGCTGGAGGTGCGGCTGGGGCAAGCGGTGTTCGTGCCCTTCGGGAGCCGGCTGCTCCAGGGCGTCGTGCTCGGGGAGACAGACACGCCGCCGGAGCAGGAAGCGCGTCCGGTCGAGGCCATCGCCGACCCCCAGCCCGTGCTCGACGGGCCCCACCGTGACCTCGCGCGTTGGCTCAGCGAGCAGTACCTGGCCCCGCTCTGGGAGTGCGTCACGACCTGCCTGCCGTCGGGATACGGACAGCGCTCGGTGACGGTCATCTCGCCGGTTGATGTGCCACTGCTGCTGCCAAGCGACCCCGGCGACCAGCGGGTGCTCCAGTACCTCGCGGAGAACGGGCAGACGGCCCTCGATGCGCTGCGGGAGGCGCTCGGCCTGGTGCCGATGGACCAGCTCCAGCGGCTGCAGGAAAGCGGCCACCTGACGGTCGCGCAGGGGCTCGCGCGGCCCGCCGGGCGCCCACGCATGGAGCGTCGCGTGGCGCTGGTAGCGGAGCCCGAGTTCGCGAGGCGGCACGCGGGCGAGCTTGCCGAACGCACGCCGCGTTCCGTAGCCGCCCGGATCCTGCAGCGGCTGGCGGAGGTGCGGGACACGACACTCACGGAGATCCGGGAGCTGGGGGCGCAGCGCCGCCACCTCGACGAGCTGGCGGCGGGGGGGTGGCTGCGCGAGTACGAGGAGAGGGTCGAGCGCGACCCCATCGCGGAGCGGCCGGCGGAGGCCCTGCCGCCGGCGACGCTCACGGAGGCGCAGGCGGAGGTTGTCGAGGCCGTCACAACGTCGCCCGGGGAGTACCTGCTGCACGGGGTGACGGGGTCGGGGAAGACGGAGGTGTACCTTGAGCTGGCGCGGCGGACGCTGGAGGCGGGGGGCGGGGCCATCGTGCTCGTCCCGGAGATCTCGCTCACGCCTCAGGCAATCCAGCGCTACGGCGAGCAGTTTCCGGCGGAGATCGCCGTCCTGCACTCGAGCCTCAGCACGGGGGAGCTGTACGACCAGTGGTACCGCATCCAGCGGGGGGAGGCGCGGCTGGTGGTGGGGTCTCGCAGCGCGGTGTTCGCACCCGTCCAGGACCTCGGGCTGGTCGTGCTGGACGAGGAGCACGAGTGGACCTACAAGCAGGTCGACCCCCAGCCCCGCTACCACACCCGCGACGCAGCCGCTGAGCTCAGCCGCCTGACGGGGGCGACGCTCGTGCTCGGCAGCGCGACGCCCGACGTGACGACGTACCACCGCGCGGAGGTGGGGACGCTCATGCGCCTCGACCTGTCATCGCGGGTGATGGCGCTGGACGGGGGCGAAACGCAGGCCGTCCCTTTGCCGGAGATAGCCGTGGTCGACATGCGGGAGGAGCTGAAGGCGGGGAACCGGGGGGTGTTCAGCGTGCCCTTGCGGAACGCCCTGCGGCGGGCCCTGGAGGAAGAGGAACAGTCGATCCTGTTCGTGAACCGGCGCGGGGCCGCGCGCTTCCTGTTATGTCGAGCCTGCGGGTACCTGCCGACGTGCCCCTCATGCTCGCTGGCGATGGGGCTCGACACACGGGATCCCCTCCACCCGCTCATCTACTGCCACCACTGCGGCAGGAGCCGGGCGCAGGAGACGACCTGCCCCGAGTGCGGCAGCGCGCGCTACCGGCCCTTCGGGGTAGGCACGCAGCGCATCGAGGAGGAGGCGAAGCGCGCCTTCCCGCGGGCTCGCGTGGCGCGCTGGGACAGCGACGCGGCCAGCCGCAAGGGCAGCCACGAGCGCATCCTGCAGGCGCTGGAGGCGCGCGAAGTCGACATCCTGGTGGGGACGCAGATGCTGGCAAAGGGGCTCGACCTCCCCGCGATGACGGTCGTGGGGGTGGTGGACGCGGACGTGGGGCTGAGCCTTCCCGACTACGTGGCGCACGAGCGCACGTTCCAGCTCCTGAGCCAGGTGGCGGGGCGGGCGGGGCGGCGGGAGCGCCGGGGCGAGGTCTACATCCAGACGTACGAGCCGGAGGCGCCGCCCATCCGCGCAGCCGCCGAGCACGACTATCGCGGTTTCTTTGCGCACGAAGCGCAACACCGCCGGCGGGCCAGCTACCCGCCCTTCGCGCGGCTGGCGCGGCTCACATACCGGCACGGGAACCAGGAACGGGGCCTGGAACACGCCTCCCAGATGGCAACCGACCTGCGCACGCGTCGCGACGCCGCGGGCCGGCCCGATCCGGACGTGCTCGGCCCCACGCCGGCCTACGTTCGCCGCGTTCGGGGAGAGTACCGCTGGCACATCCTCCTGCGCGGCCGGGACCCGCGGGCGCTCCTCGAACAGGTCACGCTGGGGCGGCGCTGGAGCGTGGATATCGATCCGGTAAGCCTTCTCTAAACCTTTCCCTTCCCTATTGTGTTGACGTGGGCTCTGCTATCCTCGGGCCTGCCTCCTCGCGCAATCGCGAGCGGGCGAGGACAGATTGCAGCGAGACGTCGGTTCCTGGCGCCGAATCGCCCTCATGTTCCCCGGTCAAGGTTCCCACAGCGTCGGCATGGGCGAGCGGCTGTATCACGCCTCGCGCGCGGCTCGGGAGGTCTTCCGGCGCGCCGACGAGGTGCTTGAGACGAAGCTGTCGAAGCTCTGCTTCGAAGGGCCGGAGGAAGAGCTCGAACGCACGATCAACCAGCAGCCCGCCACCTTCGTGATCTCGATGGCGTGGCTCGAGGCGCTGAAGGAGCGCTGGGCCGCGCTCGACCAGCGGCTGCAGCCACACGTACTTGCCGGACACTCGATGGGCGAGTTCACGGCGGCGGTGGCGGCGGGCGCGCTCGAGTTCGAGGAGGGCCTCCTGCTCGTGCGCGAACGCGGGCGAGCCATGGACGAGGCGGGCCAGGAGAACCCCGGCGGCATGGCCTCCATCCTCGGCCTCTCGGAGGAGCGCGTCTTCGCTATCTGCGATGAGGCCACGGGGGACGACGGCTACGTCGGCGTGGCCACACTGAATTGCGAGGGGCAGAACGTCATCTCGGGGGCCATCGAACCGCTGAAGCGCGCCATGGAAGCCGCCCAGGCGAGCGGCGCGCGCAAGGTCGTGCGGCTGCCAATCACGATCGCCTCCCACTCGCCGCTCATGCAGCGAGCGAGCGAGACCATGAGCGGCTGGCTCGAGCGCTTCCCGCCAGGGGAGCCGGAAGCACCCGTCGTGGGGAACATCACGGGCGACGTGATCCGCTCACGAGCGGAGCTGCACGCCGAGCTGCGCGACCAGCTGACCTCGGTGGTGCGCTGGCAGCGCGGCGTGGAGCGCATGCAGGAACTGGGCGCCGACCTGTTCGTCGAGGTAGGGCCCGGCAATGTGCTCACCAAGCTGGTGCGTCGCATCGACCCCAAGACGAACGTCGTGAGTCTGAGTGACGACCGCACCGGCCTCCTGAGCGAACGCTTCGAAGCGGTCGAGAGCACCATCCGGTGAACCGACCCCGCGTCGTAGTGACAGGCGTCGGCGCAGTCACCCCGGCCGGGAACACGGCCGAGGAGACGTGGCAGTCGGTCCTGGACGGTCGCAGCGGCGTCGGTCCCATCACCCTGTTCGATCCGGAGCCCTTCCCCGTTCGCATCCAGGCGGAGGTGAAGGAGTTCGAGATCGACGAGCGCGTCGACGCGAAGCAGCGGCGGCACATGAACCGGGGCGTGCAGTTCGCCATGAACGCCACCCTCGAAGCGCTGGACGACAGCGGCCTCGAGATCACCGAGGAGAACTCGGAGGACGTGGGCATCATCTTCGGCAACGGGGCCGGAGGCTACGAGGAGATGTGGGAAGGGAACCAGACGCTGGAGAAACGCGGGCCGCGCCGGGTTTCCCCGTTCCTCGTCGCGAACTTCATCGTCGACGCCGCCAGCGGCCACATCTCGATTCACACGGGCGCCCGCGGACCGAACGTAGCCGTCGTGAGCGCCTGCGCGACCGGGGCAGCCGCCATCGGGGCGGGGGCCCACGCCATCCAGCGGGGCGATGCAACGGCGGTCATCGCCGGGAGCAGCGAATCCGTGCTGGTGCCGGTGTTCCACGCCACGTGGTGCTCCATGCGCGCCCTCGCGAGCGACAACGAGCACCCCGAACGGGCGGTCAAGCCGTTCGACCTGAACCGGGACGGGTTCGCCGCGGGCGAAGGCGCCGCGACGCTCATCCTGGAGGAGTACGAGCATGCCCGCGCGCGGGGAGCGCGCATCTACTGCGAGCTGCTGGGCTCGGGCACCTCGAACGACGCCTACGACATGATCGCGCTGGACGAGGTGGGGCGAGGGCTGCGCCGATCGATTACGGGGGCGCTGCGCGAATCCGGGATCGAGGCCAGCGAGATCGACTACATCAACCCCCACGGCAGCGGCACCAAGCTGAACGACCGGATCGAGACGTTCGTCGTGAAGGAGCTCCTGGGGGAGGCGGCGTACGAGGCCTCGATGAGCTCGATCAAACCGGTGACGGGCCACGGCATGGCGGCGGCGGGTTCGATCGAGGCGGTCGCCTGCATCCTCGCCATCCGCGACCAGAAGGTGCCCCCGACCATCAACTACGAGACGCCGGACCCCGAGTGCGACCTCGACTACGTGCCGAACGTGGCGAAATCCCGCCCCGTGCGCACGGCGATGAGCACCTCGGTGGGGCTCGGCGGCCACAACGCCGCGGTGATTTTCCGCGCCATGAACGGAGCAGTTTGATGCCCAGAGCGCTGATCACGGGAATCGGAGCGGTCACGCCCGTCGGGCTCACGGCGCCGGAGTCATGGCGCAACCTGCTCGCGGGCACCTCGGGCATCGGACCGATCGAGGCGTTCGACGCGAGCGACCTGCCCGTCCAGATCGCGGGCGAGGTGCGGGGCTTCGCGCCGGACAGCATCGACTCGAAGGCGGCGCGACGGATGTCGCGTTTCGCCCAGTTCTGCGTGGCCGCGGCGCACGAGGCGGCCGAGGATGCAGGCCTGGAGCTGTCGGACGAAGAGCGTCCGCGCGCGGCCGTGGCGATGGCCACCGGCGCCGGTGGCGTCCTCAATACCTTCCTCGAGACGGAGAACTACATCGCGAAGGGGCCCGCGCGGGTGAGCCCGTTCTTCGTGCCGCTGATGGCGCCGAACATGGGCGCCTGCCAGGTGGGGATGCAGCTCGGGCTGCGCGGCCCCACGCTCGCCTCGACGGCCGCCTGCGCGAGCGGCCTCTACAGCTACATCGAGGCGAAGGCGTTCATCGAGAGCGGCCTCGCCGACGTCGTTCTCGCGGGGGGCGGCGAAGCGGCCCTGCATCCTGTGTCGGTTGCAGGCCTGGCCAATATGAAGGCCCTCAGCCGCCGCAACGACGACCCCGAGGGCGCTTCGCGGCCTTTTGACCGCGACCGTGACGGGTTCGTTTTCGGGGAAGGCGCCTCGGTGTTCGTGGTCGAGTCGGAGGAACGGGCGCGGAAGCGGGGCGCGCGGGTCTACGCCGAGATCGCGGGGGGCGCGCTGAGCAGCGACGCCTACCACATCACGGCGCCGCGAGACGACGGCAGCGGGGCGGCGCAGGCGATGACCTCGGCGCTCGATGCCGCGGGGATGGCGGCCGAGGAGATCGACTGCATCTCGGCGCACGGCACGGGCACCCCCCTGAATGACGTGTCCGAGACCCTGGCGATCAAGCTCGCCCTCGGGGACCACGCGCGGTCGGTCGCGATCAGCGCGACGAAGTCGATGGTCGGGCACCTGCTGGGCGGGGCGGGAGCGGTGGGCGCGATGGCGTCGGTGCTCTCGATCGCGGAGGGCGCGGTGCCTCCAACGATCAACCTGGAGAACCCGGACCCGGAGTGCGATCTCGACTACGTGCCCAACGAGGCGCGAGAGATGACTGTCGACGCCGCGATGGTCAACGGCTTCGGTTTCGGCGGCCAGAACGGCAGCGTGATCTTCAAGCGCTACGAGGGCTAACGCCGCCTCACCGGCCGGGCCGGCGGCAGCGGAAACAATGACAGCTGAAGCCCCTGAGGACCCGGGACGCTTCCTTGCGATGGTCGGCATGCTGGTGTGGCGCCGGTCCGACGGCAAGTTTCTCCTGCTCAGGAGGTCACCCACCAAGGACTTCGCCGCCGGAGAGTGGGAAACCGGTTCCGGCCGGTTGGAGCAAGGGGAAGGGTTCATTCAGGCGCTGCGACGGGAGTGCATGGAAGAGCTGAGTCTGGAAGTGCGCATCGAGTGCATCCTGGGCGTCACGCACTTCTACCGAGGACGACCGGTCCCCGCCAACGAGATGGTCGGCGTGAGCTTCGGTTGCTCGGTGCCCGACGCATCGGGCCTTGCCCTGAGCGACGAGCACTCCGAGCACGCCTGGATGACCACCGAGGAAGCGGCTGCCTTCCTCCCTCCGGGTCACTGGCTCAGCGAACTCGTCGCGCGGGCGGAAGCCTTTCGCAGGCTGATGCCGGAGGAACTTCAGCGGCTTCACTGGACCGGCGACTTCGAGTTCTAGCTGGCTAGCCCGGGGCGAGCGCCCGCAGGCGCTCGACGATCTCCGGCAACTGCTCCAGGACATAGTCGATCTGCTCATCCGTGTTCCCCTTGCCCACGGTGAGGCGGAGCGACGCATGGGCAAGATCGTCTTCGATGCCCATGGCGGTCAGCACATGCGAGGGCTCCAGCGAGCCGGTCGTGCAGGCGCTCCCCGAGCTGGCCGCCACCTCCACCATGTCCAGCCCCAGCAGGACGCTCTCACCCTCGACGCTGCGGAAACAGCAGCTGAAGTTGTTGGGCAGGCGGCGATCCGGGTCGGCGGGACCGGTGATGACGGTGTCGGGAACGAGCTCGGGAAGCTCGAAGAGCAGGCGGTCCCGGAGGCGGCGGGAATGGGCGACACGCTCGTCGCGCTCGTTCCAGGCAAGCTCCATGGCGGCGGCGAGGCCGAAGGCGCCGGCGACGTTTTCGGTGCCGGCGCGGCGCTCGCGCTCCTGGGAGCCGCCCAGCATCTGGGGCTGCCAGGGCGTTCCCCGGCGCACGTAGAGCAGGCCCGTGCCCTTCACGCCGTACAGCTTGTGGGCAGCGAGGCTGAGGAGGTCGACGCCAAGCACCTCCGGGGTTATGTCGATGGAACCGGCTGCCTGCACGGCGTCGGTATGGACGACGATGTCGGGGTTGCGCGCCCTCGCCAGGGCGGCTGCCTCCTCCACCGGCTGGAGGGTGCCCACCTCGTTGTTGGCTGCCATGAGGGTGAGCACGGTCGTCTCGGGGCCGACGGCCTCTTCGAGGGCGTCGAGATCGACGCAGCCGTCGGAGTCGACGGGGAGGTAGGTGGCGCGGAAGCCCTCGCGTTCGAGCTGCTCAACGGTGTGGAGGACGGCGTGGTGCTCGACCTGGCTGGTGACGATATGGTCGCCGCGTCCCCGCTCGCGCTGGGCGAGGGCGGCCCCGCGGATGGCGGCGTTGTCGGACTCCGTTCCGCCGCTCGTGAAGATGATCTCGCCGGGGTCGGCGCCGAGGAGCCGGGCGCAGCGGGCGCGGGCTTCGTCCAGCCAGCGATGCGCCGTCTGGCCTTCGAGGTAGATGGAGGAGGGGTTGCCCCAGTCGCGAGAGAAGACGGGCCACATCGCTTCGAGCACGCGGGGGTCGGGGGGCGTGGTGGCGGCGTGGTCGAGGTAGACGCGCTCCATGCTTCCCTCCCGATGACACGCGGCGCGGCGTGGGCCGGAGTCTCTTGGTATACTTTAGCGGCGCCCGGCGTGCGTGCGCCGGATTTCTGTGTGAACCACCCCGAAGGAGTGCCCATGACGACCGAAGCCACTACCGAGACTCAGCTCGTCACCATCACCGATGCCGCCGTGGAGAAGGCGAAGGCGCTCCTGGAAGCGCGCGACCTTCCCGAAGGCGCGCTGCGCGTCTTCGTGGCGGGCGGCGGTTGCTCGGGCTACCAGTACGGCATGGCCCTGGCCCGCTCGACCGAGGAGGACGACCTCGTCCTGGAGCAGGGCGGCGTCCGCATCGTGGTCGACCCGGAGAGCGCCCAGTACCTCGACGGCGCCGAGATCGACTACGTCGACGAGGTGATGAAGAGCGGCTTCAGCATCTACAACCCGAACGCCACCAAGAGCTGCGCCTGCGGCTCGAGCTTCCAGACCGAGGACGGGAGCGGCGAAGCGCGGCCCTGCGGCCACTAGGCTTCGTTCCCGCGACAGAACCCTGAAGGGGCGCAGATGCGCCCCTTCTTCGTGTCCGGGACCGGGAGGAACCCGCCCGCTAGAGGACGTTTCGCATGAGCTCGACGTGCGTGGTGAGGAAGGCCATCGCCTCGCGGGTGGCGCGGCGGAAGCGGGCGAACTCGGCGTCGCGCAGAGCGAGGTCATCGAAGCGCTCGAGCTCGGCCATCGAGTCGAACTCACCGGCGATGGCGATGGCGTTCGTACCGCCGGAGAGGGCGGTCCAGACGCTGGTGGTGGCGTCGACGCCGCGCTCGGCCTGGTAGCGAAGCGCTTCCGAGAGGGAGAGCACGAACTCGCGCCCCTTCCCGGGCAGAACCTCGCCCGTCATGAGACGGAGGAAGCGCCGGGGGGCGGTCGCTTCTTCTGCGGAAATGAGGCCCTCCGAGTGGTAGGAAAGCCGGTGGATGGAGGCGTCGGTGCGGCCGGGGAGGAGGTGGCGCTCGACGTCGGCCCAAATGCCGGCGAACGTGGAATCCTGGGTGGCGAGGTCGTTGAGGCGTTCGAGCTCCTCAAGCGTGTTGAAATCCATCACGATGGAGACGGCGTTCGTGGGACCGGTCATCGCCGCCCAGAGAGCAGTGCGCGCCCGAATGCCGCGGTTGTCCTGGTGCTCGAAGGCGACGCGCGCGGCCGCGAGCAACTCGCCGGTCTGGCCTCGGTCGACTATGCCGCGGATCAGGCGCCGGTACATACACGCCCCCGGCCGCGAAGGGCCGGCGCCAGTGTAGCAGCCACGCTCAGCGGCCCCTGACTCATCGACCCTTGAACTGCGGGTCGCGGCGCTCCAGGAAGGCGGTCATGCCCTCGCGGAAGTCCTCGCTCGTGAACATGGGGCGAAGCTGCAGGTACGTGTGGTCGACGGCCGTCTCGAAGGTCTCGTCCATGCCGAGGCGCATCATGCGCTTGGTCGCCTGCACCGAGTAGGGGGCGTTGCTGGCGATGCGGGCGGCGACGGAGCGGACCTCGTCCATGAGGTCGTCGTGGGGGACGACGCGATTCACGAGGCCGAGCTCGAGCGAGCGCTCGGCATCGAGCACGTCGCCCATGAACGCGATCTCGGCGGCCTTCGCCCAGCCGACGAGGCGGGGGAGGTACCAGGTGCCGCCCGATTCGGGCAATACGCCCCGGCGCACGAACACGGCGCCGAGCTTGGCGCGGTCGCTGGCGATGCGGATGTCGCAGCCGAGAGCCATGTCCATGCCGTAGCCGGCAGCGGGGCCGTTGAGGGCGCAGACGACGGGCTTGTCCATGCGGTGGAGGACGAGCGGGGGCGTGTTGTGGAGGTCGAACAGGCGCAGGTCGGTGGCGCCGCTCATGTCATCGCCGTCTGCGCGCGCCTTCAGGTCGAGGCCCGCGCAGAAGCCGCGCCCCGCGCCGGTGAGGACGACGACGCGGACCTCGGGGTCGACGTTGGCGCGGTCGAGCTCGTTGGAGAGGGCGGCGAGCATGGGGCCGCTGATGGCGTTGAGCCGCTCGGGGCGGTTGAGGGTGAGGGTGAGAACGCCGTCGCATCGGTCGACGATGAGTTCATCGGTGGACATGCAGGAGCCTCCTGTCGGTGGCGAGTCTGTCATTGGTGGGGGTGGGGGGCAATCAGCGCAGAAGGAACTGGCCCAGGGTGAGGCCGCTGGCGCGGACCTCGGCGGCGACCTCGCGGCCAACCCAGCGGAAGTGCCAGGGCTCGTAGATGTAGCCCGTCACCTCCTCCATGCCCTCGGGGTAGCTGAGGACGAAGCCGTACTCATGGGCGTGTTCGGCGAGCCAGCGCCCCTCGGGGGTGCGCCCGAACGCCTCCACAAGCTCGTGCCCCACGGCAGCGCTCGAGAAGTCGACGGTCGTGCCGAGCTGGTGCTCGCTGTGGCCGGGCCGGGCGCTCACGCGCGATGCCTGCTCGAGGCCGTACTCGTCGACGTGGTACTGGAAGGTGTTGCGCTGGGTCTCGAAGCTGCGGTAGCTGCTCACGACCGCGATCACATGACCCTCGGCCGCCGCAGCCTCGATCAGCGCGAGGAGGTCGGGCAGGACATCCTCGGTGACGCGCTGCTGTTCAAAGGCGTAGTCGCCGGTGAGCAGCACGAGGCCCTGCGGTTCGCAGTCCTCCTCCAGGCGATGGAGCTTGTCGAGGGGCACGAGGATATCGCCGCAGGGCACGATGTAGACGCCGTCGGCGTTGGGCGTGGCCGTGGGCGCAACCGGCGAGGGGGGTGCAGCGTGGGAGGCCTCGACGGTGGCGTCCGAGGCTGGCTCCCCGCCGGGAGTCGACGGGGGCGAGGCCTCGTCGCCGGCCGCGGGGGAGCGAGCGACGACCGTGCTGTCGACTTCCTGGGGGCCGTCTCCACAGGCAAGGAGGAAGAGGGGAAGCAGAAGGGCGGCGAAGACGAGCGTTCTGCTTCCCTGCATTCCCTTGAGGATAGCGCGGGCGGGGACTGCCATCAGTTTGCCCAGGTCAGCTGGTCGCGAAATGGCTGATGCGGGGGTCGCGCCGGACATCGTCGACGAAGGCGCGCAGGAGGGCGTTCGTCATGGAGGGGTTCTCCAGCTGGAGGAAGTGGCCGGCGCCGGTGACCGGCTCCTGGCGGAGGAAGAAGGTGATCTGCCGCAGACGCTCGGGATCGCCCAGAGGGGCGTTTCCCCAGAGCGCCATGAAGGGCTTCTTGTCGGCGGCCTGGAGGAGGGCGCCGAGGTTCTGGGCGAAGTAGCCGTTGTCAGTGAGCTGGCCGGCGGCGACCTGCGGATCGCAGCCGAGCATGCGCTCCTCGACGTGCTCGCGGACGGCGGTGTCGGAGGACTCACCGAAGAAGCGATCGAAGAAAACCCGGGCAGGTTCCATGGTTCCGGCGTCGCGAAGCTGGGCGGCGAGGCCCCCCATCGCGCCGCGAGCGGCGGAGTCGAGGGGTGGGTCGACCATGACGGTGCCGATGACGCGGTCCTCGTGGCGGCTGTTCGCAAGGAGCGCGACGAGCCCGCCGATGTCGTGTCCGGCAACGATGGCCGCTTCCATGCCGCGGTCCGCAATCACCGCAGCCACATCGTCGGCCGCCTGGGTGAGGTCGTAGGGAGGATCCAGGGAGGATTCGCCGCAGCCTCGCAGGTCGAGGGTGAGGCAGTGGAAGTCCCGTCCGAGATCATCGAGCTGGGGACGCCAGAACGATCGGTCACCTGCCCAGCCATGCACGAAGACGAAGGGGGGCGCGCCCTGTCCTGCCTCCTCGTACCCGAGGGAGGCGTCCTCGATCGTGATCTGCGGCATCAGGCTTCGTCGCTCCGTCCCCTGCGGAAACGAGAGAAGACAAAGGCGACGGTGGCCGCGACCGCGGCGAGGCCGACGGCTATGCCCGCAATGAGGGGCACGCCGGGGAAGCGGCGCTCTCGTTCGCGCCAGCCGCTCCGCAGCTCCTCGATGTCCTCGGGGATGGGGATCGGCGTGGCGTCGGGCTCGGGGAAGGCGCCCTCGTCGAGGTCGGCCAGGAAGCCGGTGATGGCATCCGTGAAGCCATCGGGGTTGTCGCCGGGGACGCTGTGCCCTGCTCCGGGCACAACCACGAGCCTCGCGTTGCGTATCTCACCGGCGGTGCGCTCGGCGACCTCCTGGCTGAGGATGTCGCTCTGCTCGCCACGGATGAGGAGCACGGGCGGAGCAAGCTCACGGAATCGCCGCCAGAGCTCGTCGCTGCTCAGCTGGCTGCCGGAGCGAACGGCGCCCTCGCCTTCTCGGAAGCGCTTGTCGAACTTCCAGGTCCACTTCCCGTTCTCGAGGGGGCGCAGGCGGTGGCGCATGCGCTCGCGGATGTTCTCCTCGGTGCGGCGGGTGTTGAAGCGCATCGCATTCTGAACGAACTCGTCGAAGTCGAGTTCATCTGGGCCGCGGGTGAAGCGCATGATGTTGTCGACGCCCTCCTTCGCCGCCTCGGGACCGACATCGACGAGGATGAGGGCGCTCACGCGCTCGGGGTGCTGGAAGGTGTACTCGACGGCGTTGAGGCCGCCCATGCTGTGGCCCATGAGGATGAACCGTTCGAGGCCAAGCTCCTCACGCACCGCCTCAACATCGGCGACGAAGGCCTCACGGGTGTAATCGCCATCGGGCGACCACTCGCTGTCGCCGTGGCCGCGCTGGTCGAGGTTGATGAGGCGGTAGCGATCGGCGGCGCGCTGCCCGAACTCGTCGAACATGTGGCCGGAGACGCCGAAGCCGTGGAGCGCGAGGATGACCGGGCCGTCGTCGGGTCCCCACTCCTGGTAGGCCAGGCGCAGGTCGCCGCTGGTGGCGGTGCGCTCGCGGTAGGTGGCAGTCAAGGGTTCAGGCGCCCAGCTCGATGTAGCGCTCGACGACCCACCGGAGGGCATCGGAGGCGGTGACCACGCGGAAGCCCTGGGCGGTGTCCATGGGCACGTGCCGGAAGCCACCGTCGGCCATCTTGTGGAGGGCGACGGCGATCGTCTCGTTCTCGCGAACGACGACGGGGTCGGTGGTCATGTACTCGGCGACGGGTGCGTCGAGGGCGCCGGGGCGGCCGGCGACTTTCTTGAGCACGTCTCGCTCGGTGAAGATGCCGGAGAGCGAGGAGCCATCGACGACCAGGACGGCGCCACCCTTGTTCTCCACGAGCAAATTGACGGCCTCACGAACCGACTCGGTAGGGGCGAGGGCGGGGGGGCGGAGGAGGCGAAGCGACGTCAGGGGGGCGCTGAAGGGGCTCTCGCTGAGGGCCTGCTCGGGCTCGGGGATGTCGACGCTGCGAAGGGGCTGAAGGCAGTTCTCGCAGCGATCAACGCCCGCGATGTTCTTTACCCCGCAGTAGGGACAGGTCACCAGTTCGCTTCCAGGTGTTCCGGTCATGGCGCCTCCCAGGGGCCGGCCAGGTGCTAGAGCACGCTCCAGGTTTCGGGCCCGGCGATGAGGTCCTCGATGGCCGGTTCGGGCGCGAGCCGCGAGACGTCGATCTGGTCCTGCACCAGCCCGTCGTAGGTCTCGCGCTCGATCTGCCGGAAGATTCCGAGCGGCACGGGGAAGTCGGGGTAGTCCATGCCGCTCAGGATCATGGGCAGGGCGATGTCGTCGCGGCCGGTGTCGTGCTCCAGCAGCTCGTCGTCGCTCATGGGGTTCTCGACGGTCTCGGGCTGGAAGCCGTTGAGTCGAATGCCGTGCTCCAGGTGCTTCCCGTAGCGGAGCGGCTTGCCGTGCTCCAGGTAAACCATCCGGTCCTGGCGGACGTCCTTGTCGGCGAAGGAGGCGAAGGCGCCGTCGTTGTAGATGTTGCAGTTCTGGAAGACCTCGACGAAGGCTGCGCCCTTGTGCTGGGCGGCCGTCGCGAGCGTGGACTCGAGGTGCTTCGTGTCGCGGTCGACGGAGCGGGCGACGAAGGTCGCGCCCGCGGCGAGGGCCATCTTGATGGGGTCGAGGGGATTCTCGGTCGTGCCCATGGGAGCGGACTTGGTCACCTTGCCAATGGGGGAGGTGGGCGAGTACTGGCCCTTGGTCAGGCCGTAGATGCGGTTGTTGAAGAGCACGACCGTGACATCGACGTTGCGGCGGAGGAGGTGCATGAGGTGGTTGCCGCCGATGCTGAGGCCGTCGCCGTCGCCCGTGATGACGAAGACGGTGAGCTCAGGGCGGGCGGTCTTGAGGCCGGTGGCGATGGCGGGGGCACGGCCGTGGATGGTGTGGAAGCCGTAGGTGTTGACGTAGTAGGGGAAGCGGCTGGAGCAGCCGATGCCGCTGACGAAGACGATCTCCTCACGGGGAATACGAAGCCCGGGCAGGGTCTTCTGCATCTGGGCGAGGATGGAGTAATCCCCGCAGCCCGGGCACCAGCGGACTTCCTGGTCGGAAACGAAGTCCTTCCGCGTGAGGAGAGGAATCTCCTCGTCCATCGCTCCATTGGTACTAGCTGCCGTCACTGGATAGCCTCCCGCGGCGAAGGTCGCCGCTAGAACTCGAACTCGAAGGGGCCGGAGAGCCCGAGGACCTCATCGATCTTCCCGGAGATCTCGGCGATCTTGAAGGGCTGGCCCGCAATCTTGTTGAAGGGGATCGCATCGACCAGGAACTCCGCCCGCACGAGCACCGAGAGCTGCCCGTTGTTCAGCTCGGGCACCATCACCTTGTCGTAGCGGGACAGAACCTCGCCGAGGTTGGCAGGGAAGGGGTTGAGGTGGCGAAGGTGGGCGGAGGCGACGGACTTGCCCTCCGCGCGCGCCCGCTCGCCGGCGCTCGTGATGGCGCCGTAGGTGCCGCCCCAGCCGAGGAGGAGCAGGTCGCCCTCCTGGGGACCGGTCACCTCGAGATCGGGGATGTCGTTGACGACCTTGGCCACGCGCTCGGCGCGGGTGAGGGTCATCTTGTGATGGTTCCCCGGCTCGTAGTTGATGTCGCCGGTCTCGTACGACTTCTCGAGGCCGCCGACGCGGTGCTCGAGGCCGGCCTGGCCGGGAACGGCCCAGGGCCGGGCGAGGGTGTCGGGATCACGCTCGTAGGCGTGGGAGACGCGGGAGAGGTCGGCATGGCGCCACTCCACGGGCGGGATCTCCGCCAGCTTCGGGATGAGCCAGGGCTGCGAACCGTTCGCGAGGTAGCCGTCGCTGAGCATGATGACGGGCACCATGTACTTGAGGGCGATGCGGAAGGCCTCGATGGCGGTCCAGAAGCAGTCACCGGGGGTCGAGGGCGCGATGATGACCACGGGCGAGTCGCCGTTGCGGCCGTACATGGCCTGGAGCAGGTCGGCCTGCTCGGTCTTGGTGGGCATGCCCGTGCTGGGGCCCGCGCGCTGCACGTCGAGGATGACGAGGGGAAGCTCGGCCATGACGGCGAGGTTGAGCCCCTCGCTCTTGAGGGCGAGGCCGGGGCCGCTCGTGCCGGTGAGCGCCATCTGCCCCGCGTAGGAGGCGCCGATGGCCGCGCAGACGGCGCTGATCTCGTCCTCCGCCTGCATCGTCTTGATGCCGAAGCGCTTGAAGCTGGCCAGCTCGTGCAGGACGTCCGATGCGGGCGTGATGGGGTAGCTGGCGTAGAAGAGCGGGAGCTCCGCGAGGTGCGAGGCCGTCACGAACCCGAGGGCCGTCGCCTCGTTGCCGCTGATGTGACGGTAGACGCCGGGCGCGACATCGGCGGGGGGCACCTCGTAGCGCTCGTGCACAAGCTCGCTGGTCTCGCCGAAGGCGTTGCCGGCGCGGAGGGCGCGCAGGTTCGCCTCGAGCACGACGGGGTTGCGCTGGAACTTGTCCGTGGCCCAGCGGACGACGGTGTCCAGGGGCCGGCTGAAGAGCCAGAGCACGAGCCCCAGCGCGTAGAAGTTGCGGGAGCGGAATCGCTCCTTGGCGCCGAGCTCGAGACCGTCGAGGGCGGCGGCGTTGTTCGTGGTGATGTCGAGGCGCAGGAGGCGGTAAGGGGCGAGGGAGCCATCCTCGAGGGGGTTGCTGTCGTAGCCCGCCTTGCGCAGGTTCGTCGCGTTGAACTCGCCCTCGTCGACGATGAGGAGGCCGCCCGGGATGAGATCACCGAGGTTCGTCTTGAGGGCGGCGGGGTTCATCGCCACGAGCGCGTCCGGGTTGTCACCCGGTGTATGGATGTCGTTGCTCGAAAACGAGAGCTGGAAGCCCGAAACGCCCGGAAGGGAGCCGGTCGGGGCGCGGATTTCGGCGGGATAGTCGGGGAGGGTGGCGAGATCGTTCCCGTAGACGGCAGTGGTACGGGTGAACTGCGTGCCCGTGAGCTGCATCCCGTCGCCGGAGTCGCCGGCGAAGCGGATCGTGACGCGATCGCGCGTCGTGATGGCTTCAGAGAGCGGCGACTCGATTTCGGTTGTCATCCTGTGACTATCCCCCCTCCCGCCTGGCCACGACCTGGTGAGGACGCGGCGGCAGGTTGAGTACTTCTTCTGGAAACGACTCGGCGAAGTGCTGGAGCAACTCGCCCAGGCGAACGAGCCCGACGACGGCGCCATCCTCGACGACGGGCAGGGTGCGGTAGTTGGAGCGCTGCATGATGGCAATGGCATCGCCCACGGTGGTTGAAGAGGCGATGACGAACGGGTCCCGGGTGAGCAGGTCGGGAGCGAGCGGCTGGTCCCAGTCGAAGTCGCCGCTCATGCAGCGGGTGAGCACGTCCCGTTCGGTGAAGATGCCCACGAGCTTCTCCTCTTCCATGGCCAGCACGCACGAGCGCGCCCCGCGGTGCATCCGCTGGACGGCGGTGCGAACGGTGGCGGTGGGAGGGAGAAACACTGGTTCCGCGAGTGGGAGCTCGCCCACGCGCTGGTCGATGAACTTCGCGAGCCGGGACCGATCCATCCGTTCCTGACTGCTTTCGCGGGCCGTTGGGGCTTGGCCCCCTCGGCGGCGCTCCGCACTGCGTACAGAGTGTAGCGCCTCTTGCCCTTATACACGCGAGCGCGCCCCCCGGCCACGAGCGCTCGCTTACACCTCGCGGTGCATGCGCCCAACGCTACATTCGGGAAGCGGTGAGGGTTACAATCCCGCCTCTCAGATAGTGGGCCGAGGGGGCCAGGGATGAACATCCGAATCGTGGCAGTCGCCCGCCCCGTGGGGACAGCGGGCGAGGAGATCGCTCAACTGACGGCGGAGAAGCTGGGCTTCCGCTTCTACGACTACCAGGTCGTGCAGACGGCCGCCCAGGAAGCGGGCGTCTCGCCGGAGACGGTGAGCGAGGCGGAGCACACGCCCTCGCTCCTGACCCGCATCCTGGAGGCGCTGGCGCGCAACCCGAGCATGCCGGTCGCCGCCTGGGCCGACCCGGTTCCGCTCGCCACCAACCCCCTCCTGACGTCAACCGAGTACCGGCGCTTCATCGAGGACGTGATCCGCGACCTGGCCGACCAGGGCGAGGCCGTGCTGATGGGGCACGGCGCGCCCATGGTGCTGCACGGGCGGGCCGACACGCTCAAGGTGCTCACGACGGGATCGACCGAACTGCGGGCGCAACGCATCGCCGAGGGCATGAACATCGACGTCGACAGCGCGCGCAAGACCGTGATGCGAACGGACTCGGAGCGGCAAGACTACTTCCAGCGCTTCTACAACCGGGCGTGGCTGGCGACGGAGAACTACGACCTCTGCCTGAACACGGACCGGCTGACGCCGGACCAGGCGGCCTCGATCATCGCGCAGACCGCGCAGATGCACTGAGGGCGAAGGCTCAGGCCCGCTCGAAGGCCACGACCGCGGCTCCCAGGAGCACCGCCTGGATGAGCCCCGCCGAGACCAGCAGCCACAGGCCGGCAGCACGCTCGCGCGCGTGCAGGAGGAAGCCGAGCCCGAGGTTGACGGCGACGATGCCACCGCCCACGGCGCCGATGCGCAGGAGCGCCGAGGGGTGGTCGACACGCACGATGCCGGTCGCCCTGGGGAAGTCGATCTGCACAAGGGCGGGCAGGTCGGGGTACTGGCTGAAGAGGAACCCGCCGAGCGCGCCGAGGGCCACGAGCACGAAGCTGAGGGCGAACCAGACATCCTGGTCTCCCCAGAGGGGCAGGAGCGCCAGGCCCTGGGGCTCGACGCGCTGGGGCTCCCCCGGCTCGAAGCCGACGATGAGCCTGCGCGAGCAGGCTTCGGCGAACGCGACCTGATCGGGCACGGTGAGGCCGTAGGTGCGCCCGGGCGTGACGACGAAGACGTTGTCCTCGGGGCGGTTATGCGTCGCGAAGAAGAGGGTCGGGCCGAGGGAGGCGGCCATGCCCCGTCCGATGTGGCAGCCCCACCAGTTCAGGCCCGAGACGGTCTCCTCGCCGACGGTGCGACCGGGCACCACTCGCTGGATATCGACGACCGGAATGACGACCTCGCGGCCGCACCAGCGGATGCGCAGGGCGTCGTCGTCAATCTCGTAGGCGAGGCGGGCGATGCCGATGGTCCACCAGCCGAAGAGGAGCGCCAGCGCCCCGAAGACAGCGACGACGACCCAGGCGAGGAAGGTGGTGAACTCGATGGCGCCACCGCCGGCGAGCACGCCCGCGACCAGGGCAATGAAGGCCGCCCACGTGGTGAACGCGCCGCCGACGATGACGCCGAGGGCGCGGGGCGGTCGGAAGGTATCGGCGTCTACGACGCCACCCGCACGCGGGCCGGGGTGCACCACTGGCGATACTTCTCGTTCTTGCCGCGAATGGCATCGAAGAAGAGCCGGGAGAGTTCCCTGGTGATGGGCCCGGGCTCGCCCCCCTTGACCATGCGGCGGTCGATTTCGATCACGGGCGTCAGGTGGGCGGCCGTGCCCGTCATGAACACCTCGTCGGCGATGTACAGCTCCGAGCGGTCGATGGAGCGCTCCTCCGTCTCGATGCCGAGCTCGTTCGCGGCGAGCTCGACGACAGTGGCGGCGGTGATGCCCTCGAGGACGTTGTCGGAGGGCGGGGGGGTGATGATCTTCCCGTTCCGCACGATGAAGATGTTCTCGCCGCTGCCCTCGGAGACATGGCCGTCGTGGGTCAGAACGATGGCCTCGTCGAAGCCGTTCAGCTCAGCCTCGGATTTGGCCAGGGCGCTGTTCACGTAGATGCCCGTCACCTTGGCGCGAGGGGGGATGCCGGTGTCGTCGACGCGGCGCCAGCTGCTGGTGTGGCAGCGGGCGCCCTTGTCGATATCGAGGTAGGGGCCGAAGGGGGCGATGAAGATGAGGAGGTCGCTCTCGAGGCCGTGGAGGCGGACGCCCAGGACCTCGGAGCTGAGGTAGACCATCGGACGGATGTAGACGTCCTCCTCGTAGCCGCTGCGCTCGACGATCTCGACGGTGAGGTCGCAGAGCTTATCGATGGGCTCACGCATCTCCATGCCGAGGATGTGGCTGCTCTGGGCGAGGCGCTCGTAGTGCTCGCGCATGCGGAAGAGGTAGAGGCAGCCGTCGTCCGCGTTCCAGTTGCCGCGGATGCCCTCGAAGACCGCCGTGCCGTAGTTGAAGGCGTGGGTCATCACACCCACCTTGGCCTCCTCCAGAGGGACGATCTGACCTTGGAAGTAGGCATAGGGCGTGGGCATCGGCGGGTACTCCTCGGGGCTGCTTGGCGGTTTCAGTATACGCGGGCGCCGCTATTGGTCCGCCGGTGGATTGCTGAAGAAGGTGGGCTCGCGGCACTCCTCGACCGAGCGCTCCTTGCCGGCCAGACGCTCGCGCGCATCGTCCCCCGGAAGCGGTGGCGAGAGCACGAGGGGGCTCGTGGGGTCGTCGACCGCCTCCTCCAGGTAGTCGATGAACTCGGCGTGGAACTCGCGCAGGTCCCCGGGGGGTTCGACGCCCTTCAACTCCTCGATGAAGTCCTCGATCACGGCGGCGATCCCCGCCTCCTCCGTCTCCACCAGGATGGCGTCGGAGAAGCGGTCGAGGTTGGCGCACATGACAGCGAGGTAGCCCTCGTCGGAGACGGGGCTGGGGGGCGGACCGTCGTCGCCGCAGGCAAGGGCGAGAAGCGCCAGGAGACCTGCGGCAGCAAGGAGGGGAAGGGACCGGGCCATCGCAAGGATCGTACGCGCCGCCACCGCTACAGGACGATGCGTCGGACAGCGCCGGAAGGGGCGCGCCGCCAGTTCTCGACCACGAAGCGCTCGGCGCCGGCGATCTCGCGGCGCTCGATGCGGCAGCGGCGGGGCTCATCGAGCTCCTGCCGGGCGGCGCGGGCCCAACGGTCGAGGGCATCCGCATCGGAAACGGGGAGCACGTCCCCTGCCCCGAGTAGCAACTCGACCCTGGCAACGCCGAGCGCCAGCACCCAGCCGCTCGTCAGCTCCGCGAGGGCCATGTGGAAGTCGCGGTCGCCGAAGGTGACCGCAAGCCTGCCGGGGCCGCTCTCGCCGCCCGAGAGCAGCGCGCTCGCGCCGGGCGAGGGCTGCGCGAGCGCGTTCGCGGCAGCCCGTACGCCGTCGAGGAGGTCCGGAATATCGGCATCGTCGGGGGGCGCGCCGAGCGCGAGCCGGGTCGCGTGCGCTTCAGGCAGGTCGGCGACGCCATCCGCGTCGAGCCAGTTCTGCCAGGTGTCGGCGCCCCGCAGGATGGCGGCGCAAGCGGCCTCGTGATCGGCCGCGCTCGCGATGAGCGGGACGGCGGCCGCGTAGGCGCCTGCCTCGATGGCATGGAGCGCCTCCAGCCGCGCGAGCCAGGCTCGCGAGCCGGTCGCGAGGAGGGCGGCGACGGTGACGTTGCGGTAGCGCGATCCCGCCGCTTCTCCGGCGACGGCCGATTCGAGGCGCAGCCCGTCGAGCACGAGCTCGACCGCCTCGCCGAGGACGAACGCCGTCTGGCGGTGGGCGTCGACGGAACCGGCGGAGCCGGCGGGTGGCCGCGAGGAGCGCTCCGCCTCGGGGTGCACACGCGGTGGTGAGACGCGGAACGCGGGCATCGGCCTAGTGCCGGTCGCGGGGCCTGCGGCGGCGGCGGGAGCGGCTGGGCGG
>VXPF01000033.1:8883-25687 GCA_009839725.1 Dehalococcoidia bacterium | reverse complement strand
TCCACCCCCGTCGCCCGCCCGCCCTCGATCAGGACTCGCTTCACGAGGCAGCCGCCCCGGATCGTCAGGTTCAACCGATGCCGGATCGGCTCCAGGTACGCCATCGCAGTGGAGATCCGTGTATCGACGTTCCGGTTCTGCGCCATCGGGCTGATGCCCGTCGCCTCCGGATCGTTGAAGTCCTCCGCGTAGGGGAAGCCCTGTTCCTGGCACACGTCCATGAACGCCTGCGCCAGCGCCCGCATCTCGTCCGGCCGCCAGCGCACGATCGGCAGCGGCCCGCTCTTCCCGTGGAAGTCCCCCGAGGCGTCCAGGTCGTGCTCCAGCTTCCGGAAGTACGGCAGGCAGTCCTCCCACGACCAGCCCTCGTTCCCCAGCGCCGCCCACTCGTCGAAGTCCTCGGGCGTGCCCCGGATCGCGAGCGTGCCGTTCACCGCCGATGAGCCGCCCATCACCCGGCCCCGCGGGTAGTAGACCTCCCGGTCCGGCGTCGCGTTCGCCGTGAAGCCCCAGTCGTGGTCGACCACCGACACTGCGTGCGCATACCGAAGGTCGTGTGGAGTTGCGTCGGTTGTGGCGTAGTCCGGGCCCGCCTCCAGCAGCAGCACCGAGCGGCCGGCGTCTTCGCTCAGGCGTGCCGCCAAGGCTGCCCCCGACGACCCCGCCCCCACAACGATGTGGTCGTAGACCGTGCTCACGGCGCGCAAGCATACCGACCTCCCCGACCTCATTGACAAGCGCGAGAGCGCCGCTGACCATGCCGCCCACCGCGGAAACGTCCCCCAGAGAGGTGCCCCATGGCCGACAGAATCGAAGGCGTCACCGTCGATGAGAACGTGATGATCCCCATGCGCGACGGTGTCAGTCTCCAGGCCGATGTCTACCGCCCCTCCGGCCCCGGCCCCTTCCCCACCCTCGTTTCCCGCACCCCCTACGGCCGCACGGCCCTCGGCCCCCTCGTCATGGCTGACTTCTGGACCTCCCACGGCTACGCCGTCGTCACCCAGGACACGCGCGCCCGCTTCGGTTCCGAAGGCGACGTCTACGAGCCCCACGTCAACGAGGCCCTCGACGGCTACGACACGATCGAGTGGGCTGCCGCCCAGTCCTGGTCGACCGGTTCCGTCGGCACCTACGGCCAGTCCTACCTGGCCGCCGTCCAGTACATGGTCGCGGGGGAATCGCCGCCGTCGCTCAAGGCGCAGATGCCCGTCTCGGGCTCAACGGACTTCAAGCAGAGCTGGATCTACCACTCCGGCGGCGCCTTCGAGCACGGCTGGATGGCCGCCTACGCCACCTCCAAGGCCCGCGACACCGCCCGCCGCCTCGGCCTCAACCCCGACCTCCCCGACTTCGAGTCCGAGCTCGCCCAGGCCGACGGCTTCCGCCCCCTCCTCGACCACTCCGCCCGCGAGATGCCCATGACCGCCTGGGCCGATCGCCTCTCGACGATCGCGCCCTACTTCGCCGACTACCTCGCCAACCCCGACGACGGTCCCCACTGGTGGAACATCAACCTTCGCCGCCGCTTCCACGAGGTTAACCAGCCGATGTATCACGTCGGTTCCTGGTACGACATCTTCGAGGAAGGCGCTCTTGAGGGGTTCAGCGGCATCACCGCCCGCGGCGGGGAGCACGCCCGCCCCAACCAGAAGCTCCTGATGGGACCCTGGGGCCACATCGGCTACACCGTGCCCACCACCGGCGGCTGCGGCGACCTCGACTTCGGCCCCAACGCCGCCATCGAGCTGAAGGAGGAACAGCTCCGCTGGTTCGACCACTGGCTCAAGGGCGAGGACACCGGGATCATGGATGACCCGCCCGTCCGCATCTTCGTCATGGGCGACAACGTCTGGCGCGAGGAGAACGAGTGGCCCCTCGCCCGCACCGTCTACACCCCCTGGTACCTCCACAGCGAGGGCGCGGCCAACACCCTCAACGGCGACGGCGTACTCAGCGAGGAGCCGCCCGGGAACGAGCGCCCCGACCGCTTCGTCTACGACCCTGATGACCCCGTCCCCACCCTCGGCGGCAACAACCTCATCACGCCCCCCGGCGTGTTCGACCAGACCCCCGCCGAGCAGCGCGGCGACGTCCTCTGCTACACCAGCGAGCCCCTCGCCGGGGAGCTCGAGGTCACCGGACCCATCTCCGTCACGCTCTGGGCCACCAGTAGCGCCATCGACACCGACTTTACCGCCAAGCTCTGCGACGTCCGCCCCGACGGCTACGTCCAGAACATCCAGGACGGCATCATCCGCGCCCGCTATCGCAACTCCCTGCTCGAGCAGGAGCTGATGACCCCGGGCCAGTCCTACGAGTTCACCATCGACCTCTGGGCCACGAGCCACGTCTTCAAGCCCGGCCACCGCATCCGCGTCGACATCAGCTCGTCCAACTTCCCCCACTTCGACCGCAACCCCAACACCGGCCGCGCCATCCACACCGAGACGGAGCTCGTCCCCGCCCAGCAGACCGTCTTCCACGACACCAACCGCCCCTCCTGCATCACCCTCCCCGTCATCCCGCGCTAGCGGAAGGGGCGTGCGGGGACCAACCACCGACCACCAACCACCGATCTCCACGCACGAAAAAGCGCTCCACCCGAGAGTGGAGCGCTTTGCGTCGGAGGTAGTTTCCCGGAGCCGGCGTTCCTCGGTTGCCCTCGGCCCGCCTTCCCGTCCGTCTCCCCCGAAGGGGCTCCGTCCGGTCTCCGCTCACCCCGCCTCCAACGCAAACGAGAGTATTCCGCGGAATTTCGCCTGTAAACCCTCTCCGCGCGTTCCTTGACGAACCCTTCATACAGGCCCGCGCGTTATAGGCCGATTGGCCATTCGCAGCTGCTCACCAGCCACAAGAGAGAGCGCCCCACTCCAGGTGGGGCGCTCTCTTCTCGATGGCCGCTGACCCACCAGGAGCCAACAGCCAATAGCCAACAGCCGCGCGCCTCCGGCGCGCTAGCCCCGCCGCACCTCCGCGTACTGCGCGGGGATCTCCTCGCCGAGCCACGACTTGCCCATGATCCCGTAGTGGCGCCAGCTCACGCCGCCGTGCGCCGCCGCCTGGTGGGCGTCGCGCAGCTTCCGCTCCAGCGGATGCTCCATGCGGCTCGCCGTCGTCCCCGCCGTGTTGTGGATCACGTCGACGACATGGCGGCAGGCCTGCGCCGCGTGCGTCGAGGCCAGCAGGCCGAGCCGCAGCAGGTCCCACTCCGGAACCGAGCGACCGCCGTCCAGCGGCCCCAGGTTCGCCTCGATGTCTTCCTGCGACTCCATCACGAAGGCCCGCGCCGCCCGCAGCGTCGCCTCCATTTCGCCCAGCCGGATGTAGGCCTCGGGCTGGTCCTTGAGCTGTGAGCCCGACATCCACGGCGTCTTCACCATCGCCAGGTCCACGAACGTGTCGACTGCGCCCCGCGCGATGCCCAGCGCCACCGCTGCCTTGTTGTAGGGAACCTGCGAGGGGTTGCGGTAGGTCGGGTTCTCCCAGTGCTCGGTCGAGTCGAGCGCGTTCTGCGGCAGCATGTGCTTCGGCGGCACGTACTCGTTCACGATCCGCACGTCGTGGCTGCCCGAACCCCGCAGTCCCGCCATGTTCCATGTGTCGACGGGCACGAACTCGCCCCTCGGCACCATGAACGAGGCGTCGGCCATCTCGCCCGTGTCCTCGTCCACCACTTCGGCGGCGGGATTGAGCACGAGGTTCCAGGTGGCGTTGAAGCACCCGCTCGCGAACGCGCCCTGATAGGTCGTGCGCCAGCCCTCGCCCTCGCGCTTCGCCGTCCGCCCCGGGAACTCGCCGTTCGGCGTGCCCAGGCCGGAGCAGACCAGGTAGTACCAGTCGTCGCATATCTCGTGCGCAAAGTCCGGTTCCATCTGTCGCAGCACCAGCGCGTTGATCTCGGAGTTGATCTGCACGCACCAGCCGATCGACCCGTCGATCGCGCAGGTGTCCTCGATCGCCTCGATCTGGCCTCGCGCCGTCATGTCCTCGCCGCCCAGCTCCTTCGGCAGCGTGTGGCGGTAGAGGCCCGTGTCGGCCATCAGCTTGGATACCCAGTCCGGCAGCCGCCGGAGTTGCTGAGCCTCGTCGCCGCCGGCGGCGAGCTCCTCCTTGATGTTCGCGATGCGCTCCGACATCGGCGTCTTCTGGAGCTCGGTGCTCTTGTCAATGATTTCCTGTCGTACCACGTTCCAAACTCTCCCGGTAGGATTCGCGCACGCGATACTACCGAATCGCGACAGACAACACCCGCAAGGAGCGCCCCAATGTCCGACGTCAAGCCCGTTCCCGACGACTACACCGCCATCACTCCCTACCTCGTCGCCGAGGACGCCCCCCGTCTGCTCGACTTCCTCGCTGAAGGCTTCGGCGCCGTCGAGCGCATGCGCATGCCCATGCCCGATGGCTCCATCGCCCACGCCGAGGTCGAGATCGGCGGCGCCCCCATCATGCTCGGCTCCGCAAACGCCCCCGACTTCCCACCCCTTGCCGCCCAGATCCACCTCTACGTCGACGATGTCGACGCCGTCTACGCGCAGGCCGTGAGCGCCGGCGCAACCCCGGTCGCCGAGCCCGAGGACCAGTTCTACGGCGACCGCATCGCCCGCGTCCTCGACACCGCCGGCAACCACTGGTCCATCGCCACCCACATCGCCGATGTCACCGAGGAGGAAATGGCGCAGGCCATGGAGGCCATGGGCGAGGGCTAGTGACTGGTGGCCGGTGAGTAGCCAGCCTCAGTCGGCGAGCCGCACCTTGAACTAACGACGCTAGGGTCTGGCCGGGCTAGGTTCGGTTCTCCCGCCTTCTCTTGTCGTACTCTTGCTCAATCTCCCACCACGCCTGCGCAGCCTCGGCCGCCTTGCGAAGTGGCTTCTGGATCCCACCCCGCCAACCTACGCCGTTGGCTGGCGTATTGGAGAAGCCAGTTGGCTCCCTGCGCCCCAGTTCGAACTGCATTTCTAGTTCTTGAAGCCACTTATTGGCTCTATTCCATTGACGTGTCGATGCCCGCTCCAGTTCCTCGTCGCTCATCTTCCAAGGCTTCGGCCGCTTCATGCTCTTACCCTCTCCGTGAGCTACTCATGCCTTTGTCGATCAGTAGTTGGCAGTAGCCGCTTTAGGCTTCTTCAGCCAGCCGCGTGCGTTCGACAGATGGGCTTGGGGCATGGCCCCGCACTATACCGTCGCCCTCGTCCCCCAATAGCCAACAGCCAACAGCCCCGCGCCCCGTATAGTCACCATCCACTAGCCCCCAAGGAGCCCCCATGCCTCCCCTGCGAGTCGGCCTTATCGGAAGCGGCGGTATCTCCCGCGCCCACATGCCTGCCTTCCTCGAGCACCGCGACGAGGTCGAGCTTGTCGCCGTGTGCGACATCCGCGAGGAGGCCGCCCAGGCCTACGCCGCCGCCGCCGGCGTCGACCCCGGCTCTGTCTACACCAACACCGCCGACCTGCTCGCCCGCGACGATATCGAGGCTGTCGACATTGCCACCATCCACGATGCCCACGCGAGCAACGCCATCGAGGCCGCGAAGGCCGGCAAGCACGTCCTCCTTGAGAAGCCCATGGCCTGCTCCGTCCAGGAAGCGCGCGACATCGTAAACGCCTGCGACGACGCCGGTGTGACCTTCATGGTCGCGCAGATGCTGCGCTACCTCCCCCACTACCAGAACGTGAAGAAGATCATCGAGGCCGGCGAGCTGGGCGACATCTGGGCCTGCCGCGCCGATAGCTGGTTCGGCGCCGCCCTCCCCCGCACCGTGACCCGCGACGACTGGTGGGGCTTCGACGGCAAGCGCAACGGCGGCGGCAGCGTGATGATGGTCAGCACCCACCAGGTCGACCTGCTCCGCTACTTCGTCGGCAACGTCGTCCGGATTACCGCGCGCACCTGGGGCGACCACCCCCTCATGAAGAACGGCGCCGAGGATCGCGCCGTCGCCACCTTCGAGTACGACACCGGCGCCATGGGCACGCTTCTCTCCAGCTACAGCGCCCGCACCCCCTGGATGTACCAGTCCGTCATCATCGGCACGAAGGGCACTATCTACACCGCCCCCGACCTCGACGGCACCGTCATCGACCAGCACCATGCCCCCGCCCGCATCGCCTCCGAGGCGCGCGAGACGCAGCCGGGCCACAACGGCATCCATGCCTTCACCGAGATCGGCCCCGACATGGAGGGCCTCGTCAGCGACAACCCCTTCACCAACGAGATCGTCCACTTCGCCCGCTGCATCCGCGAGGGCAAGGAGCCCATCAGCAGCGGCCGCGACAACCTCAACACGATGGAGGCCGTCCACGGCGTGTACGCCGCCGCCGAAGCCGGCCACACCATCGAGGTCGCCGACCTGTAGCGCTCCCCCGCTACCCTGCCTCCACGCCCTCCAGCTTCCGGATGTTCACCGGCAGCGAGGTCATGCGCGGCATACCGTAGATCGGGTCGAAGTCCTCGTCGAAGCTCACGAGCTTGTTCGTGTTGCTCCCCCACGTCTGGAACGTGTCTTCCTCCCGCTGGACGCTGTCGCCCCACGAGTGCGCCATCGAGATGACGCCCGAGGGCACCGTCTCGTCCGCCTCCACCACGCCCCGGATGGCACCGTGCTTCGACGCGATCTCGACCACGTCGCCCGCCTCCAGCCCCAGCGCCCGAAGGTCGAAGGGCGAGAGGAAGGCCGGGTTGTAGTTGTACTGCTCCATCAGCTCGGGGATTTGCTGCCCCATGCCGTTGAACACCTGCCGCATGCGCCGCGTGATCAGCCGGTGCGAGTACTCCTCCCCCGGCTCCAGCGCCGCCCCGCCCGTGAGCGGCTCGTCGCGCACCTCCCGAAGGTCTTCCATCATCCGCCCGAAGCCGACGTGCAGGCGTGCGTCCCTGCCCGGCTCGCGCGCCTCCACGCGGATGCTGGCGTCCGGGTAGAGCCGCCCGCCCGGCGTCCCCTTCACCTCCTCGAAGGGGATGCGCGAACCCTCCATCATCACGTCGAACATCTCGTCCGAGCTCAGCCTGGTGTCGATGTCGAGCGGCTTGCCCCGGAACGTCATCGGCGTCCGCATGCGGTGCGCCAGTCCCCAGAACAGCTCCCACTCCTGGATCACGTCGAACTCCGGCTCGATCAGCGCCGGCGTGTAGTGCGCGTAGGGCACCGTGTAGCCGCCGTGGCCGTACGTCTCCGCCACCGCCTCCGGCAGCATCGTCACGTCCGGGCGCTCCAGCGAGAGCTTGCACGCGATCACGTAGTGCGAGAGCTTCGCCGTCGCCGACATCCGCCAGTCGATCGTGACCAGCAACTCCAGGTTCTTGAAAGCCTCCACCACCCGGTCGTGGTTCGGGATGCTCACCGCCGGATCGCCCGCCATCACGAAGAGCGCCCGCACTTGCTCCGGACCCGGCGTCAGGATCTCGTCCGCCAGCACGTTCGCCGGGAACTGCCCGTCGTTGTGCTTCAGCCCCCGGAAGCGGCTCTCCAGCGCCTCGTCCTTCGGCAACAGCGGCTGGAGCTCCTCCGTCTGCGCGCGCCACGTACGCCCGGGCAGCAGCACGTACGGGTTGGGGACCTCCTCGCCCTCGCGCAGCCACCGCCCCGTGATCGTGTTCAGCGCCAGCACGAGGTACTCGTGCAGCGTCCCGCGCGGCTGCATGTCCAGCCCTGTGCCCGAGGTCACCCGTCCCCGCTGTCCCGCCGCGAACGTGCGCGCCGCCTCCTGCATCAACGCCGCCGGAACGTTCGTGCGCTCCTCCACGTAATCGGGCGTGAAGTCCGAGACCGTCTCCCGCAGCTCCTCGAAGCCCTGCACGTTCGCCTGCACGAAGTCCGCGTCGTACAGCCCCTCCTCGATGATCGTGCGGATGATTCCCGCCAGCAGGGTAGCGTCCTCGCCCGGCTTCACCTGCAGGTGGATGTCCGACCGCCGGGCGCACTCCGTCTTGCGCGGGTCGATCACGATCAGCTTCAGTCCCGCCTTGCGCGCGTCGTTGATCCGCTTCCAGGGGTTCTGGTGGGGGATGCCGCCCCACATCGAGATGACCGGGTTCGCCCCGATCAGCATCCACGTGTCCGCGTTCTCGAAGGGGTGCGCGCCCGCGTCCCACTTCCCGTGCATCGACTGCGCGACCGGCTTCGCCTCCTGGTCGATGGTCGCCCCGCTGTAGAACGAGGGCGACCCGATCGCCCGCAGCCAGTCGCCGCTCAGGCTCAGCGACATGAGCGCTCCGCCTGCCCCGCCCCACAGCGCCACCGCCCGCGGTCCCCGCTCCTCGAGGATCGCGGTCAGCTTCGCCGCGATCTCGTCCATCGCCTCCTCGCTGCCGATCGCCTCAAAGGTCCCGTCCCCCCGCCGCCGCTGAGTGGAGCGGATGCGGTCCGGGTGGTTGTGCTGGTCCGGCAGGTGCCGCCCCTTGATGCAGGTGTAGCCGCCGTAGATCGGGTCCGAGGCGTCGCCCCGAACCGCCACCGCACGGTTGTCCTCGAGGTCAACCTCGATCGCGCAATAGGCGTGGCAGAACCGGCAGAAGGATTTCCTGGTCTCGATCACGGTGCGACCTCCGCGGGGACTGTCGCGGGCGGTCAGCGCACTCCGCGCCCCCCACGGCCGCCATCCTACTCCCGCCCGCTGGGCCTACGGGTTTTCGTCGCCCTGCTCGTGCCGCCGGTGCGTGTCCTCGATGGCCACGTCGAGGTCGTCCCACATCCGCTCCACCATCGAGCGCAGCCGCATGTTCTGGTACGCGCCCCACACCGTCATTGCCGGCGGCACCACCAGGATGGAGACGATCAGCGAGTACACGATCGTGATCGCCGCCGTGATCCCGAACTGCTCGAACGACAGCAGCGGCGAGAACGTCAGCACGGTGAAGCCCAGCGCCGTCGTCAGCGCTGAGCCCAGCAGCGCCGAGCCGGTGGTGGCGAGCGTCCGCACGGCTACCGTCTCCGGCGTGCGCAGCCTGGAAAACTCCTCCCGATAGCGGTGGATCACGTGGATCGTGTAGTCCACCCCGATGCCGATTGAGAGCGCCGTGATGATCGATGTGACGATCGTGTAGGGAATGCCCAGCAGGGCCATTGTGCCCAGCACCCAGATGAGGACCAGCACGACCGGCCCCACCGCGATGAACCCCAGCGCCGGCTGGCGCAGCGTGATCCAGAAGAAGATCGTGAGGATGGTCAGGGCCGCCGCGATCGTCGTCGCGATCGCCCGCGTCTGGCCCTCCGTGACCTCCTCCGCGATGGTCAGGGTGATGATGTCCTGCGAGGTCGTCGTGATGGCGTCGTCGTCCCCGTACCAGAGCCCGTCGATGTCCTCCACCATCCCTCGTGTGCGTTCGCGGTCGCCCGAGAAGGCGCGGAATTGGAGCAGCATCGTGTCGGGCCCCTCGGGATCGTTCACCAGCACGTGCTTCATCCCCCCGGGATCCCGGGCCGCAAGGGCATCAAGGAACTTCTGGATCAGTGCCGGATCGACATCCAGGCCGGAAGTCGCCTCCGCGAACAACCGCTCAAGCTCGGGGTCGTAGCGGTCGCCGGGCAGGTCTTCTTGAGTCGTCCAGTCGAGGATGAGCAGGGCGAGCGACGTCTCCATCACGCCTTCCACGCCCTCCGGCCGGCTGTGCTGGTCCGCGAACGCCTCCGTCATGTCGAACAGGTTCTGGAGCGTCCGCGTCTCTGTCACCTCTCCCCGCACGAGGACGCTCGCGACCTCCGTCGACCCTCCAACCGCCGCGTCAAGCGTCTTGAGGTCCGCCAGCACGGTTCCGTCCCTCGGGATGATGTCGCGGACGCTGAACTCTGTCGTGAGGCGTGTGGCCGAGAACCCGAGGCCAACCGTCACGGCGATCACGGCCAGGATGTATGGCGTCGGCCTGCGCGCGATGGAGTGCCCGAGCTTCTCGGCGGCCTGTTCGATCCCGGGGAGGGCGCCCGAGATGGGCCGCGGCGGACGCAGCGTGCCCCGCGCCTCGTGCCGCCGGTCGATGATCGTGCGCACGGCCGGAACCAGCGTCAGCATCGCGATCAGGCTCAGCCCCACGCCGATCCCCGCGACGACGCCGAAGTCCCCGATCGACGCGATGGGCGAGGTGAGGTTCGTCAGGAAGCTCACCGCCGTCGTCACGGCGGCCAGCGCCAGCGGGACCACGACGTGGCGCAGGCCGATCCGCACCGCGTCCGCCACCCCCTCGCCCGCAATTCGCTGCTCGCGATAGTGCGAGACCGCCTGGATCGAATAGTCCACCGTCAGGCTGATCAAGATGAGTGGGACGATGGACGTGAGCGCATTGGGCGGACCGATGAGGCCAAGCGCGTTGGGTCCAAGCCACGCCTCCGCTCCCGTGATCCAGAGGATCGAGAGGAGGAGTCCTCCCAGCGTGAGTAGCGTGTCCGAGATCGTGCGCATGAACAGGAGCGTCAGCAGCGCGATCACCAGCAGCGCGATCCCGATCAGGGGGAACATCCGCGGACCTGTCGCTTCCGCGTACTCCTTCTCCACCAGCGAGACGGACACGCTCGTCACCCTCAGCGGCCCCTCGTCCTCGATCGCGAGGTCGTTGACCCGCAGCTCCGCGTCGTTGAGCGCTTCATCGTCGGTGTCGCGCATCCGCACGGTGGCGGCTCCGATCGGCGTGCCGTCCGAATCGGTGCCCGTTGTCACTGCGAGGCCGGCGCGCGCCTGCGCCGCCTCCGGGGCGGTACTGACGTAGGCGAGAACGGCGTCGATCTGCTCCTGGGTCACCGAGGCGAAGTCGTCGGTCTGCAGCAGGGCTGCCATCAGGAACGTGGGCGAGATGATGGGATCAACGGGCGCCAGCTGCTCCGCCACGCCGGGCTCGGTCGCGATGCGGCGCAGGAGACCGTCCATCTGGGCGAGTCCTGCGGGCGTCAACACCTCCCCGCGGAACACGAGCGTGACCACGGCGACATCGGAGTCGCCGAAGAGGGCGTCGATCTCCTCCATTGCATCGGCGACTTCGCTGTCGTCGGGGAGGAACGCCTCGTTCCTCGCCACGTCCGCCCGCTGCCCGATGCCAGCAACCAGCACCAGCGTGATGATGCCGACCACGCCGAGCGTGACCCATGGACGGGCCGTGACCGCCCGGCTGATCCAGTCAAACGCGCTGCCCATCGCGCGCCATTCTCAACACGCTCCCGGCGGCTGGCAACCGGTTACGTGAGGCTGCCTACGGTTCCTCCCCGAGTTCGGTTCGCGCTCGTTCCACCGCGTGGCGCAGCCGCAGGTTCTGGTACGCCCCCCAGACGATCATCGCCGGCGGCACTACGAGAACGGCTGCGATCAGCGCATAGGCGATCGTCAGCGCTGTGACCACTCCGAATTGCTGGAACGGTGTCAGCGGCGAGAAGATGAGTACGCCGAACCCCAGCGCCGTTGTCAGCGCCGACCCGATCAGCGCCGAGCCCGTCGTCGCGAGCGTGCGGCTGGCCGCCGCCTCCGGATCGCGCAGGTGGGCGAACTCCTCCTTGTAGCGGTGGATCACGTGGATCGTGTAGTCCACCCCGATCCCGATGGAGAGCGCCGTGATCAGGGCCGTTACCACGTTGTAGGGAATGCCCAGCAGCGCCATCGTCCCCAGCACCCAGACCAGCACCAGCACGATCGGCCCCACCGCGATGACCCCGAGCGCCGGCTGTCCCTGCGTCACCCAGAAGAAGATGGTGAGGATGACCAGCGCCGCCGCGATGGTCGTCACGATCGCCTCCGTCTGGCTCTCCGTGATCACGTCGACGATCTCGAGGCTGATGATGGCGCCCGACGTCGCCGTGAACTCATCCTCGGCCCCAAACCAGAGCCCGTTGATGTCCTCCAGCATGGCCGCCGTCCGCTGCTGATCCCCGCCCAGCGCGCGGAACTGGATCAGCAGCGAGTCCGCCCCCTCTGGGTTGTCCAGCAGCACCCGCCGAACGGTCTCGGGGTCGTTCTCCGACAACCGGTCGAGGAACGCCTGCGCCAGCACCGGGTCGACCCGCACGCCCGCTGACGCCTCCTCGAACAGGGTCTCCAGTTCCGGGTCGAACTTGTCGCCCGGTGCGCCGCTGTCTGTGATCCAGTCCAGCACGAGCAGGCCCAGCGAGACCTCGATGTCCCCCTCGACGCCGACCGGCCGCCGCAGGTCGTCCTGGAACGCGTCCGTGAAGTCGAGCAGGTTCAGGATGGTCCTCGCCTGCGTCACCTCCGCCTCGATGAGCACGTTCACCGCCTCCGTCGAGCCCCCGAAGGCCGCGTCGAGGGTTTCCAGGTCCGCTGTCGAGTCCCCGCCCGAGGGCAGGAAGTCGCGCGTGTCGAAGCTCGTGTCGATGCGTGTCGCCGCGATCCCGAGCAGGACCGTCACGATGGCCACCACTGCCAGGTAAGGCGCGGGCCTTCGCGCCAGCTCCCGCCCCAGCGCCTCGACCGCCCCGCCTACCGCCGGCAGTGCATTCGAGATGGGCCGCGGGGCGGGCAGCGATCCCTTCGCTTCCCGGCGTTGGTCGATCAGCGCCCGTCCCGCGGGGACGAGGGTCAGCATCGCGACCAGCCCGAAGGCGACGCCCAGCCCGGCCGTGATGCCGAAGTCGCCGTTGGCTGGAATGGGCGAGGCCAGGTTGGTCAGGAAGCTCACGACAGTCGTCCCCGCCGCCAACGCCAGCGGAATCGTGACCGTCCGCAGCCCCCGCCGCACCGCCCGTCCCACGGCCTCCCCCGCGATGCGCTGCTCCCGATAGAGCGCCACGGTCTGGATTGCGTAGTCCACGGCGAGCCCGATCAACATGATCGGCACCATCGTCGTCAGGATGTTCGGCGGGCCGACCCACCCGAGCGCGTTTGGCCCCAGCCACCCCTGCGCCCCGGTGATCCACACGATCGTGACCAGCAGCCCCGCGAGCGTCAGCAGCAGGTCCGAGGGCGAGCGCATGAACAGGAACGACAGCGCCGCAATCACGAGCAGCGCTATCCCCATGAGCCGCAGCATTGTTGAGCCCGTCGCCGCGTCGCTCTCCTCGTCGATCGTCGCTTCCGAAACGCTCCGCGCCGCCAGCGGGCCTGCGACCGCTTCCGTCAACTCGTGGATGGCCAGCTCCGCCTCGACCAGCGTCTCCATGTCCCCCGGGTCGCGCAGCCGGACGGTTGCGATCGCGACCGGTGTGCCATCCGCGTCGGTGCCCGTCAGGGAGTCGAGCGCCTCTCGCGGTCCCGCCAGCGTCGCCTCCCGCCCGATTCGATCGAGGGCGGCGTCGACCTCCGCCTGCGTCGTGTCCGCGAACCCCTGAACCCCCAGCACCTCCGCGAGTGGCTGCGTCGGCGCCACCACCGCCCGCCCCACCGCCAGCACGTCCGCCACGCGGTCATCCGACGTGACTCGTTCGATCACCCGCTCGATCTGCGCCAACCCCTCGGGAGTGAGCGCATCGCCCCGGAACAGGATCGTCACCGAGACCGTCTCCGCCGACTCCCCGAACCGCTCCTCAAGCTTGTCTAGCGCGACCGCCACCTCGCTGTCGTCGGAGAGGAAGATCTCATTGTCTGCCTGCGGCGCCCGCTGGGGGATACCCGCTCCCAGCGCGATCGTGATGGTCACGACCA
Source organism: Dehalococcoidia bacterium (assembly GCA_009839725.1). Taxonomy (GTDB): domain Bacteria; phylum Chloroflexota; class Dehalococcoidia; order Tepidiformales; family Tepidiformaceae; genus UBA2991. The sequence goes on along the minus strand of VXPF01000033.1, from coordinate 12,109 downwards.
CGGCGAGCGTCACCACCGGCCTGACGGTGACAAGCCAGCTCAGCCCATCCAGCACCCTGCCCATGGCGCGCCATTCTCACCGCGCTCGCGGCGTTCGCCAACCAGTCGCGTGTGCCCTCGGCTAGCCCCAGTGGCCCGCCATCGGCGGGCTGTTCCACACCTCCGTGATGCGTCCCTCGACCACCCGGAACACCTCGATGCCGCAGATGCGCACCTCGTCCCTCACCACCTCGGCCGCCACCCCCGACGCCGCCAGCGCCGTGCCCGTCGGGCCCGTCATGTTCCAGACCCACGTCACGTCCTGCCCGTCCCCCGCCAGCAGCAGCGTCTCGAAGTGCAGGCTCCGCCCGTCCGCCGCCGTCCCCGCCGCCCGCTCGCTCGTGACGCGGTGGAGCTGCTCCGCGTGGCTCATCACCCGCGATCCGCCCGCGTCGTGCCGGACGTACGGGTCGGCGCAGTGCTCGACCACCGCCGAGCTGTCGCCGAGGTTCCACACCCGCTCCACGTAGCTCGCGACGACTTCCCGCGCTGACAGTTCACTCATGGCGCCGCAGTGTCGCACATCCCGGGCCGTGCTCCCCGCTCCCCAAAGCCGGTATCATCCCGCCCCTACTTCCCGACCGGAGGCACCCCGTGGTCCGACAAGATATCCTCGACCGCCAGGAAGCGCTGCACGACACCCCAATCCTCGATCGCCTCGCCGATATTCGGGAGGCCCTCGTTCAGGCGGGCGATGAGGCCCAGGAGCTCCGTCACATGCCCGCCTGGGCCGTGACCGAGATGGTCAACGCCGGGATCTACCGCATGGTCGTGCCCGCCGAACTGGGCGGCGAAGACTTGCTCGCCCGCCAACAGATCGAGGTCATCGAAGCCGCCTCCGCCATCGACGGCTCCGTCGGCTGGTGCGTCCAGATCAACTCCGAGATCAATGCCCTCGTTCTCCGCCAGATGGACCCCAAGTTTGCCCACGAGGTCTGCGACGACTGGGAGTACCTCGTCTGCTCCGGCCTCGGCACCCCCAACGGCCCCTTCCCCGGCCGCGAAGCCCAGCGCGAGGGCGACGGCTGGCGCGTGACCTACCAGGGTGCCTTCGCCAGCGGCTGCCACAGCGCGACCTGGAACCTCATCCTCACCGGCGAGACGATCGACCCCACCACCGAGGAGCCGGTCGATGCCGCGTTCATGATCCCGAAGGGCGAGTTCGAGATCGTCGATACCTGGGACATGGCCGGCCTGCGCGGATCTGGCAGCCACGATGTCCGCATCGTGGGCTACGTGCCCCCCGAGCACTGCCTCCCCCAGGCCGCCCTCGCCTCCACGAAGACCTGGGAGAACCCCACCTACCGCAATCCCATCCAGGTGCCCTACAACAAGGGCGCCGTCGCCCTCGGCATCGCCCGTGGCGCCCTCGACGAGTTCACCACCCTCGCCGTCACCAAGACCCCGTGGGGCTCCGGCTCGCTCCTCAAGGACCTTCCCGAGGCCCCCGTCCGCCTCGGCGAGATGGAGGCGACCTGGGCCGCGGCCCGCGCTTTCCTTATGGAGACGCAGGACGAGATCGAGGCCGACCTCGGACCCCTCGACGGCGGCAAGGAGTATCCCGAGTGGCCCCTCGCCCGCCGCGGCCTCCTCGCTTCCACCCACGCCGCCCAGGCCTGCCGCCATGTGGTCGACGTCATCCACAACACCGCCGGCACCACCGCCAGCCGCATGAGCCACCCGCTCGAGCGCAAGCTCCGCGACGCCCACCAGGCCGCCGCCCACGGCGGCGTCAGCTGGCGCCACTACGGCAACATGGGCCGCACCTACCTCGGCGAGGATCCCCCGCCCCAGTACGCCACCCCCACCCGCGCGTAGAGAGGTCAGCCATGGTCCGTCCCGAGATTATCGAGCGCCAGAACGCCATCAAGCAGACGCCCATGCTCGAACGCATCGCCGGCATGAAGGAGATGCTCGAAAAGGCCGGCGACGAGGCGCAAGAGCTGCGCCACCTCCCCGAGTGGGCCTCGAAGGAGATGGCCGATGCGGGCCTCTACCGCTTCGTCCTCCCCGAGGAGCTCGGCGGCGAGGAGGTTGACGCCCGCGCCCAGATCGAGAACGTGGAGGCCGCCTCCGCCATCGACGGGTCCGTCGGCTGGTGCGTCCACATCAACTCCGAGATCAACGCTCTCGTCATCCGCCGCATGGAGCCCGCGCTCGCCCACGAGATGTGCGACGACTGGTACGTCCTCGTCTGCTCCGGACTTGGTCCCCCCAACGGCCCCAACCCCGGCCGCAAGGCCCGCCGTGACGGCGACGGCTGGCGGCTCAACTACCAGGGCTCCTTCGCCAGCGGCAGCCACAACGCCACCTGGAACTTCGTCATGGCCTCCCAGATGACCGACGAGGACACCGGCGAAACCCCGGTGAACTCCTTCATGGTTCCACGCGGCGAATTCGAGGTTGTCGACACCTGGGACACCGCCGGCATGCGCGGTTCCGGCAGCCACGACGTGCGCATGACCGACTGCTACGTCCCCCCCGAGCACACCCTCCCCGAGGTCGCCCTCGCCTCGAGCGAGATCTGGGAAAGCCCCACCTATCGCAACCCCACGCACGCCGTCTACAACAAGGCCGCCGTCGCCCTCGGCGTCGGACGCGGCGCCATCGACTCCTTCATCGACCTCGCCAATGTCAAGACCCCGTGGGGCTCAGGCTCGATGCTCAAGGACCAGCCGCAGGCGCAATATCGCGTCGGCGAGGCGGAAGCGACCCTGCAGGCCGCCCGCATCTGGGTCATGGAGACGCAGGACGCCCTCGAGGAACACCTCGGTCCCCTTCCCTCAAAGGGCGGACGGCTCACCCCCGAGTGGGAGTTCGCCCGACCCGCCCAACTCGCCTGCGCGCACGCCGCCCAGTCCGTCCGCCAGATGGTCGGCGTCCTCAACAACACCGCCGGCACCACCGGCAGCCGCATGGACAGCCCCCTCGAGCGCAAGCTCCGCGACGCCCACCAGTCCGCCACCCACGCTCTCATCTCGTACCGCCACTACGAGAACATCGGCAAGACCTGGGTCGGCCACGACCCACCCCCTAACTACCGCGCACCCGAGCGCGCCTGACGGGCTAGCCGTCGCCCCCCACCGCTAGCCCCTCCACCACCTCCACCCCCGGGGGGCGCCAGGGCGCGGGCCGGGGGGGCCCCGAGGATGGAGCGCGCCCCCCCCGGCCCGGGGTTGAGGGGGGG
>VXPF01000033.1:0-8873 GCA_009839725.1 Dehalococcoidia bacterium | reverse complement strand
TTTTATATCCACCCCACCCCCCCCTCCTCCCTATTCTTATCCGCGCGGGGGGCCGGTTCTTTTTTAAACCCCCCCCCCGGGGGGGCGGGGCGGCCGGCGCCCGGGGCGACCGCGATCTTCGAGCGGCGCACCCCGCTCCCGAGGATGACGCGGTCGAGGTCGAATACGGCCGCGTCGACGTAGATCGGGAGGCCCTCCGGCAGCGCGAAGGCCGTCACGCCGCCGATGGCCATGCCTGTGTGCGCGACTGTGTCCTCCGCTGACGCGAACGACGCCTTCCGCACGCCCATCAGCTTCCGTACGCGACGGTTCACGTCGAGGCGCGTGTCGGCGCGCACGACGCACGCTGCGAACTGCCGCGGCTCGATCCGCGAGGCGATCAGGATCGTGTTCCCGCACTCCGGGACCGGGTAGCCATACTCCCGGCAGAAGTCGGCCGTATCCCCGAACGCGGGATCGATCTCGATGCGCTCGTACTCGATTCCGAGGGCGTCCAGCGCCGCCAGCACGGCGCTTTCGTTGCCGTCGGTTTCGCTCATCCCCCCAGAGCCCGCCCCAGCCCCGCCAGCTCGTCCGCCGCCCAGCGCCGCGACAGCACCGAGGTCGGCACCGCCCCGTTCGAGCCGTGGTACGCCCCCGGGTAGATGTGCAGCTCGACGGGGACGCCCGCGTCCGCCATCGCTCGTGCGTAGGCCACGTCTTCGTCGACGAACAGGTCGAGGTCCCCGACGTTGATGTACGCCGGCGGCAGCCCTGTGAGGTCCGTGGCCCGCGCCGGCGCCGCGTAGGGCGAGACGCCGTCGCCGCCCGCGTTCCCGGAGAGGTACGCGTTCCAGCCCGCGTCGTTCGCCTCGCGGTTCCACGTGCGACCGTCCGTCACCGCATAACTGCTGCGCGTCTCGTTGCGGTCGTCCAGCATCGGGTAGACCAGCAGCTGGTAGCAGAGCGGCACTTCGCCCCGATCGCGTGCCGCCAGCGCGACGCCCGCCGCCAGCCCCCCGCCCGCGCTCGCCCCGCCCACCGCGATGCGATCCTGGTCCAGCCCGAACTCCTCCCGCGAGCGCCACAGCCACGCGAGCCCCGCGTAGCAGTCCTCGAGCGGCGCCGGGAAGGCGTGCTCCGGCGCCAGCCGGTACTCCACCGACGCCACCAGCACGTTCAGCTTGTCGGCGATGTTGGCGCAGTAGGGGTCGTTCATCTCGACGTTGCCCATCACCATGCCGCCGCCGTGGATCCAGTAGAGGGCCGCCGCCCCTTGCGGCAGCCCCTCCGGACGGTAGAGGCGCACGAGCACATCGGGGTCGCCGTCCGGGCCGGGGACCATCCGGTCCTCGACCGCGACGTTCGCCGGCAGAACGGGGGTTGGCAGTGCCGCCCGCATCTCCGCCATCCGCTCCCGCGTGCCCGGAATGTCCGACCAGTCCCGCATCGGACGCGGCATCCCCTCGAAGACGGGCCGGTGCTCGTCGTCGAGCCGGCTGGCAATGTCGATTGGCGCTACGTCCATGGAGTCCTCCTCGCGCGTCGCGCGGCGAGTCTACGCCGCCCGTCCCCCGCCACGCTCGCGTACGATTGCGCCCGGTTCCCGGAGGTCCGCCATGGGTTCGCTCGACGGCCGTGTCGCCATCGTCACCGGCGCCAGCCGCGGCATCGGCGAGGACGTTGCCGTCGCCCTCGCTGCCGCCGGCGCGAGGGTCGCCATCGCCGCCCGTACCGAGGAGGTCCGCGACAAGCGCCTCCCCGGCACCATCCACACCGTCGCCGAGGGCATCCGCGCAGCCGGCGGCGAGGCCCTCCCCGTGCGTATGGACGTGCGCGACCCCGAGAGCATCACCGCCGGCGTCGACCGCGTTGTCGAGGAGTGGGGCCGGATCGACATCCTCGTGAACAACGCCGCCATCCTCGTCCCCGGCTCCATCGAGACCGTCCAGCCCCGCCACCTCGACCTCATCTGGCAGATCGACCTGCGCGGGCCCCTCCTCCTCATGCGCGCCTGCGTCCCGCACATCCGCGCCGCCGGGGGTGGCCACATCATCAACGTCTCCTCCCGCGCGGGCGTCTTCCCCGGCCCCGGTCCCTACGCCGAGACCCGGGCCAGCGGGGGCTTCTACGCGATGGTCAAGTCCGCCCTCGAACGCTACTCGCAGGCGCTCGCCATGGAGCTCCAGGACGACGGTATCGCCGTCAACGTCCTTTCCCCCATCGGGCGAATCCGCACGCCCGGCAACATCTGGGCCGAGAACGACCCCGAGAACCCCACTCTCGAGTTCGAGCGCGCCCCGCACATGGCCAAGGGAACCGTCTGGATCTGCGAGCAGCCCCCGGGCGAGTTCACCGGCCACATCCTCTTCGATGAGGACCTCTGCGCCGAGAAGGGCCTCTAGCCCTACCGCGTCAACTCCGAGATATCCGGTCCGCCCTCGGTCGCGACAACGCCCGCCTCGCGCAGCGCCTCCACCTCGTCCGCCCCCATGCCCAGCAGCTCGCCCAGCACCTCCGCCGTGTGCTCCCCCATGCTCGGCGGCGGCCCCGCGATCCCTGACTCCGACCGCGACATCCGCACGGGCGTGTTCGCCACCGGCATCGTCCCCGCCACCGGATGCGTGACCTCCTGGATCATCTCCCGGTGCCGGATCTGCGGGTCGTTCACCACGTCTGCGATCGTGTTAAGCGGCCCGCTCGGGATGTCCGCCGCCAGGAACTCCTTCAGCCAGTGCTCGCTAGGCTGCGCGCGGAACGCCTCGAACAGCACCGGCTCGAGCTCCGCGTGGTTCGCCGTCCGCTTCGGACCCGTGTCGAAGCGGGAGTCGTCGATCAGGTCGGTTACGCCCAGCAGCGCGCACAGGATCGGCCACTGCTCGTCCCGGAACGCCAGCGCCACCACGATCCAGCCGTCTGCCGTCGGGAACGCCTGGAACGGCGTCGCGCTCGGGTGCCGGGTCCCGAGTGGCTTGGGCGCCTCGCCCGTGACGAAGTACCGCATGATCGCGTTCTCCAGCACGCTCACCTGCGCGTCGAGCATGCTGATGTCGATCGCCTGCCCCTCCCCACTCTCCCCCCGCTCGTGCAGCGCCGTCAGGATGCCGATCGCCGTGTAGAGCCCCGCCACGATGTCGCCGTACGAGACCCCCGGGCGCACCGGGCCCCCGTCCGGCTCCCCCGTGATGGACATCACGCCGCCCATGCCTTGCACGATGATGTCGACGGCCGGGTAGTCGCGGTACGGCCCCGTCTGCCCGAACCCGGAGGTGCTCGCGAAGATCAGGCCCGGATTCCGCTCGCGAAGCGTCTCGTACCCGATCCCGAGCCGGTCCATCGTCCCCGGCGTGAAGTTCTCCATCACCACGTCGACCTTCTCCGCGAGGCTCAGGAGCAGGTCCCGCCCCTCGTCGCGGGTCAGGTCGATGGCGATCGAGCGCTTCCCCCGGTTGATGCTGAAGAAGTAGCCGCTCCAGCCGTTCTGGTAGGGGCCGCTCGTCCGCGCCACGTCCCCCCAGGGGGGCCGCTCCACCTTGATCACGTCCGCCCCGAGGTCCGACAGCACCATCGAGGCGTACGGCCCCGAGAGCACCCACGTCAGGTCCAGGATCGTGATGTCGGCCAGCGGTTTCGCCACGGCCCGCGAGTATACGTGCGGCCCGGCCACCTAACCGCTGGTAGTATCCGAACCCAGTCGCGGCCCACGCGGCTTTGGAATACGAATGGCCTACTACATTGATTTGTTCTCGCGCGAGACGCTTGCGCGGTTCATGCAGTCTGACCGCACAGTCACTGGTTTTAGGGCTGCGCACCGTCGTGCCGCAGAGAGAGTTCGTCCGGGGGACAAGTTCATCTGCTACCTGACAAGGGCGTCCATGTGGGTCGCCATTCTCGAGGTCGTGGACGGCCCCTTCGAGGATGACTCGCCGCGTTTTGCCGATGGTGATGATCCCTTCGTCACCCGCTTCCACGTTCGCCCACTGGTCATGCTGTCTGAAGAAGGGGCACTTCCCATCAAGGACGGTCAAGTCTGGACGACCCTCTCCTTCACCCGAGACCACGACCCCCGGTCAAGCAAGTGGACGGGGAGGCTAAGGGGCTCACTCAATCGACTTCCCGAGGAAGACGGTCGATTCCTTGAGCGCATGCTGCTTGCCCGCACTACAGCTGACGACTCGATCCCTGGGCCTATCGAAGAAACTGCTACGCCCGACACTGGTAACTCTGTCCAGGGCAGCTCAGAGTCACAGTCCAGCCCTCCTTTGGGTACAGAAGGTCGCGAGTCCATCCGGGTGCAGGCCAGTCTTGCTGAGATTGGTTCTCGGATGGGACTGGATGTTTGGGTTCCCCCAAGTGATCGCGGGCGTGTGGAGCAGCATCTAGGCGATGGAGTGCCCCTACTCGATCGGCTTCCCCTCAGCTACAACGAGGTCACGAACAAAACCATCGAGCAGATCGACGTCCTCTGGTTGCGCGGTCGCTCAATCGTGCGTGCCTTCGAGGTCGAGCACACAACGGCGGTCTACTCAGGGCTCCTTCGCATGGCCGACCTTCTCGCGCTACAGCCCAACATGGAGATCCGCCTGCACATCGTTGCGCCCTCTGAGCGACGTTCCAAGGTTCTTCAAGAGATACGGCGGCCCGTGTTTGAGCGCCTAGAAGGCCGCCCGCTCGCGGCTCGCTGCACGTACATCAGCTACGAGAAACTGCAGGATCTTCACCGGATTCCTCATCTGGCTCACCTCTCCGACACAGTCCTCAGCGAGTACGAGGAACGCGCGCAGTAGCTGCGTGCTGGCGCGCTTGCCAAGAGCCGCCTATCGCTGACCCCGCAGCCGCGGATCGAGCGTGTCCCGCAGGGCGTCGCCGAACAGGTTGAACGCCAGCACCGTGATGCTCAGCGCGAGACCCGGGAAGATCGCGATCCATGGCGCCCGTACGAAGTAGTTGCGGTTCGTCCCAGAGAGGTCCGCTCCCCACGACGGCGTCCCGTGTTCCACCCCCACTCCCAGGAAGCTGAGCGCCGACTCGGTCAGGATCGCCGCCGGCAGGGTTGTGCTCATCACGATCAGGAGCAGGCCGACGAGGTTGGGGAAGATGTGGCGCCACATGATGCGCGTCTCGCTCGCCCCGATGACCCGCGCCGACTCCACGTAGATCGCGGCTCGCTGCTCCAGCACGTTCCCCCGCATGATGCGGAAGATCACCGGCGTGAACACGATGCAGATCGCGACCACCAGCAGGAACTCCTCGGCCGCTAGGACCTCCCCGAGGTTCGGTAACTCGTCCCGCAACGAGGCGTGCAGCGTGAGGGCGAACAGGATCGAGGGGAACGCGATCAGCACGTCCGCCACGCGCCCCAGGGCGAAGTCGACCACACCACCGAGATAGCCCGCGATCAGCGCCAGCGCCGTCCCGCCCAGCGCCGCCACGATCACCGTCGCCAGACCGATCTTGAGCGAAACTCGGCCGCCGTAGAGCACGCGCGACCAGACGTCTCGCCCCTCCCGGTTCGTGCCGAAGAAGTGGCTTGTGCTCGGGCTCTCCAGGAGGGGCGCCACGCCGAACCCCTCCGGGTCGCTCGTCTTCAGCACCGGCGCCGCCACCGCGCCGAACACCACCAGGATGATGAGGACCGCGCCGATCGTCCCCAGGCGCTGTTGCCGAACGAAGCGAAACACGCCCGCGAAGCGCCGCTCCGGCGGGCGTATGGCCTGCTGGCTCAGGGCCGCGGTTGCTTCGCTCGTCCCGCTCATCAGTACCGGATCCTTGGGTCGACAAACGTGTAGATGACGTCCACCGCCAGATTGACAAGGGTGAACATGAAGGCGAACACCATGATCGCCGCGAGCGCCACCGTGTAGTCGATCGAGACGACGGATTCGAACACGAGCAGCCCCAGCCCCGGTATCCCGAAGATCTGCTCCGCGATCACCGACCCCCCGAGGACCGCTCCCAGCTGGATGCCGATCACCGTGATCACCGCGATCATCGAGCTCCGGAACACGTGCCGCAGCACGACGGCCCGCTCCCGCAGCCCCTTCGCCCGCGCCGTTCTCACGAAGTCCGAGTACAGCGTCTCCAGCATCGATGACCGCACGATTCGGGCCACATACGCCGCTGTCGCGATCGCCAGCGTTACTGCTGGCCAGATGACGATCTTGAGGTTGTTGAGCGGGTCATCCTCGAATCGCACGTATTCCCACAGGGGGGTCCAGGCCCACCACAGCGCCGGTAAGGTGATCACCAGCGTCGCCACCCAGAAATTGGGCACGGAGATCCCCGAGATCGTTACGATCCGCAAGAACCCGTCGAGAAACGTCCCTGGTCTGATGGCGGAGATGATCCCCACCGGGATCCCGATCATCGCGGTCAGGAGCACCGTCAGCAGCCCGAGCTCGGCCGTTACGGGCAGGCGCGACCTGATCTCCGGGGTCACCGGCCGGCGGTTCTTCAGGGAGATCCCGAAGTCGCCCTGGAGTGCATTCCAGGCCCAGTCCCCGTACTGCACGAAGAAGGGCCGGTCGAGCCCGAACTCCTCCTCCAGGCTCGCAATGGCCTGCTGGTTCTGGTCCGGCGAGACAAGCCCAAAGCCGGTCAGGGCCGCGTTTCCGGGCCGCAGGAACAGCAGCCAGAACAGCAGCAACGACATCCCGAACAACATGAACGGGACGGCTATCAACCGGCGAGCGATATAGGCCTGCATGCTCGGCAGACTCCACGAAGGCGAGGTGAGCGCAACCGCTCACCTCGCCTCCCGGCGTGGACCCCTAGCTCTTGACCCACATGTCGTGCGTCCGGTTGAGCAACCCCCCGAGGAGCACATCGTTCTCCGGGAAGTTCCCCATACGGGCGTTGTACACGACCCAGCTGTGGCCCGGCACCGGCAGGTTGATGCCCGGGACCAGCTCCTCAAGTGCGAAGAGCTGCATCTCCCGCATCAGCTCGAGCCGGAGGTCGGGATCGACCTCCTGCGCCTGCGCGGCCGTGAGATCGATGAGTTTCTGGGCGTTCGCCACCAGGCTTGCGTCCGGCTGGTCCACCCCGAAGCTCCACGACACGCCCGCAAAGGCGTCCGGGTTCATCATCGTCATGTTGTAGATCTCCGGCGTCGTGCTCGCGTTGTACGGCACAACGAAGAGTTCCCACTGCTTGATTGGCTCGCGGGCCCGCGCCACGTACGTCGTCACGTCGTGGATCAGCGGCTCCGACGCCACGCCGAGGTTCTCCTCCATCTGGCGGGCAAGGAACTCCGCCAGCGTCGAGCCCCGGGGATCGATGCTCGTCTCGATGCGGATGTTCTCGATTTCGACCCCCGAAGCCTCCCACAGTTGCCGTGCCTTCTGCGGATCGAACACGCGGTACGACTTCAACGTCTCCTGGTCGAGCGCGAAGCCCGGCAGCGCCTGCCCCACGGGACCGTCGTACACGCCGTCGCCCGCGTAGAGCGTGGCGATCATCGCGTCGTAGTCGATTGCGTAGGAAACCGCTTCCCGCGCCCGCTTGTCGACAAACTTGATGTTGTCGTACGCGAGGAAGCGCGCCTCCGTCGAAGCCACCTCCTTCGACACGAAGCGGTCGTCCCCGGTGAACTCTTCGAACTCGATCCGGTCCGCGATCCCGGGGATGTAGTCGATGTCTTCCGCCAGGAACGCCGCCTTCGCCGCCGCCCGGTCCACGATGATTCGCGTCTCGTGCCGGTCGATGTAGGGAGCGCCCTCCAGGAAGTGCGTCGAGGGGTTCTCGTGCGCGTAATAGTCCGGGTAGCGAGCGAGGGCCACGCCCGCCGCGTCGCGCTGCTCGATCACGTAAGGCCCCGCGCCCGCGTCTAACTCCTGCACGTTGCCGTTTGCCTGCTGCTCCAGCAGCGTCCTCGAGACGATGCCGTAGGACGTCGCAGCCATCAACACCGGCGCCGAAGCGGCGGGAGCCTTCAATGCGACCTGCGCCGTCAGCTCGTCGGCGGCCGTGATCGTGTCCATGAAGCCCCAGTTCGCCTCGTTCACCTGCGAACCCTGGTCCGCCAGCAGCGAGGGGAAGCGGCTCCAGGTGCTTGCCACGTCCTCGGCCGTCACCGGGCTGCCATCGTGGTGGAAGGTCATGCCCGGCCGCAGCGGGAAGATGATCGTGGTGTTGTCCGGCTGCTCCATCGCCGTCGCCGCATCGAACAGGAACTCGTTCGTCGAGACCTTGTAGAGATGGGTGTGGTTGTAGATGCGAGCCAGGATCTCGTTGTTGTTGATGACCTTCAGGCCCGGGTCGATCCCGTCGTCAACCTGGGTCTTGTGCTGCCGGAAAACGCCGCCCGGCATCGGGCCATCAGCAGGCGCCGGCGCTTCCGTCGCCCGGGCGGTTTCCTCTGGAGCGGCGGTTGCCGTCTCCGCCGGTTCGTCAGGCTCCGCTGGTTCGGCATCGTCGTCGTCGTCGTCACCACAGCCAACGGCCATCAGTCCGGCCGAGCCTGCTGCTAGCGCCGCGCCTCCGATAAGGAAGCTCCGCCGCGATCGTCTGCGCCTCCAGTAGCGCCCCCAGTAGCTCTCTCGCATCGTGCTCTCCCGGGTGCAGATTCGGCGGCAGTCTAAGTCAAACCAGATATGCCCGTCACCGATTTCTGCAATTCTTGGGAACGCCTGCCCGCGCTATCATCCTGCCGTGGCTCAAATCGACTGGTACCGCGTCGCCTCCCCGGACGACCTCGAAGAAGGCGATATCAAGACCGTCCTCGCCGGGCGGAATGTGGTTGTGCTCACCCTGCACGAAGGCCGCTTCGGCGCCCTCGACAACCGCTGCCCCCACGAGAACGCTCCCCTCGGCGAGGGCTACATCGATCGGGGCTGGCTCATCTGTCCCCTCCACAACTACGAGTTCGACCCCCACGACGGCCACCCCTCCCC
>VXPF01000077.1 GCA_009839725.1 Dehalococcoidia bacterium | reverse complement strand
GCTGGGGGGCGGAGACGGGCGGGGCGCCGGGGCCTCCGCCGATCGCCGTGGCGGAGCCGGGCGCCACCTGTGGCGCGGCGGGGGAGTCGGACTGCTGCGCGTCGACGGCGAACTGGGCGAGCGCGAGGGTGTTGGCCACCCCCGAGAAGCCGTGCTTCCCGGCGACGATGGTGGCCGGGAGCTCGCTGAGGCCGAGCTCCTCGACGAGCTCGGGGAAGGTCTCGACCTCGATGACGGTCGCCTCGATCTTGTTGGAGAAGAGCGCGAGCTGGTACGCGCTGGCGACGGCCTGCGCGGCCGCGGGGTGTCGGAGGGAGCCGACGACCACGATGGAGACGGTGTCGGTGAGGCGGTCGAGAACCTCGGCAAGGGCGGCGGAGGGCGCGGGTGGGGCGGGGAAGGCAGAGATGACCTCGACGAGCACCTCGAAGAAGAGGCCCTGGGGGAGGCCGTAGTAGCGCAGAGGCGGGGCCCCGCCGCCGCGCCGGAGGAGGAGGGCGGGGATGCGCTCGATGTTCCAGCTCTCGACGAGCTGGGGCTCGGCGTGGAACTCGTGGGTGACGAGGCGGAGCTTCGGGGAGACTCCCACGAGGTCTTCGAGGGTCTCCTTGGTCGGACCGCAGGCGGGGCAGGGCGAACGGGGCGGGGCGCCGGGGACGATGATGCCGCTCTCGCCCTGGTGGAAGTAGTCGATCGTGACCGGGGCGGGGAGCGCTTCGAAGCGCTGGCGGAGGGCGGCGAGAACCTGTTCGGGAATCACGCCGGGCTCCCCACGGGATCGGGGAAGAAGACGCCAGTCTCGGCGGCGAGCTCGCGGAGCTGGTCGACGACGGCGCTGTCGAGGGGAATGCCGTTGGCGTCGCGGTCGGCGCGCGCTTCGGCTTCCTTGTCGCCGGGGATACGAACCCGATCGACGCCCGGGGCGGGGGGGATGGCGTGGATGCGGTCGGCAAGGTCGGCCATCTCGGCCTGGAACTCGTCGGGATCGCGGAAGGCATCGATTCGCCAGGCGGCGAACCACTGCCCCATGTGGGGGCGCGGCATGATCATCCCGAAGCCGGCGCCGGAAAGGACACCCGAGAGGATGTCGGACACCAGACCGAGGCCGTAGCCCTTGTAGGAGCTGGTCTCGAGGGAGGAGCCGAGGGGAAGGAGGGCACCGCCCTGGCCGAGGGCGGAGGGGTCATCGCTCTCGTTCCCGTCGCCGTCTACGGCCCAGCCGGAGGGGAGGCGCTTGCCCTGGCGGCCGGCGATCTCGAGCTTCCCGCCGGCCACCGCGGTCGTAGCCATATCGAGGGAGAACGGCTCGCGACCGGCGATGGGCGCGGCGAAAGCGATCGGATTCGTGCCGAAGGCGCGCTCGGCGCCGCCGGCGGGAACGGCGAGCACGGGCGTATTGCAGCTGGCCATGCCGATGAGTCCGCGGGCGGCCGCACGCTCGGCGTAGTAGCCGGCCGCCCCGAAGTGCCGCCCGTTGCGGATGGTGACCATGCCGATGCCGTTCGCCTCGGCGCGGGCGATGCAGCGATCCATGGCGTCGACGGCGACGACGACGCCCATGCCGCCGTCGCCATCCAGGGCGAGGGTGGCGGGGGTCTCGCGCAGCACGTGGACCGCCGGCGTGGGGTTCACGCGGCCGTCGCGCAGCCCGGGCACGTAGCCCCCGTGCCAGGTGAGGTGGGCGATACCGTGCGACTCGATGCCCTTCAGGTCGGCGTCGACGAGCACCTCGGCGGCGATGGCGGCATCAGCGGCGGGCATGCCGAAGTACTCGAGGGTGGCGGCCGTGTGTTCGCGCAGGGCAGCGGCGTCGAAGCGCTCGCGGGGATCGGACATCGTCCGGGGATTGTCCGCGAGGATTGGCCGGAACGCGAGCGGGGAGGTCTGGGTAGACTTCCCCGGAGCCGGGAGGACCGATGCGACAGGAGCCGATTCCCGTGGTGGTCTCGTTCCCGCTGACGGAGGGGACGCGGGCGACGATCGAGGGCGCGTCGCCGCTGGTGCGCATCCTCGACTATCCGACGGAGCGGATCGCCCCGGGAGCGTTCCGCCCACCTCCGACAGAGGAACAGGCGGCGATCCTGGCGCAGGCGGAGGTGCTGTTCGGGTCGCACCTCGACCCGATCGCCGTTCACGACGCAGCGACGAACCTGAAGTGGTTCCAGGTGCTCACGGCGGGGCTGGACGAGCTCATCGAACAGGGCATCCTCGAACGGGACTTCACGATCACGACCATGAGCGGAGTGGGGGCGGTGCCGATCGCGGAGTACTGCATGGCCGCGATGGTGATGCTGGAGAAGGACCTGCACGAAGCGATGCGGGACCAGATGGAACACCGCTGGAACTTCCACTTCGCCGGGCAGCTGCGGGGGAAGACGTGCGGCATCGTGGGGCTGGGGGCGATCGGTCGCGAGCTGGCGAAGCGGGCGCGGGCCTTCGAGATGCGGGTGATTGCGACGCGCCACAGCGCGCAGCCCGGCGACACCGATGCGGATGTCGATGAACTGCTGGCGGCGAGCGAGTTGCCGAGGCTGCTTGCGGAGTCTGATTACGTCAACCTATGCGTGCCGCTGACGCGAGCGACGGACGGGATGATCGGGGCGGACGAGATCGCGCTCATGAAGCCGGAGGCGTCGATCGTGAACATCGCGCGGGCCACGGTGGTCGACACGGACGCACTGCTGGAGGCGCTGCGGACGGGGCGGATCGCGGGGGCAGCGCTCGACGTGCACGACCCGGAGCCCTTGCCGGAAGACAGCCCGTTCTGGGACATGCCAAACGTGATCGTGACGCCCCACCGGTCGGGCTCCATTCACGGCTACTTCGAGCGTGCGGCGGAGTTCTTCGCGGAGAACCTCCAGCGGTACGTCGCTGGAGAGCCGCTCCTGAACGTCGTCGGACGCGAGCGGGGCTACTAGCCCGCTACGACACAGCCGCGGCGTTGCGTTCGCGCGCCCAGGCGTGCGCCTCCCCGGATGCGACCCACTGGATCGCGTTCGACATCAGCTTCCGGTAATTCGGGTTGTTGTACGAGGTGGGGACGTCGCCAGGCTGGATGTAGACGATGGGGCTGTTGTAGTGGCTCTTGGCCCAGGCGACCATGTTGCTGGTGGGGGGATGGGTCCACTCGCCGCGCTCGTACATGCGGCGCTCGTGGACGACGAGAGCGGGCGAGAAGAAGTTCTTATAGGTGAACTCGAAGTCGCTGCGGAGGAGCGGCACGACGTTGTCCTCGAAGTAGGGGGCGAGGTAGAGCTCGTCCTGGAGCTCGAACTGCGGGTCGAGGCCCTCGACGACGGGGTGGTCTGGCTCGACGACGCTGACGTTGTGGTTCACCGCGAGGAGATAGCCAGAGTCCGGCCACTGCTGGCCGCGAAGCTCGCCGGGGTCGTAGAAGAAGCGGCCGCCGACCATCTCGGCGTACTCCTCCCAGGCCGGCCAGGAGCAGATGTTGTGGTGGATCATGACCATGCCCTTGCCCTGTTCGAGGAGGGCGCGGTAGCCGTCCTTGAGCGACTGGGGCGGGTCGGCATCGCCGATGCCGCGGCCCGGCATGCTGTAGTCGACGATGACGTCGTAGGGGGCGGCGGCATCGGGGCGGAAGAATGCCTGGGCGGCAGGCTGCTCGACATGGGTCCAGGCGGCGATGGCGCCGTCCTGCTGGAACGAGTCGAACATGGAGAAGAAGGGCTCGCGCTGGAACGGGTGGCCCTTCGTGGCGAGGAGGACGTTGGGAAAAGTCATGGGGGAGCCTCCTACTGGTAACG
The DNA here is from genome assembly GCA_009839725.1 of Dehalococcoidia bacterium. Taxonomy (GTDB): domain Bacteria; phylum Chloroflexota; class Dehalococcoidia; order Tepidiformales; family Tepidiformaceae; genus UBA2991. Next base: position 22,162 of record VXPF01000077.1, on the reverse strand, counting down.
GGGCCAGTGTGCTCCCGCGCAAGAGGCATCGCAACGGTCCCGGCGGGGCTCGGTATCCTGTGCGCCGCGCGCCGGTGACGGCGCCCACGGAGGGAGCGGCATGACGAAGCGGGTGCTGATCGCGGGTGCGTCGGGGCTGGTGGGGTACGCGGCGGTCCGGCATTTCGCGACGCTGCCGGGGTGGGAGGCGGTGGGGGTGTCGCGGCGGATACCCGCCGGGTTGCCGCAGGAGGCGGAGCTGCTCTCGGTCGACCTGCTGGACGCGGAGGCGTGCGAGCGCGCCTTCGGCGCGATGACCGGGGTGACACACCTCGTATACGCGGCGCTGCAGGAGGTCCCGGGCCTGATGCCCGGCTGGGTCGACCCGGAGGTAATCGAACGGAACGCGCGCATGCTGCGGAACCTGTTCGAACCGCTTTCGCGGGCGGCTTCAGAGCTCGAGCACGTCTCGCTGCTGCAAGGGACGAAGGCGTACGGGCTGCACCACCCGAGCGTGGGGGCGAAGGGCGTGAAGGTTCCGCTGCGCGAACGCGAGCCTCGCAAGGAGCACCCGAACTTCTACTTCGAGCAGGAGGACTACCTGCGGACGAAACAGGCGGAGGGAGACTGGGAGCTGACGACCTGGCGTCCGACCGTGATCTACGGGGACGCGCCGGGGAACAACATGAACCCGATCCCGGTGATCGGGGCGTACGCGGCCCTGCTGCGCGAGGAGGGCAAACCGCTCGACTTCCCCGGGAAGCCCGGAGCGCCGACGCTCCGGGAGGCGGTGGACGCGGACCTCGTGGCGCACGCCCTCTCGTGGGCGACGGAGGAGCCGAAGGCGTGGGGCGGGACGTTCAACCTGACGAACGGCGACGTGTTCATGTGGGAGAACGTGTGGCCGGCGATCGCGGAGACGCTGGGGATGGAGGCGGGGGAGCCGCGACAGGTCTCGCTGGTGGAGGAGCTGCCGAAGCAGCAGGACACCTGGGCGGCACTGGTCGAGCGGCACGGGTTGAACGTGCCGGGCGACCTCGTCGAGTACTGCGGCTACAACTCGCTCATCTACGCGGACACGGTGCTGGGGGCGCCGAACCGGCCTCCACTGCCGATCCTGAACAGCACGATCGCGGCGCGGCAGGCGGGCTTCACGGAGTGCATGGATACGGAGGACATGTTCCGCAAGTGGTTCGCGCGCCTGCAGGAGACGGGCGCGATTCCACCGGCGTAGGGAAGTGGTGCGGGCGAGCGCCTACTTGAAGCGGTAGGTGATCCGGCCCTTGGAGAGGTCGTAGGGCGAGAGCTCGACGAGCACGCGGTCGCCGAGGAGCACCTTGATGCGATAGCGGCGAACGCGACCGCTGACGTGGGCGAGCACCTCGTGCCCGTTGGCCAGCTCGACGCGGAAGACGGCGTTGGGAAGCGCCTGCGTAACGAGCCCTTCGACTTCGATGGATTCCTGTTTTGCCACGGGCCAACGGTACCAGACGGCGCGCGCAGGCGCTCGGCGGGCAGCGACGTTAGACGGGGATCCAGTGGAGGGTGCCGTCGCGCTTGACCTTGGAGAGGCGGCCCTCCTCGAAGAGGTGCTCCAGGTGGGAAAGCGTCTCGCCCACGGCGGCGCGCTGCATGAAGGGCTCGAAGTCGTCGAGGGTACCGGTGGCCCACTTGACGCGCCCGGCGACATCCCAGGCGGTGGCGCCGGCGTCGACGCAGCGCATCATCTCGTCGAGGCGCTCGCGGTGGTGGTCGTGGATCTCGTTCACGCGACGCTTGAGCTCCTTGATATCGAACTCGTGCGCGGGGAGGACGTGGTCGACGTCGAGCTCGGCAACGATGTCGAGCGAGCGGATGTAGTCGCCGAGGGGATCGCCGGAGGTCTGGGAGTGCATCGAGACGTTGGGGGTGATGGTGGGGAGGATGTGGTCGCCGCTGAAGAGGAGCTTGCGGTTGGGCTCGTAGAGGCAGATGTGGCCAGGGGCATGGCCGGGCGTCCAGATAACCTCGAAGTGGAAGTCGCCGGCGCTCAGGGTCTCGCCACCGTGGACCTTGTAGTCGGGAGCGGCGGGCTGCACCTTGTCGAGCATGTCCATGGAGCCGCGGGACATCTCGGGGGCCTTCATCTCGGGGACGCCGTGCTGGCCCATGTACTTCTGCATCTCGTCAGTGAGGCCGCGAGGCGCGTAGTAGCGGGAGGCGATGAAGTCGGCCTCGCGCTCGTGCATGATCACCTCGCAGTCGGAGACCTGCTTGAGGCGTCCCGACATGCCGTAGTGGTCGGGATGGACGTGGGTGATGACAAGCTGCGTGATCTCGGAAGGGTGGCTGCCGAACTCTCCCATGCCCTCCTCGAGGGCGGCGTAGGCGACGTCGGTGTTCCAGCCGCAATCGACGAGCATCGTGTCGGACCCGTGCTTGATCAGGTAGGGCATGACGTAGGGGAGGCCCTTGGTGACGCGGGGTGAGCGCTCGAGCTCGACGCGGAGCTTCTTGGCCTCCTCGTACTGGTACTGGGGGAAGGGCGTAAGAAGCTGGTAGACGCCATCGAGAATCTTCATGGGGGCTCCTGGCAACGCTGGGGCAAGCGGGGTGGTACGCGTTCGCGGGAGCCAGGATCGTACGGGGCCGGTCGCGCAAACGCCACGCTGGACGCCGCCGGCGGGTAAGCTCCCCGGTCAGCAACCCCGGAGGTCACGCCTTGGCACTCTCGATTCCGGAACGGCTGGACGACCTGACGCCGGAGTGGTTGACCGCCGCCCTGCGCGAATCGGGGGAGCTGGCGTCCACTGCGACCGTGACCTCGAGCGAGCAGGAAATCCTCGGCGAGGGCGAGGGGTTCCTGGGCGACATCGTGCGGCTGAGGCTCGGCTACGAGGGCGGGGAGGGGCCGGCGACGGTCATCGCGAAGATGCCGAAGCTGGCCAACCGCGCGATGGGGGAGTTGCTGGGGGCCTACGAGCGGGAGAGCTGCTTTTACGACGAGATGGCGGGCGACCTGCCGCTGGAGACGCCGCGGATGTACTACGGCGACTTCGATCGGGACATGGCCTCGGAGCGGCAGGAAGCGGCACTGAAGCTGGCCGACCGGACGCCCCGGCTGCTCACGGGCCTCATGACCAGGCTGGGGCTGTGGGTATCGGGACGCAAGAACCGCCGCTACATCCTCCTGCTGGAGGACATCGGGGATGCGGAGCCGGGGGATCAGTTGACGGGCGTATCGCCGGAGCGGTGCGCGACGGTGCTGGCGGCGATCGCGCGGATGCACGCCGCCTACTGGGAGAGCGAGGCGCTCGAGAACCGCTTCTGGCTGGTTCCGCTGAGCATCGACGCGCGCATCCGGAACGGCCTGTTCAAGGATTCGCAGCCAACCTTCCGGGAGAAGTTCGCACACCTGGTGGATGACTCGTTCGACCGGGCGCTCTCGTGGGCGGCGGCGAACGGCGAGGAGGGGGTACGGCGCCTGTATCGAGAGTCGCCCACCACGCTGCTGCACTGCGACCCGCGACTCGACAACGTGGCCTTCCGGGACGGCGAGCCGATCGTGTTCGACTGGCAGCTCGTGCGGCGGGGGCCGGCGGCTTACGACGTGGCCTATTTCCTCTCGGGGGCGTGCGCAGACCTGACGGGGGACGATGAGGCCGAACTGCTGCGCGGCTACTTCGCGGTACTTGGGGAGCAGGGGGTGCGCGGCTACTCGTTCGAGGCGCTGGTGCGGGACTACCACCTCGGGCTGCTGACCGCGATGCAGACGCTAACCGCCACGGACGTGATGGATATGGGCGAGGGGCGGGGCGTGCAGTTGATGGCAGCCTGGTACGAGCGCCTCGCGGCGCGCGCCGCCGGCATCAACTTCGACCGGTTGCTGGCCGCGCCGGTGGCGTAGGCTGACCCGATGGAGCCCTTCATCCCGGAACGCCTCGATGACCTGACGCCCGAGTGGCTCACGCAGGTCCTGCGCGAGGGCGGGCACCTGCCGGCAGGCGGTGCGGTGACCTCCGCGGAACGCGAGGTCCTGGGCGAGGGCGAGGGGTTCATGGGAGACATCGCCCGGCTGCGGCTGTCGTACGAGGGAGGAGAGGGGCCGGCGAGCGTGGTGGCGAAGATGCCACGGCTCGAGAACCGCGCGTTCGGGGAGCTGGTGGGGGTGTACGAGCGGGAGAGCTGCTTTTACGAGGAGCTCGCGGGAGAGGTGCCGGTGGCGGTGCCTCGCCTGTACTACAGCGACTTCGATCGCCACGCCGTCTCGGACCGCCAGAAGGGGGCGATGGGGCTGGCCAACCGCATTCCGCTGCCGCTCCTGCCGCGGGTGACGCGCATGGCCCTCTGGTCGGCGGGACGCCGCAAGCGGCGCTACCTCCTGCTGATCGAGGATCTTGGTGATGCCCAATCGGGCGACCAGCTTGCCGGCACGGATCCGTCGGCGTGCGCGACCGTCCTCACGTTGATCGCGAAGATGCACGCCTCCTTCTGGGAGAGCCCGCAGCTCGACGGCCGCTACTGGCTCGTGCCCTTCGCCGGCGACTCCCGCGTGCGGCAGAGCCTGTTCCTCCAGGGGCGAGGCTCGTTCCGGGAACGGCATCCCGATCTCTTCGACCCGGAGTTCGAGCGCCTTGTCGCGTGGGTCAGCGAGCACGGGGTCGAGACGATCGACCGGATGCAGGAGGAAGCGCCGGAGACCCTCGTCCACGGCGACCTGCGCCTGGACAACCTCGTGTTTCGCGAGGGCGAGCCGGTCTTCTTCGACTGGCAGGCCATCCGCCGCGGACCGGCGGCGTACGACGTGGCCTGGTTCCTCTCCGGATCGAGCGACGGCCTGACGGACGGCGACGAAGCGGATCTGCTACACGGATACCACGCAGAGCTGGAAGCGCACGGCGTCAGCGGCTACCCGTTCGAGGCGTTCGAACGGCACTACCGGATGGGGCTGCTCGCGACTGCGCAGACACTGGGACTGCTGACGATCCTGGACGTGGGGGCAAGCGAGGGCCGCGGTGCGGAGATGGCGGCGGCGTGGGTCAGACGCCTGCGGGCCCGCCTCGATCAGGTCGACCTGGATCGCGTGCTCGCTCCCTGAGCGAGCTTCCCCCTACAGGGGCCAGCGCTGGCTCGCCTCGTAGGCGTGGTGGATGGGGTGGTGGATCCAGATCTGGGCGACGAGCTCGGCCTTGGGCATGCGGTAGTCGCCGAGCGTAACGACGGTCGCGAGGTCGTCCTCGTCGAGCGTCTCGGCGAAGGCGGCCGAGGTTTCGGAGCCTTCCAGGATCATCGTCCCCAGCTCCTCGCGGGAGACCTCCGCCATGCGCTCGATGGTGCGGGCGTTGCCGGAGGCCGCGTCTTCGTTGCTGAACGACTCGAAGGCGCCGGTGCTGAGGCCGCCGTAGAAGCCCTCGAGCGAACCGGCGCCGGCCGCGATGTGGCGGAAGGCGTCAGCGGTCGTCCACTCCTGGGCGAGCTGGCGGTCGAAGTCGGGGACGTGCTCGAGGGCGGCGGCGGCGCGGCGTCCGGCGAACCGGATGCCCTCGACGAGTTCCTGCTTGCTGATGGTCATGGTGTTCCTCCTGAATGCTGCCGGGTTGGTTATTCGCCGCGGTGGACGACGGCGATGGAGCCGGGCACGTGCCCGCCGTTGATGGCGATGGTCTGGCCGGTGATCCAGGACCCCGCTTCGGAGGCGAGGTAGACGACCCCGGCGCCGATATCGCTGGGCCTGCCCATACGGCCGGTGGGAAGGCGGTTACCGTAGGCCTCCTGCTCCTCCTCGGTCATGGGGAACATGGCGGCGAACTGCTCGGTGAAGATGGGGCCCGGGGCGATGCCATTGACGCGGATACGCCGCTCGGCGAGCTCGCGGGAGAGGGTCATGGTCATGTTCACGACGCCGGCCTTGGCGGCGCCGTACACGCCCGTGTGGGGGGCGGCGTTGAGGGCGGCCCCGGACACGATGTTGACGATGCTCGACCCGTCGGGCATGTGGGGGAGGGCGGCGCGGATGCCGAGGAAGGCGGAGGTGAGGTTGAACTCGACCATCTCGTCCCAGTACTCGTCGGAGACCTCGGCGAGGTCGCGCGTAGCGCGATCCTGGCTGCCGCCGGCGTTGTTCACCCAGACCGTGATCTTGCCGAAGGCCTCGACGGCGGCGGCAGCGAGGCGCTCGATGGCGCTCCGGTCGAGGACGTCGGTGGGAACGGCGAGGCCCCGCCCGCCCCGCGCCTCGACACCCTCGACGACGCGCGCGAGGTCGTTCTCGCGGCGCGCGGCGACGACGACATCGGCGCCGGCATCGGCCATGGCCCAGGCGATCCCCTCGCCGATCCCGCGGCCGCCACCGGTGATCACGCCGACGTGTCCGTCGAGCCGGAAGTCATCCATCACGCTCATGTCGTACCTCCGCGCGCAGCCTACGGCGCTGTGGCGGGAAGCGCGATGCGCCGAGGCTAGGCGTCGCGCCGGGCGAGGCGCTCGCGCTGGGCGGCCTCGCGCTCGGCGAGGCCTTCAAAGCTCATGCCGAAGATGTCGGGCGGAGACCAGCCGTTGAGGCCGGCGTAGGTATCGAACTGGCTGCGGTGATGGACCTCGTGCTCGACGAGCATCATGAGGACCCGCCAGCCCGCCAACGTACCGTCGCCTTCGATGAGGGGGACGCGGCGCTGGAGCCACTCGTCGGGGGTGTCCTGGAGGCGGGCCTGGACGGCGGCGGCGCTCTCCTCGAGGGCGGGCGCCCACAGTTCGGGGGAGGAAGTGTCGGGGGGCGGGGGCATGATCCAGCCCTCATCGTGGTAAACGCCCACGAAGAAACCGCGGGAGCGGCAGATGTGGGCGATGACCTCGGGGATGTCCCAGGCGGCCTCGCCCTCCCCGGCAGGGGGCTTCCAGGTGGCGGCCTCCGGCGGGAGGGCGGCGACGTCGCGCAAGGCGCGGCGATGCACCCCGTCGAAGTAGCGGAGGAAGTTGGCGATGGAGTCGATCATGGGATGCCGGCCATGGCGTCGTAGATGGTGGTGTGGCGCATGCGGGCGAGGTCGCGTCCGTCGGGGCCGCGCACGAGGCAGTCGAACTCGACGAAGGGACGACCCTTGCGTTCGTAGACCGCGACGCATCGTCCGCCCGTGACGACCTCGCCCCCGGCAAAGGCAGGCGCGAGAAACTCGATCTCGGTGCGGGTGTGGATGGAGCCGATGATGACGAAGTTGTGGCGCATGAGCGCTTCCGGGCGGCCCACCAGCCAGGCGGGGTGGAGGCGTGGGTTGTCTCCGGCGAAAAGGGGGTCGGCGGAGCGGTGGCTGAGCTCCATGTAGGCGCGCAGGACCTCGGGGGAGGCGTCGACGGCCAGGGGGGTCCAGTCGACGCCGGCAAGGGCGGGGTCGACCCGCAGCTCGGGAAGCGGGTCGGGCGCGAGGGCGGGATCCATGCGGGTGGGGCGCTCGAAGTCCGCGAGGGCGGCGTTCGCGCCAGGGCCCACCTCGCCAACCACGCAGTCGATGCCGGCGGGATTGGCCATGCGGAGCGTGAAGGCGCCGTTGTCGGCAGGGGTGAGGGTGATGCGTACGTCGTCGCCGGGGTAGACGGGCTGGCGGAAGCGGAAGCTCGCCCAACCGTGATCGAGCCAGTCCTGCCCAAGGGTTTCGAGAATGGCGGGAACGCTCCAGCCCCAGAGGTTGTCCCCAGCGACGAGCGCACCGGCGAAGCCGAGCTCGCGGGCCAACTCAGGGCTGTGGACGGGGTCCACCAGGGCGTCGGGGTCGTCCTCGTCATCAAGGAAGGCCACGATGCGCCACTCGCGAGTCTCCGCTGCCGTCACGGGCCACCCCCGGCTCCGAAGGGTAGCCCAAGAGATTGCTGAGAGGCGATCGTTAGCAGGAATCGCGGTACTGTTCACCCCCTTGAGCCTTTTCGAGCTACTGGTTATGCAGCGGGGGCTGGGAGGGCCGGGCAATCGACCGGCCCTCCTTTTGCGGCCCCAGAACGGTGGGGCGCCGCGAACGCGATCGAGGGCCCCGCTCCAGCGGTACCTGCCGGGACTCGACGGCATGCGCGCGCTGGCCGTGATCGCGGTCGTGGTCTTCCACTCGGCGCTGGGCATCGCGCCGGGTGGCTTCCTCGGCGTCGAGGTCTTCTTCGTCATCAGCGGCTACATCATCACGAGGGCGCTGCTCGCGGAGCGGGAAGAGAGCGGGCGCATCGCGCTGGGCAGCTTCTGGCTGCGCCGGGCGCGACGGCTGCTTCCGGCGCTCTTCCTGCTCCTGTTCGCTGTAGCCGCCTACACCGTGGTGTTCGAGCCGGGCGAGGCGGCCGGGCTTCGCCGGGACATCCTGGCGGCGCTGGCCTACGTCACGAACTGGGACCTGATCGTCGCGGGGGAAACGTACTTCGACTCGTGGGAGCGCCCCTCCCTGCTGCGGCACCTCTGGTCGCTGGCGGTGGAGGAGCAGTTCTACGTGGTCTGGCCCCTCCTGATGGCGGGAGGCCTCGCGATCCTGCGGAACCGGCTCACGCTTGCGCTCATCCTCGGCGGGGCGGCCGCCTCCGCGATCGCGATGGCGGCGCTCTACGAGCCCGACAGCGCGGTGACGCGCATCTACTACGGCACGGACACGCGGGCATCCGGGCTCCTGATCGGGGCGGCGCTGGCGTTCGTGTGGAGCGCGAGGCAGAGCGAGGGCGGCGGTGGGCTGCGAGAGCGGGCCGGAATATGGGCGCTGACCCTGGCCGGACTGGCGGGGCTCGGCGCGCTCGTCGGCTTCACGTTCCTGGCCGATGGGGACTCCCCCTTCCTGTACCAGGGCGGCTTCGCGCTGGTGGGCGTGGCGACCGCGGCCCTGATCGTGGCTGGTACGCACGAGCGGTCGCCACTGGCGAAGGTGCTGGGGCTGCCGCTCCTGCGCTGGGTGGGGCTGCGCTCCTACGGCATCTACCTGTGGCACTGGCCGGTGATGGTGTTGACGCGGCCCGGCGTGGACGTGCCCCTCGACGGCCCCGCGCTGTTCGTAACCCAGGTGGCGATCACCCTGTGGCTGGCGGAGGCGTCGTACCGGTGGGTGGAGCTTCCTGTACGCGAGGGGGCGCTGGGGCGGCTGTGGGAGCAGGTCAAGGAAGGGGCGAGGACGCCACGGTGGCAGCGAGGGGCGATTGCCTTCGGGAGCGCCGCGACGGTGGCGGGGGTGGGCGCGATCGTAGCGTTCATGACGGTGGCGCAGCCGCCGGAGGATCCTCCCTACTTCGCCCTCGGGAGCGTTCGCCTCGTGAACACCACCGAGGTACATGCGAACGGGGGGTTGGAAGGGGCGGCGCCTGCGCAGAGCCCGGCGCCCGTGGCGGTCCTGCAGGAGGGAACGGCAGCGCAAGGAGACGTTCGGTCAGCAGCCAACGGGGTCGTCCCAACGGCAGCAGGGGGCGACCCGGTGGCCCTCGCGCTCGGGACGGCGACCCGGGGAACGGCAACGGCCGAGCAGGCCGCCTCCGTCGCGGCGCTCAGCACGACGTTCGAGACGGAAGTGCTGGCCTTCGAGCACCGGGGCTCGTCGACCGGAGACGGCAGCGGGGTGCTCGTCACGGCCATCGGCGACTCGGTGATGCTGGGCGCGGCGCACGAGCTGGCGGCGCAGGTGCCGGGAATCGACCTGGACGCGGCCGTAGGGCGGCAGGTGTCACAGGCGATCCGCCTGCTCGAGGAGCGGAAGGCGAACGGTCAGCTGGGAGACGTCGTGCTGCTCCACCTCGGCAACAACGGGAAGTTCAGCGCGAAGCAGTTCGACCGGATCATGGAGGTGGTGGGGCCGGAGCGGCGGGTGGTCTTCCTGACGCTCAAGGTGGACCGCTCGTGGGAGGGGGCCAACAACGAGGTGCTCAGGGAGGGCGCGGAGCGCCACCAGCAGGCGTTCCTCGTCGACTGGCGGGCGGCGCTGGAGAAACACCCCGAGGTGCTGTGGAATGATGGCACGCACCTGCGGCCCGAGCGGGCCAGCTTCTACGTAGCGCTGCTGTCGAGATACCTGCGCCTGTAGGCGACGCAGCGGGAAGGGAGAGACGCGATGGAGTACCGGAGGATGGGACGCACGGGTCTGCGCGTCTCGACGATCTGCCTTGGCACGATGACATTCGGGTTCCAGACGGAGGAGCAGGCGGCCCTGCGCATCATGGACGCCGCCTGGGACGCGGGCGTGAACTTCCTCGATACGGCCGACGCCTACCCGATGGGCAGCGAGGAAACGGGCGCGACCGAGACAATCGTAGGGAAGTGGCTCCAGCGGATGCCCCGCGAGAAGGTCGTGCTGGCGACGAAGGCGTGGGGCGCGACGGGGTCGGGGCCGAACGACCGCGGCCTCTCGCGACAACACATCCTGAGCGCGGTGGACGCAAGCCTGAAGCGGCTGGGCACGGACTACATCGACCTCTACCAGACGCACTTCCCGGACGAGAGCACGCCGATCGAGGAGACGCTGGGGGCGCTCGACGACCTCGTGCGCTGGGGCAAGGTGCGCTACATCGGCTGCTCGAACTACCAGGGGTGGCAGCTGGCACGGGCGATCGGCGCGAGCGAGCGCTTGGGCATCGCGCGGTACGACTGCGACCAGCCGCGCTACAACATCCTCTTCCGGGAGATCGAGAACGAACTCCTGCCCCTGTGCCGGGCGGAGGGCGTGGGCGTCATCGCCTACAACCCGCTGGCGGGCGGCATGCTGACGGGGAAGTACGCGGGCGCCGAGGACCTGCGCGAGCAGACGCGCTTCACGCTGGGGAACGCAGGGCCGCGCTACCGCGCCCGCTACTGGGAGGAGGCGCAGTTCCGGGAGGTGGAGCGGCTCCGGACCTACTTCGCCGAACGCGACACCTCGCTGACGCACGCAGCGGTCGCATGGGTGATCGCGCAGGACGGCATCACGTCCGCGATCGTGGGGGCGAGCCGGCCGGAGCAGATCGAGGAGTCGGTGGGGGCGGCGGAGCTGGCCCTGAGCGAGGACGACCTCGCCTTCTGCGACGACGCGTGGTTCAACCTGCCGCGCAAGCGGGACGCCACGGTGGCGCTGCGATAGGGGTCAGCCGAGCTTCTCGCGGGCGGCCTGGAGGCGGGCGATGGATTCGTCCCGCCCGAGCAGCGCCACCGAGTCGAACAGCGGGATTCCACGCGGCGCTCCCATGATAGCGACGTAGAGCACGGAGACGAACTTCCGCAGCTTCAGGTCGAGCGTGTCCTGGAGGGAGCGGAGGGCGGCTTCGACGGGCTCGGGCGCCCAGGCTTCGGGCGTTACGCCCTCCAGCGCCGCGAGGGCGGCATCGAGGGTCCGGGCGGCGAGCTCGGTGTCGCCGTTGATGCGTTCCGTGAGGAGCGATGCGGGGTAGTCGGCCAGGTCGAAGAAGAAGCGCACGAGTCCCGCCACCTCGCCGAGCCGGGCAACGCGCTCCTGGAGGAGGGGGGCGACGGCGGTCACGAGGTCGCGGTCGAGGGGGCGGGGGACTGCGGCGGGGAGGTCGCGGTCGAGGCAGCCGGCGACCAACTCGCACCAGGCTTCAGGGGCGAGGGCGCGGATGTAGTGGCCGTTGAGCGCGTCGAGCCGCTCGACATCGAAGAAGGCGGGATTGGGGACGACCCGGTCGAGGGTGAAGACACGGCTGAACTCTTCGGCGGTGATGTGGGTGGTGTGGTCGTCGAGGGACCAGCCGAGGAAGGCGAGGAAGTTGAGCATCGCCTCGGGGAGGTAGCCGTTCTCGCGGTAGTCGAGGGCAGCCACGTCGCCGGAGCGCTTCGAGAGCTTGCGTCCGTCGCGGTCGACGAGAAGGGGGAGGTGGGCGAAGCGGGGGGGCTCCCAGCCCATGGCCTCGTAAAGCTGGAGGTGCCGGGGACCGCTCGCCAGCCACTCCTCGGCGCGAATGACGTGGGTGATCTCCATGTCGTGGTCGTCGACGAGCATGGCGAGGTGGTAGGTGGGGAACCCATCGGTCTTGAGGATGACGAAGTCGTCCTGGAGCGAGTTCTGGAAGGTGACGTCGCCCCGGATGAGGTCGGGGAAGGTGGTGACTCCCGTGCGGTCCATGCGGAAACGGACGACGAAGGGCTCGCTGCGGGCGCGCTCCTCGGCCTCGTCGTCGGAAAGCCGGCGGCAGCGGCCGTCGTAGCCCGGGGCGAGCCCGTCCTTCTGCTGGTCTTTGCGAAGCTGGGCGAGCCGCTCGGAGGTGCAATAGCAGCGGTAGGCGCGACCGCGAGCGCGGAGCTCGTCGGCGACGGCGTGGTACTTGTCGAGGCGTTCGGACTGCACGTAGGGGCCATGCGGGCCGCCGACGTCGGGCCCTTCGTTCCACTCGATCCCGAGCCAGCGCAGCCCCTCGTAGATGTTCTCGACGGACCCTTCCACGTAGCGGCTGCGGTCGGTGTCCTCGATGCGGAGGACGAACTCGCCGCCGTTGGCCTGGACGAAGGCCCAGCCGAAGAGGGCCGTGCGCAGACCGCCGATGTGCAGCTCGCCGGTAGGGCTGGGAGCGAAGCGGGTGCGGACGGGGCCGGTCATGCGGTCTCCTCGGTGCGGGTGGGGTCGACGGCTTCGGCGTAAGGGGCCGCCTGCGGAGTGAAACCGGCGTCGTCGATGGCAGCGCGCATGTCGGCGGGGAGGGGAGCGGTGACGGTCAGCTCGCCCCCGCCGGGGTGGGGGAAGACGAGCCGCCAGGCGTGGAGGAGGTGGCGGGGACCGGGGCCGCGCCCGTACAGCTCATCGCCGGCGACAGGGGCGCCGATGGCGGCGAGATGGACGCGGATCTGGTGGGTGCGGCCCGTCAGGGGCTTCACCAGGAGGAGGGAACGCTCGCGGGCGGCGGCAAGCACCTCGTACTCGGTCTGGGCCTCGCGGCCGTTGCCGGTCACGGCCATGCGGCGGCGGTCGGCGTGGCTGCGCGCGATGTCGGCATCGATGACGGCGCGGTCGCGCTGGGGGATTCCGTCACAGAGGGCGAGATACTGCTTCCCGGTCTCGCGCGCCTCAAAGGCGGCGCTGAGGGCGGTCTGGGCGGCGGGGGTCTTCGCCAGCAAAAGGACGCCGCTCGTGTGCTTGTCGAGGCGGTGGACGATGCCGGGGCGCTCAACATCGAAGGCGGCTGCCTCGTCCGGGTGGCGCTCGATGAACCAGGCGGCGACGCTCGGGGCCCCGGGCTCGGCGGGTGCATCGTGCACGAGGAGGCCGGCGGGCTTGTCGATCGCGAGGAGGTCAGCGTCCTCGAACAGGACGGGCAGGGAGAGGCCGGTGGGGGTCACTTCGCGCCGGGTCTCGGGAAGGGTGACGGCCACCTGCGCGCCCTGCTCGACGTGGGTCGACTTGCGGGCGGGCTCGCCGTTGACGAGCACGGCCTCGTTCGCGATGAGGCGCTGCACGCGGGCGCGGCTGAGGTCGGGGTAGGCAGCGGCCAGCACGGCGTCGAGCCGCCCCCCCTCGGTCACGAGGAGCTGGCGTCGCCTTCCGGCCCTGGGTACGTCTGCGTCACGAGCGCCCATATGAGGATGATGACACCGATCGTAATGGCGGAGTCGGCGACGTTGAAGGCGGGCCACTCGGGGAACTTGATGAAGTCGACGACGGTGCCGTCGCCCGCTCGGTCGATGAGGTTGCCAATGGCGCCCCCGAGCATGAGGGAGAGACCCGCCCGGACGGGGGTGCTCGCCATGCCGGGGTTGAAGAGGTAGACGAGGATGAGCGCGACCCCCACGACGCTCGCGATGACGAGCAGCGAGCCCGCGCCCTCGAGGATGCCGAAGGCGGCGCCGGTGTTGGTGAAATGCACGATGCGGACGTTCCAGTCGGGGTCGGGCCAGGCATCGCCGCGGTCGAGCCGGGTGCGGATGATCCACTTGGTCAGCTGGTCGCCGGCGACGATGACGGCGGCGAGGGCGAGGAAGACGAAGTCAGCGCGTCCCAGGCGGGGGAGGACGAGGCGGGGCATGGGGCCATAATAGGGCGCGGGGCGGCAGCACTCCCCGACTCACCGCTACGGGAGGACCTGCGTGGCGAAGACCCTGGCCGAACGGATGCACCTGCGATCGGGCGAGCGCCTGCTGCTCGCGAACGCCCCCGACGGGTACGAGGCGACGCTCGCCGCGCCCTCCGACGTCGAGGTCAGTACGGAGGCGGCGGGGACGTTCGACGTTATCCACCTGTTCGTCTCGACACGAGCAGCGCTGGAAGCGGACACGCCAGGGCTGAAGGCGCTGCTCAACCCGAACGGCAAGATCTGGATCGCCTACCCCAAGGGCACCTCGAAACAGCTGAGCGCGGACATCAACCGGGACGACATCCGTGGCTACGCGCTAACAGTAGGGTTGCAGACCGTCGCGCAGGTGGCCGTGGACGACGACTGGTCGGCGCTTCGCTGCAAGGTGGTGGGGTAGCGAGCGGTCATTCCCCTCCCGCGTTGACGCGCCTCCCCGGCCCACCTAGGCTGCGCGCGCTATGGCGAAGCACCTGAAAGGCAAAACAGCAATCGTGACGGGCGGGGCCGGGGGCATGGGCTCCTGGATCTGCCGGATATTCGCAGAGCAGGGCGCGAAGGTGATCGTGGCCGACACGGGGGCGGACGTTGAGGGGCGGATGGGCGTGGACCCGAGCCGCGTGAACGCCGTCGTCGACGAAATTACGGCGGCGGGCGGGGAGGCCGTGGCGGCCATCGGCGACGTGTCGGAGATGGACGTGGCGGAGGGGCTCGTGCGCTTGGCGCTGGAGCGCTGGGACAAGCTCGACATCGTCGTCTGCGCCCACGGCATCCTGCGCGAGCGGATGATCTTCAACATGACTGAGGAGGAGTGGGACAGCTCGGTGAAGTCGCACCTGAAAGGGTGCTTCGCGCCGGCCAAGTTCGCCTCTATCCACTGGCGCGAACGCCGCGACGGCGGCCGCCTCATCTTCTTCACCTCGGGGGCGGGCCAGCGCGGGGAGGCGGGCCAGCCGAACTACTCGGCCGCACAGCAGGGGAAGGTCGGCCTGATGCTCTCCTGCGCGCAGGCGCTGAGCCGCTACGGCGTGACGGCGAACTGCATCGCGCCGGCGGCCTCGACGCGCATGACCGACCGGGGCCGGAGTGTCGATCGCGAGGGACCGGCGCCGAGCCTTTCGGCGGCGGGCACAAAGATGGACCCGAAGAACGTCGTGCCGGCGATCGTCTACCTGGCCTCGGACGAGGGGGCGAGTGTGACGGGCCGGGTCGTGGGGACGACCGGGCACGAGTTCACCATCTGGCGCGAACCGTTCCGGGACCAGTCGATCTTCTCGCAGGCGCCTCTCTGGGACATCGACGATCTGTTCGAGCAGATGCCGCGCACGCTGGCGGTGCACGACCTGAAACCGCCCGAGCCGGCGTTCCCGTAGGAGGTCGAAGCGATGGCGAAGCACCTGGAAGGCAAGACCGCAATCGTGACGGGCGGAGCCGGCGGCATCGGCAGCTGGGTTTCGAAGCTGTACGCGGCCAACGGCGCGAGAGTGATCGTGGCCGACACGGGCGCGGATGTGGAGGGGCGCATGGGCCTCGACCCGAGCCGTGTGAACGCGGTCGTCGACGAGATTACGGCCGATGGCGGGGAGGCCGTCGGGGCGGTGGGGGACGTCTCGGAGATGGACGTGGCGGAGGGGCTGGTGCGGACGGCGCTGGAGCGCTGGGGCAAGCTCGACATCCTCTGCTGCGCCCACGGCATCCTGCGCGAGCGAATGATCTTCAACATGACGGAGGAGGAGTGGGACGGCTCGATCAAGTCGCATCTGAAGGGGTGCTTCGCGCCCACGAAGTTCGCAGCCATCCACTGGCGGCAGGAGCGGCAGGGCGGACGCATCATCTACTTCACTTCCGACGCGGGCATTCGCGGGAGCAGCGGTCAGCCGAACTACTCGGCGGCGCACGCGGGCAAGCTGGGGCTGATGCGCTCAAACGCGCGCGGCCTGATCCGCTACGGCGTCACCAGCAACTGCATCGCGCCGGGCGCCTCGACGCGCATGACCGACCGCGGTCTCGGACGGCAGGGCGAAGGCCCGCCTCCCAGCGCTTCCGCAGCAGGGACGGCCGGCGACCCCAAGAACGTGGCGCCGATCGCGGTGTGGCTGGCCTCGGACGCGGGCGCGGCGGCGAACGGACAGACCTTCGGTGCGCGGGGGCACGTCATCACGCTCTACAGCGAGCCGGAGCGGGAACGGCTGCTGCGCTTCGAGGATCCGTTCATCGACATCGACGAGCTGTTCGAGCTCTGGCCGGCGACGCTCGGTGCGGAACCGCTCGAGAGGACGCAGGCTTGGACCTAGACGCGGGGCAGCTCGCCGACCGGCAGGCGATTGTCGACGTGATCGACCGGTACGCGACATCGCTCGACGCAAAGGACTACGAGCGCTTCCGCACGTGTTTCAGCGACGATGCCGTCGTGCACTACGGCGAGGCGCTGACCGCGGACGAGGCGGCGGTTCATGCCGAGGGCGTGCTCTCGCGGTACGCGCACACGCAACACCTGCTGGGTAACTACGAGGTTGCCCTCGACGGCGACCAGGCCTCGGCGCGCACCTACGTGCAGGCCAGCCACGTGAGCGCCCAAGGCACGATCTGGGTCATGGGCGGGACGTACATCGACCGGTTCGAGCGGCGCGGCGGCGAGTGGAAGATCGTCGAGCGGGCGCTCGAGGGCAAGTGGTCGGAAGAACGCACGATCTCGGCGTAGCATTCGCGCACCAACGACGAACACAGGAACGCACACAGCGAAAGGAACGGACATGGCGAAGGAGATCGACCTTCAGGGCAAGGTGGCGCTCGTCACCGGCAGCGGACAGGGCATCGGCAAGGGCATCGCCAAGGTGCTGGGCGAGTGCGGGGCGACGGTCGTCGTCTCGGACCTGAACCCGGACACGACGGCGGCGACGGCGGCGGAGCTGGGAGCGGCGGCGCTCCCGCTCGACGTGACCGACCAGGACGCCTTCGATGCCGCCATCGACCAGATCGTCGCGGACCAGGGCAGTCTCGACATCCTCGTGAACAACGCGGGCGTCTACCGGGAGTACGGCGGGGGCATCGCCGACATCACGCCGGAGATGTGGCGCGTGCTCTGGTCGGTGAACGTGGACGGCGTGTTCTACGGCTGCCAGGCTGCGGCGCGGGTAATGCTCGCGGCTGGGAACGGCGGGCGCATTATCAACATCGCCTCGACGCAGGCGGTCTCGCCGGGCGTGGGGGTGACCTACGACGGCTCGAAGGCGGCGGTGCTGCAGATCACGCGGGCGCTGGCGCTGGAGCTGGGTCGCACGGGCATCACCGTGAACGCGGTGGCGCCGGGAGCGACCTGGGTCAACCCGGGCGACCCGCCCCCGCTCGACCCGAACGCGACGGTCCAGCTGACGGGCAACGGGCTCGCCGACGCAGTCGCGAGCCGCATCGCGCGCATCCCGCTGGGTCGCTGGGCGCACCCCGAGGAGATCGGGAACGCGGTGGCGTTCGTCTCCTCGCCGCTGGCGGACTACATCAACGGCATCTACCTGAACGTCGACGGCGGCTGGCTGACGGAGTAGAGCGCCGCGCCGGCGCGCGGCTGCGGGGCGGGCGCTCTGCTACGGCAGACGGAGGAGGTGGTTGCCGCCCTCGACGGGGATGACCTGGCCGGTGATGTCGCCGAAGAGGTCGCTGGCGACGGCGAGGGTGACGTCGGCGCAGTCGTCGACGGTGGTGATGCGCTGGAGGGGGGTCTGCTCGATGAAGGCCTTCGCGGAGGGGGAGTCCTCGGGGAGGTCGACGCGAGCCTCGTCGATGGGGGTGCCGCCTCCACCGTAGGCGTTCATGGCGGTGGGGACGAAACCCGGGGCGACGGCGTTGACGCGTACCTGGTCGGGCCCGAACTCGCGGGCGGCGATCTTGGTGGCGAAGTTGATGGCGGCTTTGGCGGCGGAGTAGGGCGTGAGCCCGATGGGGATGGAGATGGCCGTGCTCGAAGTGATGTTGATGAGCGAGCCGCCGCCGGTGGCAGCCAGGGCGTTGCCCATGTGTTTCATGAAGTAGATGAAGCCGAAGTACTGGATGTCGGCGACCTCGTGGAGCTCCTCGGGGGTGATGTCCTTGATCAGGTTGAAGCGGACGATGCCGGCTGAGTTGACGGCGATGTCGAGGTCGCCCCACTTGTCGATAGCGGCGTCGGCGAGGGCCTTGAGGTCGTCGTAGTCGCGGCCGTCGCAGCGGATGGGGGTGGCGCCGATCTGGGAGGCGAGCTTCTCGAGGTTCTCCTGGCGGCGGGCGGCGATGATGAGCTCGGCGCCGTGCTCGGCGAAGCGCTCGGCGATGGCCCAGCCGATGCCGCTGGAAGCCCCCAGGATGATCGCCTTCTTGCCGTCGAGGAGTCCCATGCCGAACGCTCCCTGCCCGAGTTGCGGGCTACGGCGGGGAGTGTACGGCGTCGCAGGGGTAGGGGCCTCGCACGAGAAAGCCGCCCTCCAGGCCAGCAACGGGGGCGGCTTCTCGTTCACGGAGCTTCGGGCGAGGGGGACTCGCCCGGCACGCTCCACCTGAGGCGGGCGACGGCTAGTGGCCGTGCCCCGTGAGGCCAACGTAGGCAACGCTGCTGGGCGTGCCTCCAACCTCCCACTGGGCGACGGTGGAGAAGGTATCAAGGTTCACACGCTTGACGAGGCCGTTGGCCGGATCAGTGATCACGATGTCTTCTCCAATGAAGGTGATGGCGGGGCGATGCTCGGCGCCCGGACCGAGGAGCGCGGCCTTGGTGACGAGTTCGCCGGTGTCGGCTTCGAAGACGTGGAGCACGCCATCGGCGGTGAAGACGAAGAAGCGCTCGCCGTGGGGACCGAAGGAGGCCGTTGCCGACTCGTCCATCAAGCGCGTGAAGGCGCCGGTCGACGGGTCGATGTGCCAGAGACCGTCCTGGCCCCAGCCCTGTTCGGTGCGATAGGAGGCGGTGACGAAGAAGGTGCCGGCGTCGTGGTGACCGTAGACGGTGCCGACGCGGGCGTTCTCCAACATCTCCTCCGGGTTCTGGAAGAAGACGTGGCTGAGGGCCTCGCCGTCCTGCTGGAAGAGGAGGACGCCGCCAGTGCAGCCGAAGAGGACGCCGGGCGCGCTGTGCGCTTCACCATGGAGGCCAGGGCAGGCGCGGTTGCTGGCGTCGTAGATGACGTTGTCGTTGAGGTCCCGGACCTCAACGCCGACGGGGAGGGGATCCTCGGGGTTGTCGGGATTCTTCGTGGAGACGATGAAGCGGTTGCCCGCGAGGGCGACCGCGGAGCCGTGGTGCGGACCCGCTTCGAGGATGCGGGGCTCATAGCCGTTGCGGCCGGCGGCGAGACCTTCCTCTTCGAAGAGGAAGACGTGGCCGTGTGAGTCGGCGAAGACAGCGACCCAGCCGTTGACGGAGGTGTAGTGAATGGGGAGCTCGTCGGCGATGTCGAGGAGGCGCGTGACGGGGTCGGTGACGAGGTCTTCGTGGTCGCCGTGGGGAACGGTGTAGATGCCGCTGTCGAAGACATGGATGCGGTCGTCGGCGTCGCCGGGGCCGCGGGAGAGGACGAAGGCGTAGCGCCCGTCGAGGCCGCTGTAGACGGTGGCCCCAGGAGCGGCCACCTCGAAGGCGCCACGCGCCACGAAGCCCGTGCCCAGGTCGATGACGGACACATAGGGCGACTCAGCATCGCTGACGATGATGCGGCCGGCCTCGGCGGAAGCGACCATGTGCGCGTCGTCGCCGTGGTCGTCAGCGTGATCATCCTCGTGAGCGTGGTCATCCTCGACGACCTCGCGGGCGGCAGGGGCTTCGGTGGCTGGAGCTGGCTCGGAGCTGGAGTCGTCACCACAGGCAACGACGAGAAGGGCGGCGGCCAGGATGGCCGCGAGGACAGTCGGGATTCTCACGGGGAGAGTGCCTCCAGAGGCAGAACAGAATTTCCGGAGCTCGATGGCTTCGGTAGCAGAGACCGTATCCTAATTGATACTTAGTATCAATTAGGTCCTCGTGAGCCCTGTCCTTGGCGGGGTCAGGGGGTGTCAGGGTCGAGCTCGACGATGCCGATGATGGTCGGCCAGCGCCCCTCGCCGACAACCTCACCGTCGAGGAGGATGCGGCAGGAGTGTGCGGGGTTCTCGGGGCAATCGGTGGTGGCGCGGGGGACGACCTCAGGCTCACGCTGAGGCTCAGCGGCGTACTCATCCAGGTAATCGCCGAAGTTGAAAGGGTCGCCGTAGCCGTAGCCGAATCGCGCGTAGGAATCCGCCTCGTCTGCAAGCCCGGGGCACGCGCCAGGTTCAGGGAGAACGCGCCCTGTCCGGTATTCGACGATCTCAATCTCGCCCCACTCGACGCACGCGCGCGCCGCATAGCGGAAGTCCGGCGAGAGCTGCTGCTCGGAGAAGACGCCTTCGGGCCGTTCCTGAAAGACACCGTCCTCGATGAAGGCGACCCCGAGCAAGGAGATGTCTTCGTAGGCGTCCCTCAGCACCGAGAGGGCTCGTCCATCGCGACGCCAAGTCCCCAGCTCGACCGTCCCATCGATGCCCCATGCAGTCCGCAGGGACTGGCTATCGAACTCCCTGCGAACGATCTCCTTCCCGGAAGGGAGGTCAAGGAGAAGCAGCGTGCCGGAGGACACGAGCAGGCCCTCGCCCGCCCAGATATTCGGCACGGCCTTGCCGAACGCGACGGCGAGGGTTGCGCCATCGGGGGAGACGTCGATATCCCACACGTTCTGGCCAGAGAGCGCACTCTCACCCAGGAGCGGGTGCAGAACGCCATCGGGTGCGAGGTAGTCGACCGTTCCCCCTTCCGCCTCGTGGTACCAGGAGCCCCCTTCGAGCAAGACGGCTCCCCCGCTTGCCACTTGCAGGGTCGGGACGCGAGCCCAGCGGAAACGGATTCCTTCGCGGAGTTCGGCCCGGTGGTCGAACAGGAGCCAGTCCCGGCCGGACCCTTCGTCGTAGGCCATGACGAGGGTGTGCTCGTGCCACCGGCCCCGTCCTCGGTCGTCGACCACGTGCTCTGTCTCGCCCCTCACGGTGTACACAAGCAACGGCCCAATCACATCATCGAGGGCAGGCGGGGAGTCGGGAGGCGGAAGCGGGGGCGGCGCGGCCGAGAGCTCGCCACGCACCGTCATGGGCTGGTCGAGCTCGACCAGCCGGCCCGGCCCCACCTCGCCTTCCCGGACGAGGCGTCCCTCGAACCCCAGGATGCACTCAGGCTGGTGGCCCGCCGAACCGCCGCAGATCCTCTCGACACGCCGGCCCTGAAGCTCAACCCACTCTTCACGCGCGAGCGCCCGGCTCTCTCCTGCGGCAAGGTCGAAGACGCGAGGAGCGACGCCTTCGGCCCCTCCCCGCGTCCGCCAGATGGCTCTCGCCTGGCTCGCGCTGTGGAAGGCGTCGGCGTACTTGCCCTCCAGGAGCGGAACGACGTACTCATAGTAGACAAACCGGCGGGACTCACCGTCCCATTCCCCTCCGCCGGGAATGACTCCGTCCCCCTCACTCGCCCGCACCGTCCAGAGGACGTTCCCGCCTTCCACCTCAACGACATCGAACTCCTTCCAGAGACGGGCCCTG
The DNA here is from genome assembly GCA_009839725.1 of Dehalococcoidia bacterium. Classification (GTDB taxonomy): domain Bacteria; phylum Chloroflexota; class Dehalococcoidia; order Tepidiformales; family Tepidiformaceae; genus UBA2991. Next base: position 649 of record VXPF01000077.1, on the reverse strand, counting down.
TGGTCGCCGGGGTACGAGTAGCGCACATCGAGCAGCAGCTCGCCGGGACGGAGTGCATAGCGGAAATCCGGCGAGAGATACCAGTCCTCCAGCAGCACCCACGGGACGCCGTCGAGTGGCACCATGAGCGTGCGCCAATCCCCAGATTGGTCGCCTCGGATTGACACGGTGAGCGCGGAGCTCTCGACACTCCACCTCAGCCTGTATCTTCGTTCTTGAGGGGGCGGCAAGTCGCGCATCAGCCCGGCGAGTGGGACGCTCCGCAACTCCTGGCCGCTGGCGCCGTCAAGGACGAGCAGGGTGGACGCGGAGAGAACCGCCACCCTGGAGCCGTCGGGAGAGGCCAGCACATCGTCGAGAGTTGCGTCGTGCTCGAAGAGGGTTGCCTCAGCGAGTCCATCGAGGCTGACACGGCGGGCCCGGTGAGCCCGCTCCCCATCCCAGACGACAAGGTCCGTGCCCACGACCTGGGCCGCGCGGTGGGGAGAATCGAGAACGACCCAATACCGCTCCGAGTCAACGTCGTAGGCGATCACCCGATATGCAGAGCCCCAGGTTTCGGAGAACACGACCAATGGTCCGGCCACGGTGACCGGGGGTGGCGTGGGCTCGGGGGTGGGCGTGGCGGTTGCGGTCGGGGATGGCGACG
>VXPF01000067.1 GCA_009839725.1 Dehalococcoidia bacterium | reverse complement strand
GACGGGGTGGATCGTGTGGGGGGAGATCGGCGACCGGCTCGGGGGAAGCGGGGAGGCGGAGGCGGGGGACAGGCCCATCCTGTTCGACCCGGCGCGGAGACGGCGCATCATCGGAGCGGCGGCGCTCGTGCTGGCGGTGGTGTTCATCATCGGGGACTTCGCACTGGGCGACCTGGAGACGGACGACATCCGGGAGTGGGGCGAGGGGCTGGGTGTCTGGGGCCCGGTGATCCTGATCGTCATCCTGGCAACGGCGATGGTGTTCGCGCCGATCCCGAACCCGCCCTTCATGATCGCGGCGGGCTTGATCTGGGGGACGGTGCTGGGCGTGGTCTACGCGGTCATCGGACAGGTGATCGGGGCGGCCATCATCTTCTGGATCTCGCGGCGCCTCGGGAGGCAGTTCATCCCGCGGCTGGTGGGGGAGAAGGGAGCGGAGCGCATCGACTGGCTGGCCCAGGAGATTGGGCCGCAGCTCGTGTTCTGGTGGCGGATGATGCCGATCTCGTTCGACTTCGCCGCCTACGCGGCGGGGCTGACGCCGATGTCGTTCCGCTTCTTCATCGCGCTGGTCCTGTTCGGCTCGATCGTGCCGACGGCGGTGGTCGTGGGCTTTGGGGATTCGCTCAACCACTCGTGGACGGCGCGCTTCGTGTTCGGCGGGCTCATCATCGTCGCCATCGTGACGCCGGCGACCATCCTGTATGTGCGGTACCGGGACCGGCTGCCGCCACCGCGCGAGATGCTGCAGTCGCTGGGCGACTGGCTATCGTAGGCGGAAGCGTCTAGCCAGAGTCGCGAAGCTCGCGGTTGAGGAAGGCGCGGGCGAGGGTGAGCTGGTCGTAAGAGAGGTCGCCGTCGAGGGCTTCGCGGAGGGGGCGGAGGGCGGCGATGGGGCGGCCCGCGGCGATGCGGCGGATGCGGGCGAGCTCGGCGTCGCTCACCCACGAACTGACATCCGCGATGTCGCCCTGCTCGACGAAGCGGGCGAGGTGCTGCGCAATCGTCTGCGACTTGAAGCCCCGGCGCGAGGCGATTTCGTCGATGGACAGGCCTTCGTTGTGAAGCTCGAGGGTGCGCTGGGCGGTGGGGGGCAGGTTCCCGGCACGCGGCTTGACGAGGCCGGAAGAGGTGTCGGGAGCCGGCGGGGGTTCGGGGGCGGCGGCGGCAGGTTCGCCGCCATTCGCATTGATAACGGCGAGGAAAGCGGGGCCGTAGCGCTCGGCCTTGACGCGGCCAACGCCCCGTACCTGGAGCAGGCCCGCCTCGCTGGTGGGGCGCTGCTCGACCATGTCGTGCAGGGTGGCGTCGCTGAAGATGACGTAGGGAGGGACGCCTTCCTCCTCGGCGAGGCGGCGGCGGAGGGCGCGCAGCTCGAGGAAGAGGGGCGCTTCCCGGTCAGGCTCGGCGCGGCGGGTGGGCGCGAGGCAGGGGCCGCAGTTGCCGCAGGAGCGCGCGCCGTCCGTCTCGCCGAAGTAGTCGAGGACGCGGGCGCGGAGGCAGGTCGCGGACTCGGCGTACGACTGCATCGAGTCGAGCTTGTCGGTGGCGTGGGCGCGGTGCGCCTCCAGTCCGGCGAGGTCGATCTCGTCCTCGCCGTCGGGGCGGAGGGCCCAGGCGAAGCGGCCCTGTCGGCCGGCCAGGCCGGATTCGACCAGCGCCTGGACGGCGGCGTTGACGCCGGGCGTCTCCTCGCTGTCGACGAGCTCGTCGATGAGGGCGCGGTCGCCGGCGCGACGGACGAGGGCGCGATAGACCTCCAGCACGGTTTCGGACGAGGGGTGGCCGAGCTCGATGAAGAACTCGCGCAGGCCACGGTCGCGGGGGGCGTAGTAGAGGACGCACTCGGCGGGGTCGCCGTCGCGCCCGGCGCGGCCGGCCTCCTGGTAGTAGGCCTCGATCGACTCGGGCAGGTCGTGGTGGACGACGAGGCGGACGTCGGGCTTGTCGATACCGAGGCCGAAGGCGTTGGTCGCGATGATGACGCGCAGGCTGTCGCGGGCGAAGGCGTTCTGGATGCGGACGCGGTCCTCTTCGGGCATGCCGGCGTGGTAGCGGGCACAGCGGATGCGGCGGCGCTGGAGGGACTCGGAGAGGGACTCGACGCGCTTGCGGGTGGCGCAGTAGACGATGGCGGAGGCTTCCCCGCCGAGGGCTTCGAGCAGCTCGGCGATGTGCTCCAGCTTCTCTTTCTGGCTGCGGACGCGGATGGCGTGGAAGCGCAGGTTGGGGCGGTCGAAGCCGGCGATGCGCACGTCCGGCTCGTGCAGGCCGAGGCGCTCGACGATGTCGTCGCGGACGAGGGGGGCGGCGGTGGCCGTGAGGGCAACGATGGGCGGATTTCCACGGCGAGCGCGGGCGGCGCCGAGGTCGCGGTAGCTGGGGCGGAAGTCGTGGCCCCACTGGGAGATGCAGTGCGCCTCGTCGATAGCGAGGAGGGCAACGTCGACGCCGCGGAGGCCCGCGACGAAGCGGCCGTCGGAGAAGCGCTCGGGGGCGACGTAGAGGAGGCGGAGGTCACCCTCGGCGGCGCGGCGGAGGATACCGGCCTGCTCCTCGCGGGGAACGGTCGAGTTGATGGCGGCGGCGACGACGCCGTTGCGCGTGAGGGCGTCGACCTGGTCCTTCATCAGGGCGAGGAGGGGGGAGACGACGAGGGTGAGGCCATCGAGGAGGAGGGCGGGGAGCTGGTAGCAGACGCTCTTGCCGCCGCCGGTGGGGAGCACGGCGAGTGTGTCGCGACCGGAGAGCACGGAGGCGACGACCTCGGCCTGGCCGGGGAGGAACTCGCCGTAGCCGAACACCTCGCGGAGCTGCTCGCGGGCGGGGGCGAGGGCGCGGGGAT
>VXPF01000040.1 GCA_009839725.1 Dehalococcoidia bacterium | reverse complement strand
CCTGGAACCGCTCAACCCCCTGGGGAAGCCCTCCCGGCCACCCCTCCAACCCTCCCATCCGCCTTCCCCAGCTGCGCCGTCTCGGCGGCCCCCCACGCAACCCTATCCCCGGCTCGCCTCACTGTTTCACGTGAAACAATGCCCAAGCGCTACTCCGGGACGGGATCGTAGCCGTAGCCGCCACCCGGCCGGCAGCGGGCCAGCCGCTTCATCGTCAGCCAGGCACCCCGGACCGCTCCGTGGCGCTCCAGCGCCTCCTCCCCATAGCGCGAGCAGCTGGGCTCAAACCGGCAATTGCCCATGAAGAGCCCCGCCAGTGTGACCTGGTACACGCGAATCGCCCCGATCAGCACCCACTTCACGGTCCCGTCCCCTCGCCCATCAGTCCCGCCCGCCGGAACACCGCCTCGGCATCGTCGCGCAGCGCGCCGAAGCTAGCCGTGAGCGCCGAGCGCCGACCGAGGACCACGACATCGAAGCCATCCCGGAGGGGCAGCGGCCGCAACGCCTCCCGCAGCCGGCGCCGCACGCGATTGCGGACCACCGCTCGCTTGTCGAGACGCTTCCCGACCGCGAACCCGACGCGCGTCGGGCCCTGGCCCCGCTCGAGCACCCGGAGGGCGAGCGAACGCCCCCTCACCAGTCGACCCGATGCGAACACTTGTTCGAAATCTGCGCGCCGCCGTAGTGGCTCCACCGCGCGCTCCTCGCCTAGACGACCGTCAGCCGCCTCCGGCCCTTGAGACGCCGCGCCTTCAGGATCGCCCGGCCCGTGCGCGAAGCCATCCGCCGGCGAAAGCCGTGGCGGCGCTGGCGCGGGCGGCGATGTGGTTGATACGTCCGTTTTGGCGACACGGCTTCTTCCTCGACCCACTAAGCTACGGCCCAATCCCCCTAGCCGCCAGCCCCTTCCCCGTACAGCGCGCGGTACCAGGCGTAGTGCTCCATCACTAACTGAACATAAGCACGAGTCTCCTGGAACACGATCGTCTCCACAAAGTCCGCTGGCGGCCACGGCGCCACAAGGGCCCAGCGTTCCACGTTCGAGGGGCCGCCGTTGTAGGCGGCGAGCGCATGGTGCGCATCGCCGAAGTCGCGCAGCTGCACGCCCAGGTAGTAGGCCCCGAACTCGATCGACAGCGCCGGCCGGAACAGATCCCCCAGCACCACCTCCTGCCGCCCGAGCCGTTCGCCGATCCAGGTCGCCGTCGGCGCGATCACCTGCGTCAGGCCCACGGCGTTCGCGACGGACACCGCCATCGGATCCCAGCGGCTCTCCTGGTGGATGAGCGCCGCCAGCAGCAGCGGGTCGAGCCCGTTCGCCTTGCCGTGCTCCTCAAGCAGGGCCGCGTGGGCGAGCGGGTACCGCAGTCGTGCGAGCGCATCCGGAAGGGCGCCGTCACTGATACCCAGTATCGCCTGTATGCCCTCGGCCAACGCCGATACCTGCTCCGGCAGCCCCGCCTCCGAGGCCACGCGCGCCAGGGACAGCAGCACCCACGGGTCGTTCGTGCGCCCCGCGGCCAGCTCGATCGTCTCCGCCGCCCGCCCTGTCAGCCCCACCAGTGCCAGCTCCGGCGCCTCCGACGCCACCTCCGTGAGCGCCCCGGGACGATGCGTCCCCAGCCAGGCCGCCAGCCCCTCCCAGTCGGTCGGCGGCGGCGGAACGAGGGGCCGGTAGCGGCCATCGCCCCCCACGTGCATCTCCAGCGCGCGGCGCGCCTCGATCCCGTGGAAGGCGCGAGGCTGCGCCGCCAGCGCCTCGAGGTAGGCGGCCTGCGCCCCCTCCTCCTCGCCCCGCTGCTGGAGCGCGCGACCCCGCCAGTAGTGGGTGCGCGCCTCCGCAGTGTCACGTCCGGCCCAGGCCGTCAGCGCGCCCTCTACGTCCCCCGACCGCATCCGCGCGAAACCGCTCCGGAAGGCGGCGTCGCCGGCGAACTCGCCTCCGGCTTCCCGCGCCACCACGTCGTACCGGTGGCCTGCCTCCTCGTACCGCCCCGCGCTCTCCAGCGCCCGCGCCGCCCAGTACCGCGCCCGGTGCGCGAAGACGCCCGCCTCCGGGTTCGCCGCCACCGCGTCGTAGAGCGGGATCGACTCCACGTAGAACCCCTCGTCGTCGTACGCGGCGGCGAGGAAGTAGGTGCGATAGGCCAGCGCCCCGCCCGTCACCCCGGGCTCCTCGACGGCGCGCGTGAGCACGGCGCGCGCCCGGGCGAACTCCCGCTGGCGGTAGAGCACGTACCCCTCGTCCCCGAGGTCGACCGCGTAACCCGCGTCCCTCAGATCCTTCACGGACTGCAGGGCTTCGTCGGCCGAGGGGCTCTCCGCGATGATCGCCCGCAGCTGCGCCTCGAACAGGTCGAGGTCACCGAGCAGGAAGCCGACGGCGGCGAGCTCGTGCCGCACGCCCGGATCACCCGTGAGGGCCGCGAGTTCCCCGAGCCAGCGCCGCCGCGCCTCCAGGTCGCCGGCCACCTGCGCGATGTCCGCGCGCTGCCGCAGGATGGGCAGGCGGAGCTGCTCCCCCAGCCCGGGCGTCGCCAGCAGCGACTGCCAGACGGTTTCGGCGTCCTCAACGTCGCCGTTCCCGGCCAGAGCGCGGGCGTATTCCGACACAATCGAAGGGGCGAGCGCGAGCCCGCTGCCGAGCACGGCGTGGGGGCGCAACACGATGATCGCCTCCGAGAAGGCGCGGGCTTCGTTCAACCGCAGGCCGAGCAGGTAGACGGCGCGGGCCTCCTCCCGCGAACCGTGCGGGGCCGCCACAAGGGCTTGCCCCAGGAGCACCAGCGCCAGGCCGTGTTGGCCGGCCTCGTAGGCCGCCACGCCCTGCCCGAGCCGGGCGGTCGAGAGGACGAGGGGGTCGGTAACTGTCTCCGCGACCGACGCGAAGGCGTCCGTCGCCTCGTCGTAGCGACCTGCCCGCAACAGTGCGAACGCCTCGTCCAGCAGCACCGCCGCGTCCGGGGCCGGGGCGGGGGC
>VXPF01000112.1 GCA_009839725.1 Dehalococcoidia bacterium | reverse complement strand
CACCGTCGGCACCGTCACCGAGATCTACGACTACATGCGCCTCCTCTGGGCGCGCGTGGGCCGACCCCACTGCCCCACCTGCGGCCGCCCCATCGAGCGCCAGACCGTCCAGCAGGTCGTCGACGCGACCCTCGCCTACCCGCCCGGCTCGCGCTTGCTGCTGCTCGCCCCCCTCACCCGTGCCAGGAAAGGCGAGCACGTCCGCCTCCTCGACGAGGCCCGCCGCCAGGGCTTCGTCCGCGTTCGCATCGACGGCGAGGTGCGCGACCTCGACGAGGCCATCGAACTCGACAAGAACAAGCGCCACGACATCGATGTCGTCGTCGACCGTGTCGTCGTGCCCGAACCGGGCGAGAGCGACGCTGCCGGCCTCCGCCTCGCCGAGTCCGTCGAGACGGCGCTGACCGCCGGGCAGGGCGTCATGCACGTCGCCACCGTCCCCCGCGCCGGCGAGGAGGAAGCGCCCGAGCGCATCTTCAGCGAGCACTTCGCCTGCCCCTACGACGGCTTCTCCTTCGGCGAGATCGAACCGCGAACCTTCAGCTTCAACAGCCCCCACGGCGCCTGCTCGCGCTGCACCGGCCTCGGCGTCGAGATGCAGGTCGATCCCGCACTCGTCATCCCCGACCGCACGAAGACGATCGCCGAGGGCGCCATCGAGCCGTTCTCCAAGGCGCGCAGCGGACAGCCCTGGTACTACCGCCTCCTCGAAGCCGTCGCCGAGCACTACGGCTTTGGCATCGACACTCCCATCCGCGATCTGAACGAGGACCAGCTCAGCGTCATTTTCTACGGCAGCGGCGAGGAGAAGCTGCACCTGCGCTTCACCAACGACTACGGCCGCACTCGCTACTACGACGCCCGCTACGAGGGCGTGGTCAACAACCTCCAGCGCCGTCACAAGGAGACCGACTCCGACTACGTCCGCAGCGACATCGAGCGCTACATGGGCGCCGTTCCCTGCCCCGGCTGCGACGGCCAGCGCCTCCGCCCCGAGGCCCTCGGCGTCCGCATCGACGAGCGAACGGTGGTCGATATCACGCACGGCAGCATCTCCGAGACGCTGCGCTGGTTCGACGCCCTCGCCGCTCCCGAGACGCCCCTCACCGAGCGCGAGCAGACGATCGCCCGCCAGATCCTCAAGGAGATCCGCTCACGCCTGCAGTTCCTCATCGATGTCGGGCTCGAATACCTGACGCTCGACCGCGCCTCCGGCACCCTCTCCGGCGGCGAATCCCAGCGCATCCGTCTCGCCACCCAGATCGGGTCCGCCCTCATGGGCGTCCTCTACATCTGCGATGAGCCCTCCATCGGCCTCCACCCCGTCGATGGCGACCGCCTCATCCGTACCCTCGAGCGTCTGCGCGACCTCGGCAACACCGTCATGGTCGTCGAGCACGACGAGGCCACCATGCGCGCTGCCGACCACATCATCGATCTCGGTCCGGAGGCGGGTCGCGACGGCGGCAACGTCGTCGCCGAGGGCTCCATCGGCGCCATCCTCGAGTGCGAGGACAGCATCACCGGCGCTTACCTCTCCGGCCGGCGCACCATCCCCACGCCCGGGGAACGCCGTCCCGGCAACGGGGAGGAGCTCGTCATTCGCGGCGCCCGCGAGAACAATCTCAAGAACCTCGACGTCGCCGTCCCCCTCGGCAAGTTCGTGGTCGTCACCGGCGTCTCCGGCTCAGGGAAGTCGTCGCTCATCACCGAAGTCCTCGTGAAGCGCGCGGTCAACGTCCTCCAGAACGGACGCCAGCGCCCCGGCGCTCACGACGCCATCGAAGGGTTCGAGCACCTCGACAAGATCGTCGACATCGACCAGTCCCCCATCGGACGTACCCCCCGCTCCAACCCCGCCACCTACACCGGCGTCTTCACCGTCATCCGCGAGCTCTTCGCCTCCGTGCCCGAAGCCCGCGCCCGCGGCTACAAGCCCGGACGCTTCAGCTTCAACGTGAAGGGAGGCCGCTGCGAGGAGTGTTCGGGCGACGGCTACAAGCTCGTCGAGATGCAGTTCCTCCCCGACGTCACCGTCCCCTGCGAGGTCTGCCACGGCCACCGCTACAACCGCGAAGCCCTCGAGATCCACTTCCGCGGGAAGAACATTGCCGAAGTCCTCGACATGACCGTTGCCGAGGCGCTCGAACACTTCGACCGCTTCCCCCGCGTCAAGCGCATCCTCAGCACCCTCGACGCCACCGGCCTCGGCTACATCCGCCTCGGCCAGCCCGCCACCACCCTCTCCGGCGGCGAGGCCCAGCGGATCAAGCTCGCCAGTGAGCTTGCCCGCCGCTCCACCGGCAAGACGCTCTACGTCCTCGACGAGCCCACCACCGGCCTCAGCTTCCAGGACGTCCACCACCTCCTCGACGTGCTCCAGCGCCTCGCCGACGGCGGCAACACCGTCGTCGTCATCGAGCACCACCTCGACGTCATCAAGTCCGCCGACCACGTCATCGACCTCGGCCCCTACGGCGGTGACCGGGGCGGCAAGCTCCTCGCCGAGGGCCCCCCCGAGGACATTGCCCGCAACCGCGACAGCGCCACCGGCCGCTACCTCCGCCCCCTCCTCGAAGCCGCCGGCACCCTCCCCAAACGGAAGCCCCGCAAGCGCAAGCCGAAGCCCCGCGCGCAGGAAGCCGAAGCAGCCGTCGCCAGCTAGCGCCGCACCCGGTACCGCAGGTAGACCTCGTCCGTCTCCGGGTTCGCGTGGGCCGATAGCAGCGCGAGGCGCTTCGCCGTCCCTCGCGTGAACGCCTCGCCTGCGACCGCCGTCAACGTGTCCGCGCCGCCCACCACCACCGGCCCCAGCGTCACGAACGCCTCGTCGATGGCGTCGAGCGCGTACAGCTCCGCGTAGACAGTCGGGCCGCCCTCGACGAGCAGCACATCTGCTCCCAGCTCCTGCCGCATGTGAAGCAGCATCTCGGCGAACTCCCGCCCCTCCCCGAGGGTAACGACGGGCCGTCCCGTGGCCTCGATCGCGCCGCGTCGCTCCGCCGGCGCCGCCTCCGACAGGTAGATCACCGCCGGAAAGTCCCGTGCCGTGAAGAACGGGCGCTCCAGCGGCAGCTCGCCCCCCCGGCTCACGACCGCCGCGATGGGTGTCCGCGGCTTGCCCCGCGCGATCCGGATCGCCTCCAGCGCCTCGTCGCCCAGCCGCGAGGAGGTGCCGCTCGCCCGCAGCGTTCCCGCTCCGTTCAGGACGACGTCCGCGTTCACCCGCAGCTCGCGCATGAGCCGCTGGTCCACTGCCGAGCCGATGCCCCGCTCAGTGCCCTCGATCACGCTCTTGCCGTCCGCCGACATCACCGTGTTCGCGATGACGTACGGGCGGTCGGGCGGAGGGGCCGGCAGGTCCAGCGCCGTGTAGTCCGGCTTGCCTGGAGACCAGGCGTCGCTCATGGCAGGTCGTGCTCGCGGTCGACCTCGCGGTAGTAGCACGTCACGTTGTTCGTGTGACACGTCGGCCCTTCCGGCCGCGCCATCACCAGCAGCGAGTTGTCCTCGCAGTTCTTGTGCAGGCTGACGAAGTTGAGGAAATTCCCGCTCGTCAAGCCCTTCTCCCAGAGCTCGTCCCGACTCCGGCTCCAGAACGTCACGTGCCCCGTCGCGAAGGTGTGGTCCAGCGACTCTCGATTCATCCAGCCAAGCATCAGCACCTGCTTCGTCTCGGCGTCCTGGACGATGGCGGGAATGCGGTCGTGTTCGTCGAAGGTGAGGGGCATGGGCGCGCTCCGGGCCAGGCGTGTTCGCTGCTTTCGAGCATACCCGAGGGAGGCGCTGTGCTCGCCCCGGCCTCAGTCGCGATCGGCCACCGGACGCATCGCGATCCCCTGCTCCGAGAGCGCGTCCTTCACCTCGCGGATCGAGTACGTCCCGAAGTGGAAGATGCTCGCCGCCAGCACCGCGTCCGCCTTCCCCTCCGTCAGCGCCTCCGCCATGTGGTCCGGGCCGCCCGCGCCCCCGGAGGCGATGACGGGCACGTTCACCACCTCGCTCATCGCGCGCAGCATGGGGATGTCGTACCCGCTCTGGTGGCCGTCGGTGTCCATGCTCGTCACGAGCAGCTCGCCCGCGCCCCGCTCCACCACCTCCCGCGCCCACGCGATGGCGTCGATGCCCGTGGGTGTGCGCCCCCCGTGCGTGTAGACCTCCCAGCCCTCGCCCACGCCCTTCGCGTCGATGGCCACGACAATGCACTGGCTCCCGAAGCGGTAGGCGCCCTCGTTCACGAGGTCCGGGTCGTTCACCGCCGCCGTGTTGATGCTGACCTTGTCTGCTCCCAGCTCCAGCATCGTCTTCATGTCCGAGGTCGTGCGGATGCCGCCTCCCACCGTGAACGGGATGAACACCTGGTCCGCCGTCGCCGACACCATGTCGTACACCGTGGCGCGGTTGTCGGAGGAGGCGGTGATGTCGAGGAATACGAGCTCGTCCGCGCCCTCCGCGTCGTACAGCTTGGCCAGCTCGACCGGATCGCCCGCGTCGCGCAGCTCCACGAAGGAGACGCCCTTCACCACGCGCCCGCGGTCCACGTCGAAGCAGGGGATGATCCGTTTCGTCAGCATGCCGCCACCGCCTCCAGCGCCTCGGCCATCGTGAAGCGCCGCTCGTAGAGCGCCTTGCCCACGATCGCGCCCTCGCAGCCCGTCTCCGCCAGCGCCCGCAGGTCGTCCGCCGTCGTGACGCCGCCCGAGGCCACGACCGGCACCGGCAGCGCTGCCGCGAACTCCGCCGCCAGCTCCACGTTCGGCCCCGCCAGCGCCCCGTCCCGCCCGATGTCCGTCACCATGATGCGGGGCGCGCCCCGCTCCACCATCTCCCGCGCCAGGGTCAGCCCGTCGGTCCCGGAGCCCTCGCGCCACCCTTCGGTGAGCGCTTCGCCCGCGCGCGTGTCGATCGCCACCACGAGCATCCCCGGGAAGCGCTCCGACGCCAGGTTCACGAGGTCCGGGTTGCGCACGGCGGCGCTTCCGAGCTGGATGCGTTCCGCCCCGCGCTCCACCGCACCCTCGATGTCCTCGATCGTGCGCAACCCCCCCGACACCTCGACCGGAATGCCGACCGCCTCGCAGATAGCCGCGACCTCTGTGTCGTTTACGGGGCGGCCTTCCTTCGCCCCATCGAGGTCGACAACGTGCAGCCGCTCCGCCCCCTGCGCCTCCCACTCTCGGGCCACCGCCGCCGGGTCGTCGGCGTAGGTGGTCTCCCGGTCGTAGTCACCGTAGGTGAGGCGCACGCACCGCCCCCCGCGGATATCGATCGCCGGAATCACCTCGAAGCTCACGCTGCCTCGCGCACCCAGTTCGCGAAGTTCGTGTAGATCGCCAGCCCCGCCTCGCCGCTCTTCTCCGGGTGGAACTGCGTCGCCACCATGTTCTCGCGGGCGAGCACGCTCGGGAACGTGAAGCCGTACGTCGTCTCGCCGAGCGCCAGCTCGGGGTCTGCCGGGTCCGGGTAGAAGCTGTGCACGAAGTAGAAGTACGAGCCGCTGGGGATGCCGCTCGTGATGCGGTGCTCCCGCAGCCACGTCACCTGGTTCCAGCCCATGTGCGGCACCTTCAGGTGGTCGAAGCCGAAGTGGCGCACGTTCCCCGGCAGCAGGCCGAGGCATTCCTGCCCGCCCCCCTCGTCCGAGTGGTCGAGCAGCGCCTGCAGCCCCATGCAGATGCCGAGGAACGGCCGCCCCGAGGCCACGTACTCCCGCAGGGGCTCCGTCAGCGAGCGCTCACCGAGCTTCGCCATCGTGTCCGAGGCTGCTCCCACGCCCGGCAGGATCACGCCGTCCGCGCGGCTGACGTCCGCCCAGTCGGCGGTGATCGCCGCGTCCACGCCCACGTGCGCGAGCGCCCGTTCGACGCTGCGCAGGTTGCCCGCGTCGTAGTCCACCACCACGAGGGAGGGATTGGCGCCCATACGGCCAGTGTGCGGCCTCCTTCCCCTATCGTCATTAGTCGCCCAGACCGGTCGAGCGCCGCTGCCTCGCGCGATAAAATTGATGCACGGATGGCTGACACCCAGCACGAGGCGCGACTCCGCAGCGAGGAGTTGCGCTCGCTCATCAACCACCACAACCACCGCTACTACGTGCTCGACGCGCCCGAGATCAGCGACGGCGAGTACGACGAGCTCCTGAACGAGCTACGTGATCTCGAACAGGCCTTTCCCGAGCTCATCACGCCCGACTCCCCAACCCAGCGCGTCGGCGCAACCCCCCTCGAAGCGTTCTCGACCGTCGAGCATCGCGCCCCCCTCCTCAGCCTCTCCAACGCCAGCACGGGCGAGGACCTTGCCGACTGGCACCGTCGCGCCGCCGAGCGCGCCGGCCGCGACGACTTTGCCCTCGCGACGGAGCCGAAGATCGACGGCCTCGCCATCTCCCTCACCTACGAAGGCGGACGCTTCGTGCAGGGCGCCACCCGCGGCGACGGCCGTCGGGGCGAGAACATCACTCCCAACCTCCGCACCATCCGCACCATCCCCCTCGCCCTCACGGGCGACTTCCCCTCCGCCTTCGAGGTGCGCGGCGAGGTCTACATGACGAAGAGCGGCTTCGAGCGCATGAATGCGGAACGGGCCGAGCGCGGCGAACCGCTCTTCGCAAACCCGCGGAATTCTGCCGCGGGCGCCGTGCGCCAGCTCGACCCCACTATCACCGCCCAGCGGCCTCTCTCCATCTACGTCTACCAGGTGGGCTGGAGCGAGGGGCCCGTGCCCTCCAGCCACATCGAGCGGCTGAATTGGCTCGCCGACCTCGGGTTCCGCGTGAACAACGACGCGCAGCGGCACGGCAACCTCGCCGCAGTCTCGGAGCGCGTCTCCTGGTGGGGCCAGCGCCGTGAGCGACTCGACTACGACATCGACGGGGTCGTCATCAAGATCGATGACACGACCGAGTGGGACCGGCTGGGCGTCGTCGGTCGCGAGCCCCGGTGGGCGACGGCCTTCAAGTTCCCGCCCCAGCAACGCACCACGAAGCTCCTCGACATCGCCGTGAACGTAGGCCGCACGGGCGCGCTCAACCCCTTCGCCGTACTCGAGCCGGTCGTCGTAGGCGGCGCCCGCATCCAGATGGCGACCCTCCACAACGAGCAGGACATCCACCGCAAGGACGTCCGCATTGGCGATACCGTCATCGTCCAGCGCGCCGGAGACGTCATTCCCCAGGTGGTCGCGCCCGTCGTCAGCCTTCGTGATGGCAGCGAGCGCGTCTTTGCGATGCCGGAGATCTGCCCCGCCTGCACTACCCCTATCGAGCGCGAGGAGGACGCCGCCGACTCCTACTGCCCCAATCTCGCCTGCCCCCAGCAGCAGGTCCGTCTCGTCGAGCACTTCGCGTCGCGCGGCGCCATGGACATCGAGGGTCTCGGCGAGCGCCTCTCCTACGTCCTCTTCCGTGAAGAGCTCGTGAGCGACGTCGCCGACATCTACGACCTCACCTCCGGGCAGCTCGAGTCGCTCACCCTTCCCCAGCACATCGGCGAGAAGAGCGCCGCCACCCTCGTGCGCCACTTCGGGAGCGTCGCGGACGTTCTCGAAGCGGAGGAGGAGGCGCTGCAGGAGGCGGAGGGCATCGGGCCTGTCGTCGCCCGCAGCATCGCCCGCTGGCAGGAGCGAGACGAGAACCAGCGGCGTGTCGCGTCCTGGGAGGAGGACGGCGTTGAGCCCGGCGTTGCCCAGCTGGCCCAGCTCCGCATTGAGGATCGCGGTTTCGGCCCGAAGAACGCGTCGAACCTGATCGAGGGCATCCGCCTCAGCAAGGAGCGGCCCCTCCCCAACCTCATCTTCGCTCTCGGCATCCGCCACACGGGCGCCGAGACCGCGCGCCTGCTCGCCGAGCGCTACGGCGAGCTTGACGCCATCCTCGACGCGGGCGAGGAAGCCCTTCAGGAAGTCGAGGGCGTTGGCCCCGTCGTCGCCCGCAGCATCGCCCGCTGGGCCGAGCGCGACCTGAACCGCGACATCGTCCGCCGTCTGCGCGAGGCCGGCGTCAACATGGCCGGTGATGTCGTCGAGCCTGCCAGCGACCTGCTCGCCGGTCTCTCCGTCGTCATTACCGGAAAGCTCGACTCGATGACCCGCGGGGACGCAGAGTCTCGCGCGAAGGACGCCGGGGCGTCCGTCACGGGGTCCGTCTCGAAGAAGACCGACTTCCTTGTCACCGGCGCCGACCCCGGCGGCAGCAAGCTCACGCGAGCCGAGAAGCTGGGCACGCTGCTCCTCACCGAGGAGCAGTACCTGGCGGTCCTCGAAGAGGGCCCGCCCGCCCTCGATCGCATTCGCACGGAGCACGAAGCGGCGGACGGCGAGTCCTGACCCGAAGCCCCCGAACGTCCACAATGGCGCTGCCATGAGCGACGCCTCTCCGCGGGACACCTATACCCACGGCCACCACGCGTCGGTTGTCGCCCAGCACAGCCGCCGCACGGCCGAGGAGGCGGCTGCTTTCCTGATCCCCCACCTGCGCCCCGGGATGCGCCTGCTCGATGTGGGCTGTGGCCCCGGCTCGATCACCGCCGGTCTCGTGAAGTACGTCGCCCCGGGCGAGGTCGTCGGCATCGATGCCGAGCCCTCCGTACTCGAGACGGCGCGCGACCTCGCGCAGGGCGTCGACAACCTCAGCTTCGAGGAGGGCAGCGTCTACGCCCTCCCCTACGACGACGGTTCCTTCGATGTCGCCTACGCCCACCAGCTCATGCAGCACCTCGCCGATCCCGCCGCCGCCCTGCGCGAGATGGGCCGCGTGGTCCGTTCCGGCGGGTATGTGGCCGCCCGCGACTCCGACTACCAGACGATGATCAGCCACCCCCGCACCGAGGCCATCGAGGAGTGGCGCGCCCTCTACACCGAGGTCGTGCGCCGCAACGGGGCGGACGCCAACGCGGGGCGGCGCATCGCCTCCTGGATGGCCCGCGCCGGCTACGAGCAGGTCGAGATCTCGACCACCGTGGCGATAATGCGCGACCCGCCCGAAGTCCTGAACTGGGGAGATTCCTGGGCAGAGCGGATCACCACCTCCGCCCTTGCCGAGCAAGCCCTCGCCTACGGCCTCGCCACGCGCGACGACCTGGAGCGCATCGCCGCCGGCTGGCGCGCCTGGGCGCGCGACCCGGAAGCCCTTTTCCTGTTCGTTCACGTCGAGGGCCTCGCCAACCTTCCCTGACCCCTCCAGGGCGCGGGGCTGCCGGGCCGCCTGCCCTATACTGAGTCGCAGCGCCTACTCGTAGAACGCAGGCCAGGCCTGCGACAGGACCGGTCTTGTGGCACGCCTCGGCCCCATCTCGCGGCTCTTCGGCTTCCTGTCCCACGACATCGCCATCGACCTGGGCACGGCGAACACGCTCGTCATGGTCCGGGGCCGCGGCATCGTCATCATCGAGCCCTCGATTGTCGCCATCGATCGCACCTCGAAGCGCATCCTCGCGATTGGCGAGGAGGCCCAGCGCATGGTCGGCCGCACCCCCGCCAACATCGTCGCCGTCCGCCCCCTGCGCGACGGCGTGATCTCCGACTTCGAAGTCACCGAGCGGATGCTGAGCTACTTCATCCGCGCCGTGCAGGACCGATCCTTCCTCGCCCAGCCCCGGGTCGTCGTCGGCATTCCCAGCGGCGTGACGGAGGTCGAAAAGCGCGCCGTGCACGACGCCGCCCTGAGCGCGGGCGCCCGCTCCTGCTTCCTCATCGAGGAGCCCCTCGCTGCCGCCATCGGCTCGGGCCTGCCCGTCATGGAGGCGTCCGGCTGCATGGTCGTCGACATCGGCGGCGGCACCACCGAGGTCGCGGTCATCTCCCTCGGGGGCATGGTCGTCAGCCGCTCCATCCGCGTCGCCGGCGACGAGATGGACCGCAGCATCGTCGCCTACGCCCGCCAGGTGCATAACCTCCTCATCGGCGAGCGCACCGCCGAGGAGGTGAAGAAGGTGGCCGGCTCGGCGGCTCCCCTCGATACCGAGGAATCCGTCACCCTCCGCGGCCGCGATCAGGCTACCGGCCTCCCCAGGGCGGTCGAGGTCAGCACCATCGAGCTGCGGGACGCCCTCGCCGGCGCCGTCAGCCAGATCGTCGAGGCCGTCCGTTCCTCCATCGAGGTCACCCCTCCCGAGCTCGTCAGCGACCTCATGGCGCACGGCATCGCCCTCGCCGGCGGCGGCGCCCTCCTGCGCGGGCTCGACCGGCGCATTAGCCAGGAGACCCGCTTCCCCGTCTACGTCTCGGAGGACCCGTTGCTCTGCGTCGTTCGCGGCGCCGGCGCCATCTTCGATGAGATCGAGGCGAGCAGCACCGTCGAGCAGCAGTTCGACTCGGGAAGGGCTCGGCGCTAGCCTCGAAGCGGTCGCCGCATGCTGTTCTTCAGTCGCTACACGTACTGGGTCGGGGCCATGGTCGCTCTCGCCGTCCTGCTCGCGATCATCGGGCGGGCGGGCCTCCTCGACCCGGTCCAGGATGTCTTCCTGCGCGTGACCGGCCCTGCCGAGGAGGGACTCTCCTCCGGTTTCCAGCCCGTCGCCGACTTCTTCGGTGACGTCGGCGACGTCGACCGCCTGCAGGAGGAGAACCGTCGCCTCCTGAGCGAGAACGAGAGCCTCCGCAACGAGAACGCCGCGCTCCGCGCCGACAGCTTCCGTCTCGCCGAACTTGAGGAAGCCCTCGGTCCGGTCACCGCCGACCCGGCGGTGGTGCTGCTCACCTCGGGCGTTCTCAGCCGCATCCAGGGACCCCTCACCCGCGAGCTGCGCATCGACCGGGGCTCCGACCACGGTGTCGCGGTGGGGAATCCCGTCCTCTCGACCCAGGGAACGCTCATCGGCACCGTCACGGAAGCCCTCCCCGGAAGCTCGTTCATCCGCCTCCTGACCGATAGCCGAAGCAGCGTCGCGGCGCAGGTCCTCGGCAGCCCCGCCGATGGCATCGCCAAGGGCGATGGCGGCGCCATCAGCTTCGATCTCGTCGAGGGCAGCGTGAATATCGGCGATACCGTCGTGACGTCGGGCCTCGGTGGCGCCTATCCCCCCGACATCCCCATCGGTGAGGTGACGGCCATCCTCGGCGACTCCCAGGACCCCTTCCCCACCGTGCGCCTCCAGACGACCGTACGGATTTCCACCACGCGCACCGTCCTCGTCATGATCAGCTTCACCCCGGCGCGCTTCGAGGTTGAAGAGTAGTGCGGGCCGCGCTGTTGGTGCTGCTGATCCTGGCGACAGTCCTCGCCCAGGTCGCCATCGCGCCCTTCTTCCCGCTCGCCGGGGTCGTCGTCGAGCTTCCCGTGGTGGTTCTGCTCCTGCTCGCCATCTTTGCCGGCCCGGGCGCCGTCATGGTTGGACTGCCGGTCCTCGTGCTCTTCCTCGGCTTCTCCACCAACGTCGAGTACGAGTGGTTGGTGCTCGCCTACCTGCCCCTCCTGCCCTGCGCGGCGTGGATCCAACGGCAGCGGGCCATCCCCCAGACGCCCTACGCCCTCGCCCTCGTGATGGCTGTCGGCGCCGCCGTCTGGACCCGCCTGGTCTTCGCGACCGTCGCCATCACCTCCGGCGCGAGCCCCGACCTGGGCTCGCTCGTGACTAGCATCCTCCTGCCCGGCGCCGCCTTCGATGCCGCCCTCCTCTCGGTTGGCTACTTCCTCTGCCGCCAGGTCCGCCTGCCCACGCACTCGCTCAACCTCGAAGAGGCGGAGTTCTGAGCGATGAGTCTCGTTGGCGATCGCCGTGTCGACCCCGGCCTCAGCCGCAACCGGCCCCGCGGCAACGTGGGCGTGCTGCGCATCGCCGTGGTCGTGCTCTTCGTCGTCCTCGGGGCGCGACTCGCGCAGATGCAGCTCGTCGATGGCGCCGAGTACGCCGAGCGCTCCGAGCGTAACCGCATCGTCGTCGAGAGCGTCAGCCCCACCCGGGGCCTGATCTACGACCGCAAGGGACAGCCGCTCGTAACGAACAGCGGCTCCTTCGCCGCCATGATCACCCCGAGCTTCCTGCCGGAGAGCCCCACCGATCGCTACCGCCTCTACCTCTACCTCGAGGACCTGCTCGGTGTGCCTGCTCTCCAGATCGAGGAGGCCGTGACCGCGGCCGAGGACCGCGGCCAGCGCGACCTGCCCGTCCCCATCGCCCGCGCCCTCGACCGGCCTGTCGCCCTCATGCTCCAGCAGGTCGCCGCCGACCTCCCCGGCGTCACCCTCTCGGTCGAGCCCCGGCGCGACTATCCCGGCGGGGCCGAGTTCAGCCACATCCTCGGCTACGTGGGGCCGCAGTCGCCCGACGAGTGGCGCGTCCTCCAGGAGGATGGGTACGCCTTTAACGAGGCGGTGGGCAAGGTGGGTGTCGAGGCGCGCTACGAGGCTATCCTTCGGGGCGTCCCCGGCCGCGCGATCAGGGAAGTCGACGCCTTCGGCGACCTCGTCACCACCATCGAGAGCACCGAGCCCGAGGGCGGCCAGGGCGTTCTCCTCTCCATCGATTCAGACCTGCAGCGCTACGTGTACGAGCTGCTCACCAACACCATGGGCGAGGCCACCACCGCCGCTGCGGTCGTGATGAGCCCGGTCACCGGCGAGGTCTACGCCATCGTCTCCGTGCCCACGTACGACAACAACATCTTCTCGCTCCCCGATCCCGGCGAGGAGTACCAGCGGCTGCTGGACGATCCCCGCATCCCCTTGCTGCACCAGGCCCTCAGCCCCGTTGCCCCCGGCTCCACCTTCAAGATCATCACCGCCGCCGCCGCCCTCGAGGAGGGCAACATCACGCGCTATACCCAGCGCAACGTCGACAGCACGGTGCTCGAATTCATCGGCGAGGACGGCCAGCCCTACTACTTCTACGACTGGCGCGTCCACGGCGAGCTCGATCTCATCGGCGCCATCTCCTGGTCTTCCAACATCTACTTCTACATGGCTTCCTGCGGGATTCCCGGGGAGGGGATCGACGGGCTTGGAGCCAACATCGAGCAGTCGGCTATCGTCCTCGGTTACTACGCCCGCAGCTTCGGGCTCGGCCAGGTCACAGGGCTCGACATCGCCAGCACCGAGTCGTCGGGCGTCATCCCCAGCCCCGAGTGGAAGCGCCGCGTCCGCAGCGGCCCCCTCTTCAACCCCGAGGACCGCGACTGGTACCTCGCCGACACGTGCTTCATGGGCATCGGCCAGGGTGACGTGACCGCCACGCCCCTGCAGATCGCCGTCGCGACCGCCGCCATCGCCAACGGCGGCGATCTCCTGAAGCCGTACGTGACCAGGCAGGTGCTCGCCGCCGACGGGTCCGTCGTCTCCACGACCGAGCCAACCCGCGAGCGTGTGCCCGTCGATGAGCAACATCTTGCCGTCATCCGCCAGGGGATGCGCCAGTCCGTCATCGACGGCGCCGCCAGCCGCGCCGCCCTTCCCGACCTCCTCGTCGCCGGCAAGACCGGCACCGCCGAGTTCGTCGATCCCGAGGATGGAGTGACCAAGGAGCGAGCCTGGTTCACCGGCTTCGCCCCGTATCACAACCCCCAGGTCGTCGTCACGGTCTTCTATGACCTCGGGGTCGGCGGGACCAAGGCCGCTCCCATCGCCGCCGACATCATCGGCTTCTTCATGGAGAACGTGGCCCCATGAGTCGGTTTGGAGTCGAGGGCACCCTTCGAGCCTGGGATCGATTCGATGCGATCCTCGCGCTGGCCGCGCTTGCCCTCGTCGGCTACGGGCTCGTGCTCATCTACAGCGGCAGCCTCGGCTCCTACGACGGCCCCTCCGCCAGCCTCCAGAACCCCGTCGTGCGGCAGGGGCTCTTCGCCTTCATCGCCATCGGCGCGATGTTCATCATCTCGAGGATCGACTACCACGCGCTCCTGCACTACGCCTGGTGGCTTTACGGCGCCTCCATCCTGCTGCTCCTCGTGCTCATCCCCATCGGCCAGACGGAGTTCGGCTCGACACGCTGGTTCGATTTCGGCCCGGTCCAGTTCCAGCCATCCGAGTTCGCCAAGATCGCGACCGTGCTCCTGCTCGCCCGCTTCCTCAGCGAACAGGGCGGCGATGCCCGCGACCTGCGCGTGCTTGGGGGCTCCCTCGCCATCACCGCCCCGGTGCTCCTCCTCGTCTTCACCCAGCCCGACCTCGGCACGAGCATCATCTTCGCCGCCATCTGGCTGGGCATGGTCGTGGTCGCGGGTATCCAGCGGCGCCACCTCCTCTTCTTCGGCGCCGTCTTCCTCGCCCTGTTCCCTTTCCTCTGGACGTTCACCGTGGCCGACTACCAGATCGAGCGCATCTCCGTGCTCCTCGATGCCGAGGAGGACCCCCTCGACGCCGGCTACAACCCGATCCAGTCGCAGATCGCGGTGGGATCGGGCCAGCTCTTCGGCAAGGGTCTCACCAACGGCGAGCAGACCCAGCTCGACTTCCTCAAGGTGAAGACCAAGGACTTCATCTTCAGCGTGCTCGGCGAAGAGCTCGGCTTCGTGGGGGCAATGGCCCTCTTTGCCCTCTTCATCCTCTTATTGATGCGAGGGATTCGAGCGGCCCAGATCGCGGGCGACATCCCCGGTCAGCTGGTGGCCTCGGGGGTCGTGATCATGATCCTCATGCAGGCCTACATCAACATCGCCGTGAACCTCAGCATCTTCCCCGTGACAGGCCTCCCCCTCCCCTTCGTGAGCCAGGGTGGCAGCTCCCTCCTCACCCTCTTCATCGGGCTCGGCATCGTCCAGAGCATCGTCATGCGCCACCGCGCCTACAGGCAGTTCTGACCGTCGCTGCACCCCCCTCCGCCGCACCGGGTACCCTGCGAGCCACGCGCCCGAAGGGAGGACCACGTGACTAGCTCCGAGCACCCCCCGACCCAGTCCGAGGTCCTCGGCTACTTCGATTCGCTCTCCAACTGGGACCGCTGGGGCCCCGACGACCAGCTGGGCGCACTCAACTACATCACCCCCGGGAAGCGACGGGATGCGGCCTCCCTCGTTCGCGAGGGCATCTCCGTCTCCTGCGCCTGGGACATCGGCACCGCCCCCCGCCCCGACCACCTCTTCGGCGTGCCCCAGCGCTACATGGTCGCCACCGGGCGCGACCCCCTCGTGTTCGGCCGCGGCGGCGCCGCACTCGAGGTCATGAGCCTTGCCTTCCACGGGGCCACCGTCACCCACCTCGATGGCCTCAGTCACATCTTCTGGGACGGCAAGATGTACAACGGCAAGCCCGCCGATCTCGTGACCGCTCAGCAGGGCGCCTCCCACTTCGCCGTCACCGAGCTTGGCGACGGCATCGTCACCCGCGGCGTCCTCATGGACATCCCCGCCCTAGACGGACGCCCCTGGCTCGAACCGGGCGAGGGCGTCTTCCCGGAGCACCTGGAGGCCGCCGAAGAGCGGCAGGGCGTGCGCGTCTCCACGGGCGATATCGTCCTCCTGCGCACGGGCAAGGGCCGCCGCCAGCGCGAGGAGCCGGACGGCCCCGCTTCCTCGGGAGGATGGCACGTCGCCTCCCTGCCCTGGCTGCACGAGCGCGAGGTCGCCGTCATCGGCGCCGATACCGCCCAGGAGGCGGGGTCCAGCGGCTACGAGGCCATCCCCGTCCCCGTCCACATGATCGCGATGGTTGCGATGGGCGTGCACCTCATCGACAACTGCGACCTCGAAGCCCTCGCCCGGACCTGCGAGCGCCTCAATCGCTGGGAGTTCTTCCTCAGCGTCCAGCCCCTTCGCCTCGAAGGGGGCACGGGGAGCGCCGTCAACCCTGTCGCCGTCTTCTAGGGCGACCGGTTTCCATGCCGTCCACCGTTCGCGCGAAGCACCGCCCGCGCTAGGATCGCGAGGTGACCTTTCCTCCGGACGATCCGGGACCGCCCCCTCCACCCGTGTGGTCCCACTTCCTCACCCCGCTCGCCATCCTCCTCGGCGCCGCCGCCATCGTGGTCGCCATCGTCGTGACCGACGACGGTTCCGAGTCCTCCCCCCCGGTCGCTCCCGCCCTCGACTCCCTCTCGGACTCCGCCGAGTCGCTCTCGGCCTCCGCACAGTCCCTTGCCGATGCCGCCGATTCCCTCTCCGAAGCCGCCGACCGCAGCGGGTCCGCCGCCCAGGGGGGCGCTCCTGCCCGGGAAGGAACCGAGCAGGAGCCGACGACTCTCCGCGACGCCCTGGACGCCTACGCCGAGTCCCTCGGGCTGGACGTCGCGAGCTTCGGGCAGTGCTTCCAGTCCGCCGCCGCCGAGGAGGCCGTCGTCGAACAGTTGCAGCGAGGGGTCGCCCTGGGCGTCAACGGCACGCCCACCTTCTTCATCAACGACAAGTTCATCTCCGGCGCGCAGCCCGCGTGGGTGTTCGCCGAGGTCATCGCCGCCGAGCTGGCCGGCAGCCCCTCGTCCATCGAGGAGTATTCCGAAGAGCTGCAAGTGCTTGCCCGCCGCGATCCCCCCGGCTTCGCCATCGTGGCCCAGCGGCCCGACGTCGCCGGCGTCGCCATCGAGGGCAGCCCCGCCGCCCGCGTCATGATCGTCGAGTTCAGCGACTTCCAGTGCCCCTTCTGCCGGCGCTGGTACGACGACACCCTCCCACAGCTCCGCGACCTCATTGGCGACGACGTCGCCCTCGCCTTCCTCCACTTCCCCCTGACGCAGATCCACCCGAACGCCCCCGCCGCCCACGTTGCCGCCCACTGCGCCGGCGAGCAGGGCAAGTTCTGGGAGATGCACGACCTCCTCTTCGAGCAGCAGGACGTCTGGTCGCGCCTCCCCAACCTCAACTGACGGCTTCTTCGCCCCCAGCCTGCGCCGCAGCCCCTCCGTGGCGGTATCCTGCCCGCCACACCTCAAGAGGAGCGACGCATCATGGGCGTGAAGCCACCAACTCTCGAAGAGCATCTCGAAACCGAAGCCATCAAGCAGCTCAGGGTCCTCTACTCGCAGCTGTTCGACGGCCTCCGCACGGACGAGATGGCCATGCTCTTCACCGAGGACGCCGTCTGCGAATTCAGCGACGACCTGCCCTATGGCGACTGGGTCGGCCGCGACGAGATCCGGGAGCAGTACCGGAAGGTCGCCGGTAGCGCCTCCAAGCCCTTCTCGTTCATGCATGCGACGACGAACGGCTGGGTCCAGCTCACCGGCCCGGACAGCGCGACCGGCAGCTGGTTCCTGCTCGACCTGGGGCTCGGGGACAACCCCAATCCCGTTGGTCTGCTCGGCGTCTACAACGACGTCTACAAGAAGGTCGACGGCGAGTGGTTCATCCACCGCACGCGAATCGACCACATCTGGACGCAGGGGTCGGCCGGAGGAGGCTAGCGCCCGCGCTCAGGCCTCGACCGGCTGCTTCCGTCCGCGGAGCACGTATCCCTCGTAGCCGGCCGCTGCGATCTCGTCGCACTTCTCGCGGTAGACGTCCAGGCCGCCTGCGTAGGGCATGAACACCCGGGGCTTCCCGGGAATGTTTGCCCCCAGGTACCACGAGTCCGCCAGCATGTAGAGCGTCTCGTTCGCCGTCTCGTTCACGTGATCGACCCACGCCGCCTCGGCATCGGCGTCCGCCTCGGCGGGTTCCACATCGTGCTCCCGCATGTAGGCGATGAAGTCTGAGACGTACTCGACGTGCTGCTCGATCGTGGGCGGCATGTTGCTCAGCACCGAAGGGCTGCCCGGCCCGGTGATCATGAACATGTTGGGGAATCCCGCGGGGGAGAGTCCCAGGTACGCCCTCGGCCCCTCTGCCCACTTCTCCTTGAGCCGCTCCCCGTTCCTCCCCCGGATGTCGATGCGGTTGAACGCGCCCGTCATCCCGTCGTAGCCGGTCGCGAACACGATGACGTCCAGCTCGTATTCGCCGTCTCGCGTGCGGAGGCCCTTCGCCGTGATCTCCTCGATCGGCGCGTGTCGGATGTCGACCAGGTCCACGTTGTCGCGGTTGTAGGTCTCGTAGTAGTTGGTGTCGATCAGCGTGCGCTTCGACCCGAACGGGTGGTCGCGCGGCAGTAGCTTCTCGGCCGTCTCCGGGTCATCGATCATCTCCCGGATTTTCGAACGGATGAACTCCGCCGCCGTGTCGTTCGCCCGCCGGTCGACGCGGATGTCGCTGAAGGTCGTGAGAAGGAAGCGGAACCCGCCCTCCTCCCAGGCGGACTCGTAAATCTCGCGCCTTTCCTCATCGCCGACATCCAGCGCCGAACGCTCGGGCTCTCCGTAGGGCGTGCCGCCCGCCGACCAGCGCGTCTGCTCGAAGATCTCGTCGTAGCGCCCCTTGACTTCTTCGAGGAATTCGGGCGTGACCGTGCCGTGGCGAGCCGGGATCGTGTACTGCGGCGTGCGCTGGAAGACCGTCAGGTGCTCCGCCTGCCGCGCGATCACCGGGATCGCCTGCACCCCGCTCGACCCGGTGCCGATCACTCCGACGCGCTTGCCGGTGAAGTCGACCCCCTCTTGCGGCCACGAGCCCGTGTGGTGCCACTCGCCCTCGAAGCTCTCGATTCCCTCGACCTTGGGGACCTGGCCCGCCGAGATGCACCCCACTCCCGTGATGAAGTAGCGCGCGAGCACGCGGTCGCCCTGGTCGGTCTCGATCTCCCAGCGGCTCAGGTCCTCGCGGTAGTGCGCCGCAGTCACCCGTGTCTCGAACTGGATGTCCCGGCGCAGGTCGAACCGCTCGGCAACGTGGGTCAGGTACCGCAGGATCTCGGGCTGCTCCGGGTACTTGCCGCTCCAGGTCCACTCCTGGGCCAGCTCCTTGTCGAACGAGAAGCAGTAGAGGTACGACTCGGAGTCGCAGCGAGCCCCGGGGTAGCGGTTCCAGTACCAGGTTCCGCCGACGTCGTCCCCCGCCTCGAACACTCGCGCCGAGAGACCGAGGATGTCGCGCAGCCGGTGGAGCATGTACATGCCGGAGAATCCGGCGCCGACGACGACAGCATCGAGTTCAACCTGGCGGGTGTCGGTGGTCATGACTGTTCTCCCTTGTCGAGCGTTGTCTGCCTGGGCTCCCGCCTCAGACTACTCCCCTCGCGTGTCCTCGTCGGCTACTGCGCTGCCCTGGCGGATTCCCTGGAGCGCTCGTAGATTGCCGCGCGCACGGCCTTCACGATCTGCTGGAAGCCTCGCTCGCTTCCGTGCAGCATCAGCAGCGTAAAGAAGCCGTGCGTCTGGCCCTCGTACCGCTGGAAATTCACCGGAACCCCAGCCTCCCGGAGCCGCTCGGCGTATGCCTCGCCCTCGTCGCGCAGCACGTCGTACTCGGCCGTCAGGACAACCGCCGGCGGAAGCCCCGAGAGATCCGCTGCCCGCAGGGGCGAGGCGTCCGGTTCAATCCGCCGCGCCGCGTCCGGGACGTAGTGGTCCCAGAACCAGGCCATCGCCTCGCGGGTCAGCAACAGCTGGTTCTCCGGATCGGTGTAGGACGGCCGGTCGAAATCGGCGTCCGTCACGGGGTAGATGAGGATCTGCGCCGTTATCGCCGGTCCTCCGCGGTCGCGCGACCGCAACGCCGTCACGGCGGCCAGGTTGCCGCCCGCGCTGTCGCCGGCGACGAACAGGGGAGCGCCAGGCCCGGCGATCTCGGCCAGGTGCTCGCCGACCCACTCAAGCGCCGCGTAGGAGTCGTCGACCGCGACCGGGTAGCGGTGCTCCGGCGCAAGCCGGTAGTCGACCAGGACCACCGAGCAGGACGTACGTTCAGCGAGTTTGCGGGCCACGGTGTCGCTCTCGTCGATCGTGCCGATGACCCAGCCGCCCCCGTGGTAGTACACGATGACGCCCGCGGGCTGCTCGAGCGGGGTCAGGATCCGCAGCGGCGCCTCGCCGCCCGCTACCGCCAGCCGGTGCTCTTCGACGCGGAACATGTCGGGGGCTGGCCCGTTCATCTCCGAGAGGCCCGCGCCGAGCGCCCGCGCCTCCTCGACGCTGCTCTCGTGCAGGGGCTTCCCGCCACCCTCCGCCATCTGCGCAAGCAACTCGGCGGTCGCGAAATCAAGCGTCAAGAGAGCCTCTCCTCGTTCACGGTCCGCTCAGGATAGAGACGCCACCGTTCGTACGCACCATCCAGGGGCCGCGACGCGGGGTCCGGCGCCGCTGGCGTCGCTAGCGTGTCGATACCGTACGATGCCCGCGTGGGCGTTCTCGACCAGTTTCGGCTCGATGGGCAGGTCGCCGTCGTCACCGGCGGCGGCCGCGGCATCGGCCGCGGTATCGCCCTGGCCTTCGCCGAAGCCGGAGCCGATGTTGCCGTCGCCGCCCGCCGGACACACGAGGTCGAGGCCGTGGCGGAAGAGGTCCGGGCACGCGGCCGACGCGCCCTCGCCGTGGGCATGGATGTCCTCGACTGGCCGGCGAACGACCGCCTCGCCGAGGCCACGGTCGCCGAGCTCGGCAAGCTCACCATCTGGGTCAACAACGCCGGCGGCAATCTCGACCGCACCCAGCGTGCCCTCGTCGACACCCCCGAGGAAGTCTGGGACACCCTGGTCGACCTCAACCTGAAGACCGCCTGGTGGGGGGCGAAGGCCGCCGCCGAGCAGATGACCGAGGGCGGAAACATCATCAACATCTCATCGGTCGCCGCATGGGGCGCTTCTCCCACCGCCGGGCCCTATGCCGCCACGAAGTCCGCCATGATCAACATGACCAAGACGCTCGCCATGGAGCTCGCGCCGCAGAAGATCAGGGTGAACTGCATCGCTCCCGGCCTCGTTCCCACCGAGATGTTCTTCGAGACCATGAAGGTGGACGAAGACGCCGTCGAGAACATGGGATCGCAGTTGCCCACCGGGCGCGCGGGCAAGCCCGAGGACCTCGGGGCGGCGGCAGTCTACTTCTGCTCCCCGGCGGCTGAGTGGATTACCGGCCAGACGTTGGCCGTCAGTGGCGGGCCCACGGGAACGAGGGAAATGTGAGCATCCTCGATCGGTTCCGTCTCGATGGTCAGGTGGCGGTGGTCACGGGTTCTGGCCGGGGCATTGGCGAGGGCATCGCCATCGGCCTCGCCGAAGCCGGCGCCGCGGTGGTCCTCGCCGCACGACGAACGCACGAGATCGAAGCGGTCGCCGAGAAGGTGCGCGCAGCGGGCGGGCAAGCGCTGGCGCGGACGACGGACTTCCTCGAGGTCGACCAGATCGAGGCGCTCGCGGACGCCGCCGTGGCGGAGTTCGGAAAGCTCACCATCTGGGTTAACAACGTCGGTGGTGCCCAGGACCGGACCGCTCGCACCATCCTCGGGACGCCCGAGAAGGCCTGGGACAACCAGGTCGACCTCAATCTCAAGTCCGTCTGGGCAGGAGCGAGAGCGGCAAGCCGGGCTATGGGCGAGGAGGGCGGCGTGATCGTGAACATCTCCTCCGCTGCCGCCACGAAGCCCTCTCCGATGAACGGGCCCTACGCTGCCGCCAAGTTCGGCGTCAACAGCCTCACGATGACGCTCGCCGCCGAGCTGGCCCCCACGGTGCGGGTCGTCGGCGTCTCCCCCGGCCCGATCCCCACCGAGGTCATGATCGAATACACCGGCATGAGCGAGGAGCAGCTCCGCCAGGGGCTCGGCTCGATGCTGCCCATGAAGCGCATCGGTGAGCCCGAGGACGTTGCCGCCGCCGTCGTCTACCTCGCCTCCCCCGCCGCCTCCTGGGTGACCGGCGCGACGCTCTCCGTCACCGGCGGCAGCTAGCCCTCAAGGGGCAGTGGCGTGACCCACAGCAGCGATTCAGTCCTGGCCTGGCTGCGCGAGAACGGCTCGGAAGAGGCCCGGGAGGGGATGCTGCGCTACGGAATCCCCAACGATCACGCCTTCGGGCTCGCGATGCGCGACATGAAGGGGTACGCCAGGGAGATCGGAAAAGACCATGGCCTGGCGCTCACGCTGTGGGAGTCAGGGTGGTACGAGGCCAGAACGGTCGCCGTGTTCATCGCCGAGCCCTCGGCGGTCACGAGCGCGCACATGGACGCCTGGGCCGCCGACTTCGACAGCTGGGCGATCTGCGATACCGCGTGCTTTCACCTGTTCGACCGCACCCCTCTCGCCTGGGGCAAGGTGCCGCGGTGGGCCAGGGCGCGGAGCGAGTTCAAGAAGCGCGGGGCCTTCGCTCTGCTCTGGGGCCTCAGCACCCACGACAAGGAAGCCGACGACGCACGGTTCATCGACGCGCTCCAGTGGATCGAGCACGGCGCCCAGGACGAACGGCTCTACGTGAAGAAATCCGTTGACATGGCTCTGCGTGCGATCGGCAAACGAAACCGCACGCTAAACGACGCCGCCCGCGACGTCGCCGCGCGGCTCGCGACCGACCCGGCGCGGGCGCCGAGCTGGATTGGCCGCCACGCCCTCCGCGAGCTGGAATCGGAGCGCGTACAGGCCAGGCTTGGAGGCTAGCGAGGTGGCTGCCGAGCAGGGATTCGAACCCCGACCAAAGGCTCCAAAGGCCCGTGTGCTACCGTTACACCACTCGGCAGAGCGCGGGTGCGAAGCGCTGGTGCCGAAGGCCGGACTCGAACCGGCACGGGCTTAACGCCCAACGGTGTTTGAGACCGTCGCGTCTGCCAATTCCGCCACTTCGGCTGCTGCTGACCGTAGACCCGCCACGCGCACGCGGTCAAGGATCGGCCGCGTTGGAAGGCGTGGAGCGGAAGACGAGGGTCGAACTCGCGACCTCCTCCTTGGCAAGGAGGCGCTCTACCACTGAGCTACTTCCGCGCGCCGAGCGAGTATAGCAAAGGCTCCCGGTAGGTCCCGTCGCCCGCAGCTACACCCCTCGCGGCGCCAACCGCTCCGATGGGGACACCCGGGCCGGCCCAGAAAGTCAATCGCCCAGGCGGGATGTGTACCCTAGCGCCACCACGTCCTCGACGTACTGGCTGCGCCAGCCCGCATCCGGGACCCGTACGTTGTGGTCGCGGAACCAGCGGTGGATGCGCAGGTACTCCTCCTCCATGCGCGCCCGCCACCCGTCCTCTTCCCGGAACGTGTCCGGGTCCACCTCTTCGAGCTTGCGCGACATGTCCGAGTAGGCGATCTCCGCCTCTTCCTTCCAGTACGTCGAGAGGTAGTCCAAGGACTCCTCCAGGTTGCGGCGGCACTCGTCCAGCTGGACCCCCATCCACCCCGCTTCGTCCATCAGCCGCCCGTTCACGCGGTAACGGTCCGCGCACGACTCGCACACGACCACCAGCTTGCGCGCGTCACAGTCCGACTTGTCGGTGCACTCCTGGCAGCGGGCCGCGAACTCCGCCGCCTCCGTGCTGCGCGTGTAGCCCACGATCATCTCGTCGCCGAGCGACTGGCAGGCCTGGCACGCCAGCGTGCCCGCCAGAATCTCGTTGATCGTCTTGTCCCAGTCGACCGACATTCGTGTCCTCTGCCCCTTCGAAGTCCCTTCGCGAGCCTATTCCGCAGTATACCAACCGGCCTGTCCCGGCATTTCCTCGATGCCCACGGTCAGCCGCTTGATGTTCGTGGCCCCGCGCTCCGTCAGCGCCGCGCGCAGGCGCACGGCGAACCACTCCGCCAGCCGCTCCGCCGTCGAGTTGTCGATCGGAAGCGCCGCCACATCCGACTTGGGGAACACGTAGCGCTGGTCCTCGTACGAAATTTCCCAGTCGTCTTCGCCCTCCACGATCGTGAGCATGCGGCTCTCGAGCTGCAGCACGAATTTGTGGTCGAGCTCGTCCGCGATGGCCTTCGTCATCCGCTTCAGCTCGCCGAAGTCCCACACCCACGAGTCCTCCGTCAGGTCGCCCTCCACGTCGACCATGACGTCGTAGTTGTGACCGTGCAGGGGCTCGCACTCCCCCAGGAACGTGGCGAAGTGGGCGGCGGCGAAGCGCAGCCGGTTGCGTTCGACAGTTACGCGGCGGGTGACGGTCATGGTGTGGCCTCCAGGTGGCGATCACCCCGATCGTCGCACCCCCGGCCCGCACACGCTCGCCGGGGGGCCTAGCCCCGCCCCAGCAGCCCGCCCGCATCCATCGCGAAGATGCCCTGCATATCCCGGTTGATGCGAAGCTGCAGGTAGGCGCGAAGCTTCTGGATCTGCTCCGGCGCCTGCTCCCAACCCTCGCCGTCGAGCCTGTGCAGGTGGCCGATCGCTTCCGTCAGGAGGGTGCTCAGCTCGCTGTAGCTCTCGTTGATGGCCGCGAACGGCGGAATCTCCGGGAACTCCGGCGCCGCCGACACGCGCTCGCCGATGGCGCGCAGGCCTTCGGCGGCCGCGCCCTCGCGAGCGGTTGCCGCCTCCGCTGTCTCGGACAGCACGCGCGCCATGCGCCCGCACTCGTCCGCCATCCACTGCTGCTCCACCGGCAGCCGCCGCTCAACCGAGAGCAGCATCTGCTGGATCATCTGCACCGTCACCTTCGACGCGTTCGTCTGCAGCTCCGGCATGACATCCCGTTCGAGGCTCTCGCGGATCAGCTCCAGCACCCGTGGGGAACTTGGATTCGTGAACATCAGACCGCCTCCGCTTCGGGATAGCCGAGAATCATGCAGTAGCCGGGCTGCGCCGAGACCAGCGGCTGCAGCATGTAGGTGCTCAGGAAGTTCTGCGCCTCGCCGTCGAGCCCCCGGCGCACCGCGTCCAGGATCGGCGCCGCCAGTGCCGCCGACGAGAACACCTGGAAGAACCCGACGTCCTCCTCCGTCACGGGGATGCCGCTCAGCTTCGAGTAATGCTGCAGGAAGCCTCCGTCCGCCTTGACGCTCCCCGCGAGGTCGAAGCCCGTGATCCGGGAGAGCTGGAAGAGCCAGCCGATGTCCTCGCGCGGGTCGCCCACGTGCGCCGCTTCCCAGTCGATGACGCCCGTGATGCGCCCGTCCTCGTAGAGGAAGTTGGAGGGCTGGTAGTCGCCGTGGCACATGGCCAGGGGAACGGCCTGGGGCAAACGGTTCGGGAGGCTGGCGTACATGTCGTAGAAGACCGGAAGCGGGTCGAACGCGATCCCGTGGTAGCTCTCCACGAAGAACTCCATCGAGCTCGTCATGTACGACTCCCAGCTCGAGGCGTCGATCCCCGCGCCACGCGCATCCCGGAAGTCTCCCTCCGGGTCGAGCACGTCCAGCGAGGTCGCGTGCAGCTCCGCGATGCGCTCGCAGAAGTCCGTCGCCACCGCCTCCAGCTCGTCCTCGTTGCCCGGCGCGAACAGGGGGGTCAGGTCCGCGCTTCCCCGGAGCCGCTCCATCACCATCGCCGGCCGGTCCAGCGACTCACCCTTCTCGTCGAGGAAGTAGGGGATCGCCACCGGGATGTTGGTTCGCTCACCAACCCGCTGGGTGATCTGGAACTCCAGGCGCCGGTCCGTCGGTAGGATGTCCTGGTCGGGGGGCGGGTCGCGACGGATGATCAACGGGAGCGTCTCCGCCTTTCCGCCGCTCTGCACGACCGCGTCCGCGCTGTACGTCTCCTGCGAGTAGCCGCCCGCCAGCAGCTGGAAGTTCTCGACTCGCACCGAGTCGGCGTCGGGCCGGTGTTGCTGAATGAATCGCTCGAGCTGAGCCTCCATGGGATACCCTCCGCCGCGGAAGTCTACGGCGGCGCTCCCTTGCGCTCAGCCCCACTCAGGTGACGATGGCGATGCCCTCGCCCCGGAGGTCGTGGGCGGCCGCGATGCCCCCGCCTGCCAGCACGGCCATGCAGGCGCGCCCCGTCCACCCGTCCCACGCCGCCAGCGGTTCGAACGCCAGCCCCTCCGCCCGCAGCGCCTCCCCAAGGCTGTCCGGCGTGCGCGACTCCGCGTACAGCGTCCCGTCCGTGTCGAGCGCCCAGCGGGGTGTGTCGAGCGCGTCCTGCGGGTCCGCCCCCTGGCGAAGGACCGCGTCGAGCACCTGCACGTTCGTCTGCGGCTGGCGGTGCGCTCCCGGTGTGCCCCCGACGGCCACGAGCTCGCCGTCCCGTGGCCCCGACGCCTCGCCCGCGAGCGGCAGGTCGGGGATCGACGTCACGAGGTAGCTGTGCAGCGTGTGCATCGGGCGCTTTCCGCCCGCGAGCTCGTTCGGGTGCCCTTCCTCGAGGCTGAACCCCCGCATCCTGTTGTTGAAGACGACTCCCGTGCTCGCCGAGAGCACCCCGCTCCCCCAGGCCGAGAAAACGGACTGGATCAGCGCCACCGCGTTCCCTTCCTCATCGATGGCGAGGAGCGCCGTCGTGTCGCCGTCGCCCCCGCTGGCCACGCCCGCCCGCGCCGGTGTGGCTTCCGCGCGCAGCAGCGCGCTCGCGTCGAACCCCGTGACGCGGGGGTCGCCCGCCTCGGCGTCGACCGCCGCGAACGCCTCCCGTAGCGCCTCTACCTGTGCGCCGATGCCTCCATCCGAGCGCGCCAGCTGCCGCAGCGCCAGCATCGTCACGAGCCCGCGCGAGGGCGGCTGCTGCGTGTGCACGAGCATGCCCCCGAACTCGACCGACAGGGGCTGCACCCACTCCGCAAGAGCGCGCCAGTCGTCCGGCGTGAAGGCAGCGCCGAGGCCGTTCAGCGTCCCCAGGCAGGCGTCTGCGGTCCCCCCTTCGTAGAACGCCGACGCCCCGCCTTCCTGCAGCGCCCGGAACG
Organism: Dehalococcoidia bacterium; assembly: GCA_009839725.1. Taxonomy (GTDB): domain Bacteria; phylum Chloroflexota; class Dehalococcoidia; order Tepidiformales; family Tepidiformaceae; genus UBA2991. Next base: position 563 of record VXPF01000112.1, on the reverse strand, counting down.
TCCCCGCCAGCTCGGGCTGCACGACCCGCTGGCCTCCATCCCCCGCCACGTGTCCGAACGTCTCCTTGAACGGCCCACCCGGGTAGACGCGCTCCCGCCCTACTCCCACTGCCCGCGCCAGCGCCCGCGACGCCGGGAACCCCTCCCGCGCCACCCGCTCCGCGTCCTCCAGCACCCGCGGCCACGGGAGCCTGCCGTGGCGTTCGTGCAGCGCTCCCCAGCCCGCCACGCATCCCGGCACTGTCACCGCCAGCGCCCCCGTGTCGGGGATGCCGCCCATCCCGCGGTACGCGTCCGCGTCCGCGCTCGCCGGCGCGGGGCCCGAGCTGTTCAGCGCCTCGACACCGCCCGTCGCGGCGTCGTACACCATCGCGAAGGAGTCGCCCCCGAGGTGGCTCATGAACGGCTGCGCGACCGTCAGCACCGCCGCCATGGCGACGGCCGCGTCGGCGGCGCTGCCGCCATCCTGCAGCGCACGCTGGCCCGCCGTCGCCGCCAGCGGGTGATCGGCGATGACGCAGGTGTTCCCGCCCCGCAGGGCGCCCCGCCGCGGCCCCTCGCCC
>VXPF01000071.1 GCA_009839725.1 Dehalococcoidia bacterium | reverse complement strand
GTGTATCCGCGCCCGGGGGAGAGGCGGCGGGCGGCGCGGATGAGGCGGCGGGACTTGCGGTCGGCGGCGTGAGTGACGGAGCAGGTGTTGACGACGACCGCGTCGGCCTCGCACATCGCGTCGACGACGTCGTAGCCGGCGGCCCCGAGGCGAGCCGCGATCGACTCGCTGTCGGCGAGGTTGAGCTTGCAGCCGAGGGTGAGCAGGGAGGCGACGGGGCGGCGGGGCATGGCGGTATGGTATCGCCACGGCGGGACAGGGGGCAGGGCGGGGTCAACCGCGGAGGATGGTAGCGTGAGCCAGTCGCAGTCGGAGTGGGGAGCGTCACGGGTGACCGTGCTGGCGCTCGACCGCTGGGGGAGCGTCCTGGTAGGGGGCGGCGGACCGCCATCGGCGGCACTCCGCGAGGGCGAGAGTCCGGATGCGGGGGCCTTGCGCGCGTTCGAGGAAGCGACGGGGGAACTGCTTGAGGAGCTCAAGCTGTTCCGCGACGGCGACACGAGCCATCACATCTACTACTGCGACCCGGACCTCGACCTGGCCGAGCTGGATCCTCCCGACGGAACCGTGTTGCGCTACGTCGCGCCGGTCGAGATCGACGTGGCGGAGCTTGCGGATGAGCCGCGAGCATTGCTCACGCGCTTCGTCGTGAGCAGCGCCTACCGGGCGATGTTCCACTAGCGGAAAGGGCCCGGAACGGCTGCGCCCAACAGCGCTGGCCGTACCATGGAAGACCGAAGGAGTCTTCCGTGTCGGATGTCACGATCATCGTTGGCCTGTTGGCCGTTGTCGCGCTCATAGCTGCGAACGGCCTCTTTGTCGCGACCGAGTTCGCGTATGTCGCCGTGCGACGCACGCAGATCGAGCAGCTCGCGAGCAAGGGCCATGCGCGCGCGCGCGTATTGCTGGGCTCGCTGAAGCGGCTCGACATGTGCATCGCGACGACGCAGCTAGGGGTCACCATGTCGAGCCTTGGGCTCGGCTGGGTGGGAGAGCCGGCGCTCGCGAGTCTGATCGAGCCCGGGCTGGAGAACCTGCTGGGGGACGCGCTGGGGACGGCCGCGGCCCACACGATCGCGGTGACGGTGGCGTTCATCTTCATCACGGCGGTGCTGATCGTGTTCGGGGAGCTGGCGCCGAAGCACATCGCGCTGGCCCGAGCCGAGCGCACGGCGCTTCTCGTGGCGGCGCCCATCGAGGTGTTCACGCGCATACTCCGGCCCTTCATCTGGCTCCTGAACGGGATGGGCATAGGGGTGGCCCGGCTGGCGGGCGTACGGCCGGTGCGCGAGCGGCAGTCGACGCTGGCGCCGGAGGAGCTCGAGCTCGTCATGGAAGCGAGCGCACGAGCGGGACTGCTCTCGACGGCTGAGCTGCTGCTGGCGCAGCGGGGCCTTGAATTCGGGGAGGTCCAGGCGGATCAGGTGATGGCCCCGCGACGGGACGTGGTGGCGATCGAGGCGGAGGCCTCGCTCGACGAGGTGCTCGCGCTCACGGGCGAGCAACCGCACCGGCGCTACCCCGTCTATGAGAGTGACCTCGACCATGTGATCGGGATACTCGACACCAAGGACCTGATCCGGGTCGTGCGCGAGGGCGGAGAGGACTGGCGCTCACTTGTGGGTCCAGTAGTCGCGATTCCCGAGTCCGTGAGCCTGGAGGTCGCGGTCACGGAGATGCGCGCGCAGGGCGCGACGCTGGTCGTGGTCGTCGACGAGCACGGGGGCACGAGCGGCATCCTGAGCGGCGACGACGTACTGGGCCGCTTGCTCGGACAGTGGCACGGGGGCGCCCGCCAGCAGGCGGGCGAGCGCGTGCGATCGCTGCCGAACGGCAACCTGCTCCTGGACGGGCTCGCGTTGATTTCGGACCTGGAGGACGCGGCGGAGATCGAGATTCAGGGCACGGGCGAGGACTTCGACACGGTGAGCGGCTTCGTGATGGAGCGGCTGGGCCGGATCCCGTCCGTGGGCGAGCGATTCGAGGAGACGGGCTTCGAATTCCAGGTGACGGCCATGGACGGTCGGCGGGTAGCGCGCGTCGTCGCGAGGCGGCAAGAGGGCGTCAGCGCGTAGGTCGCGTCTCAGTCGCCCGGGGCGAGCGCGGGCACGTAGCGCCCGAGCACGGTCCTGAGCAGGCGCATGGCGCCGGGCTGGGCTCGCCGCATGGCGTCGGCGACGGCCAGCCCGGCGAGCGAGACGATCGCGCCGAAGACGGCGTCGATGATGAAGTGGTTGGCCGTCATGACGATCGAGAAGAGCATGAGGACGGGCCACATGACCCCGCCGACGACGATCCACAGGTGGCGGCGTCCGACCCAGGCGAAGGCGCCGCCGAGGAGCATCGACCAGCCGAAGTGGAGGCTGGGCACGGCCGCGTAGGGATTGACGAAGGCCTGGGCCTCCTGGGCCTGGTAGCCGACGCGGTCGAGGACGGCCATGGTGTCGATGTAGCCGGAAAAGGGGACGAGGCGGGGCGGGGCGACGGGATAGAGGGCGTAGATGACAACGCCGATGGCGCCGGAGGCGAGGAAGGCCGTACGCATGAGGCCATAGGTGGAGCGATGCCAGACGAAGAGAAAGATGGCGAGCACGACCACGAGGGGCATGTGGCCCCAGAAGTAGATCCAGTTCATCGCGCGGACGGCCCAGTACTCATCGATGATCCAGGACTGCCAGGCGGGCTCCCAGTAGAAGCCGAGCGCTCGTTCGAGGGCGACGAGGTCGAGGCCGTTGGAGAGGGCCTCGCCGGCACGGTCGACCACGGCCCCGCGGATGAAGAAATACACGAGGAAGGCGATGACCACGACGACCGCTTCCTGGATGCCGGTGCGCCGGGTGAATCGCCAGAAGCGGAGGGCATTGACTCGCCGGGACTCGCTGCCGATGGTCATACTGATGGGCTCGCGCCTTGTCGCCTCTATGGGGGCGGCTACACTCTCCGGTGGCGCACGCTACCAAACTTCGGGAAGAGGACCAACGATGGAGATTACAGTCGTCCAGGGTGACATCAGCGAGACGGAGGCGGATGTCGTCGTCGTCAATCTGTTCGAGGGCGTGACGAGCCCCGGCGGAGCGACGGGGGCGGTGGACCGCGCGCTCGACGGGGCGATCAGCAAGCTGATCGAACTGGGCGACATCCGCGGGAAAGCGGGAGAACGCACGACGATCCACACCTTCGGGCGGCTGGCTGCCCCACGGGTCGTCGTTGCGGGGCTGGGCAAGGCTGAGGACTTCGACGTGGACGCCGTGCGGAACCTCTCGGCCGAGGTGGCGAGGGCGTGCCGCAAGCCGGCCGTGAAGCACGTCGCCACGATCGTGCACGGCGCCGGCATCGGCGGCCTCGACCCGGAGACGTGCACCCAGGCGCTGGCGGAAGGGGCGGTGTTGGGCGCCTACCAGTTCCTTCGCTACAAGACCGAGTCGGACGACGACGACAAGGCTGCGGTCGAGCAGCTCACGATCGTCGAGCACGACAGTTCGAAGGTAGCGGCGATGGCGGCGGCGGCGAACCGCGGCCGCGTGATGGCGGAGGCGACGAACCTGGCACGGGACCTCGCGAACGAGCCCGCGAACAACCTGAACCCGACCGACCTTGCGGGGCGGGCGGCGGAGGTGGCGAGCGCTCCGAACCTGGAGATCGAGGTCATGGAAGAGGAGGAGATGGAGAAGAAGGGCATGGGCTCGCTGCTCTCCGTGGCGCGCGGGAGCGTGCAGCCGGCCAAGCTCGTGTGCATCAGCTACAAGGGCCGCGGGGGCGAGGGGTACGACCTCGCGCTGGTGGGGAAGGGCATCACCTTCGACACGGGCGGGATCAGCATCAAGCCGGCCCAGGGCATGGAGGCGATGAAGGCCGACATGACGGGCGCAGCCTCGGTGATCGCAGCGATGCAGGCGGTCGCGGCGCTGGCCCCGAAAGCGGACATCCTCGCGATCGCCCCGTGCACGGAGAACATGCCCGGGGGGAACGCGACGCGTCCCGGCGATGTGGTCTCGGCCATGAACGGGAAGACGATCGAGATCCTGAACACGGACGCCGAGGGCCGCCTGGTGCTGGCCGACGGCCTCTGCTACGCACGCGAGCTGGGCGCCCGACACCTCGTTGATGTGGCCACGCTCACGGGGGCGATCAGCGTCGCCCTGGGCGACCAGTGCTACGGCCTGATGACCAACGACGACGCGCTGGCGAAGCGGGTCGAGGCGGCGGCCGCGGCGGCGGGCGAGCGCAGCTGGCGGCTGCCGATGTTCAAGGAGTACGGCGAGCAGCTCAAGAGCAACGTCAGCGTGGTCAAGAACATCGGAGGGCGCCCCGCGGGGAGCATCACCGCGGCGAAGTTCCTCGAGCACTTCGTCGACGAGAAGCCCTGGGTGCACCTCGACATCGCGGGCGTGGACATGGCCTCGAAGGACAAGGGCTGGATCACGAAGGGCGCGAGCGGCCAAGTCGTGCGGGCGCTCGTGAACCTCGCGCTCGGATTCGCGGACGAGTAGGGCGGGACGGATGGCTGAACTCTTCCCCCGCAGCGCCTCCTACGACGAGTCGTGGGTGACGGAGAACCGCATGGGGCCGAACGTGCTCTGGCTGGCGGAGTCGGTGGCCGAGCAGATGACACTCGAGCCCGGCATGCGGGTGATGGACCTCGGCTGCGGGAAGGCGCTGAGCTCGGTGTTCCTCGCGCGCGAGTTCGGCGTCGAGGTGTGGGCGACGGACCTCTGGATCAAACCAACGGAGAACTGGGAGCGCATCCGGGAAGCGGGTCTGGAGGGGCAGGTCCATCCGATCCACGCCGAGGCGCACCAGCTGCCGTACGCGGAGGGCTTCTTCGACGCGATCGTGAGCCTCGACGCCTACCACTACTTCGGCGACGCGGACCTTTACCTGGAGAACGTGGCCCGCTTCCTGCGGCCGGGCGGGGAGATCGGCATCGTCTGCCCCGGCTTCCGGCGGGAGCTTGGCCCCGACGACGTGCCCGAGTACCTCGCCTGGTACTACGGGATCGGGGCCTACTCCTTCCACACGCCCGATTGGTGGCGCGATCACTGGCGCAAGACGGGGCTGGTTGAGGTGACGTGCGCGGACGAGCCGCCGGAGGCGGACGCCATGTGGGAGGAGTTCATCCCCCACACGGAGCCGGAGGAGCAGGCGGCGATCAGGGACGACGCCGCAGGGGAGCGGCTGCTGACCTTCGCGCGGGCGGTGGCGCGGAAGCGGTGACGGGGCGGGGCGCGGTCCTCTAGTATCCGGCCATGGCTGATTACCAGGACATCCTTACCGAAAAGCGGGACCGCCACGCGATCATCACCCTCAACCGGCCGGAGAAGATGAACGCGCTGAGCCACAACCTTCGCGCCGAGGTGTTCGACGCGATGAAGCACTTCGAGCTGGACGAGAGCGTGAAGGTGATCATCCTGCGCGGCTCGGGCCGGGCCTTCAGCGCGGGGTACGACCTCTCGGGGACGCCGCCGGACGAGCACAGCTACGTCGACACGCGCAGCGGGCTTCCGGGCGTGGGACCGATCCATCCGGGGCAGGGGCAGTGGCCCCAGCACCTGCTAAGCGGTTACTGGCAGATCTGGGACCTGACCAAGCCGGTGATCGCGATGGTGCACGGCTACTGCCTGGCGGGCGGCACCGAGCTGGCGACGATATGCGACCTGATGTTCATCGCCGAGGACGCGATCATCGGTTACCCGCCGGTGCGGGCGATGACGAGCGTCGACGTCATCTACCACCCCTGGCACATGCATCAGAAGAAGGCACGGGAGCTGCTCTACACGGGCGACAGCCTCACAGGGCTGGAGGCGGTGGAGGCGGGCTGGGCGAACCGGGCCCTCCCGGTCGAGGATCTGCTCGAGGCGACGGAGGCGTTCGCGGAGCGGATCGCGAACATCGACTCACCGATGCTGCAGATGACGAAGCGCCAGGTGAATCGCGTGTACGAGATCATGGGAATCCGCACCTCGATGGCGGTGGGCGCCGACATCCAGGCGCTGAGTTCCGTACGACCGGGGGGCGGGGAGTTCGGCCGCATCTCGCGGGAGAAGGGGCTGAAGGCCGCGCTGGACTGGCGCGACGGCCCCTTCGAGGACTACGGGAAGGCGCCCCCTGGCACCGCCCGTCCCAGCGCCGCAACCTGGTGAGCGACGGGCCGGGAGGGGCGGAGTCCGAGGCATTCGCGCGCCACTTCGCGGAACACCCCCTGCACCGGGCGCTGGGGGTGCGCCTGGAGGAGCGGCGCGAGGACTTCGCCCGCATCTCGATCGCGCCGAGCGCGGTCACGCAGGGGGGCGTGGCGGGAGGGCTGCACGGAGGCATCCTCGCGGCTCTGGTCGACATCGTGATGCTGGCGGCCCTCTCGACCGTGCAGCGTCCGGACCGGGAGCCGGCGGGCACGGCCGACCTGAACATCACCTACCTGCGTCCAGCGCTGGGGGCGCGTATCTATGCGGAGGGGACGGTGGTGAAACGGGGGCGGCAGCTGGCGATGATCGAGGTCAGCATCCTCGACGAGCAGGACCGGCTCTGCGCGAAGGGGCGCACCCTGTACGCGTTCCGCGGTGCCTAGGAGGGCCCTGCATCCTCCGCCGGCTCGAACTCGTCGAGCTCCGCGAACACCGTGCGGACCTGGTCGTACATGCGGTGGGCGATACGCACGCTGAGGGCGATGTCCTGGCTGCCGTCGAGGCCGTTCTGGGCGACGGCGTGGACGACGCGGCCGGTGCGGAAGCAGACCATGGTCTTCACGAGGCGGCCCAACCCCTCGACCTGCTCGCCGAGGAGGAGCCCCTGGGCGCCGTCTCCGATGCTGGCCACCCAGAACTCGGTGAAGTCGGTGGCGCCGCGCTCGTCGACGAGCGCCCCGCAAAAGAGGCTGAGGGAGTCCTCAGCGGCTTCGACATCGCTGTACAGGGTGGACTGCACAGTGATGAAGGCGGGCCCACCGAGGGCGAACGAGCCGCTCCAGGAAAACTCCCGCATCGCGCCGGTCACGCGCCCGCGGGCATCGAGCTGCGTGATCTTGCCGCGCAGGTTCTCCTCGTTGAAGAGCTGCGCCCAGCTGGGGTTGTCGAAGGTGTTGGTATTCGCGTTGTCCATGGCGATGGGAAGATCATCGAGGCTCAAGAGCATGTCCTCGAGGGGGTAGGCGTCATCGGGGAGGTCGGCCCGAAACGCTTCTTCTTCGGTCGCGCAGGCGCTGAGGAGCCCGAGGCCAAGAGCAGCGAGCAGGGGGAGGAGAGGCAGCCGGAGTGAGGCGCGTCGCACGTGGAGGATCCATGGTACCGGACGAAGGGGGTGGCGGCTGCGGCCCCCGGGGGCGACGATCGGGGCTGCGGGTTCAGGGGAGGTTACGTTGACGGGATTCCTGGCAGCAGCGCTGGTCGCGATCGCGGTGGCGATCGTCGTGGGGGCGGTGGTGTTCCGCTGGCAGCGGGCGATCGCGGCGCTGCGCGTGCTACGCCGCGTCGGGTGGGGGTACGTGATCGCGATCGTCATCCTCGCGGTCATTTACGTGTGGCGGGACGGCGGGCTCTGAGGCCGTGCGCATCCTGGTTGCTCCCCAAGAGTTCAAGGAGAGCCTGACGGCGGAAGAGGCGGCGTCCGCGATCGCGAGCGGCGTGGCGCAGGCGAAGCCCGAGTGGACCATCGAGGAGTTGCCGCTTTCGGACGGAGGTCCGGGGTTCCTCGCGGCGCTGGCGCGGGCGACCCAGGGCCGGGCTCGCGAGGTGGCCACCCATGACGCGCTCGGGCGGGCGCGGACGGCGCAGGTGCTGGACATCGCGGAGACGGGGACGTGCGCCGTGGAGAGCGCGATGGCGAACGGGCTCGCCCTGATTGCGCCAGAGGAACGCGACGCCCTGCGGTCCAGCACCGAAGGGGTGGGGGAGCTCATTGCCGAGGCGCTGGACGGGCGGCCGAGACGCGTCGTGGTGGGCGTGGGCGGAAGCGCCACCAGTGACGGCGGCTCGGGGATGGCGCGCGCCCTGGGCGCCCGCTTCCGGGACGGGGCGGGGCGAGACCTCCCGGAGGGGGCGGCGGCGCTCGCCAACCTCGCGCGCATCGACTGGTCGCCGCCGCAGTCGCTGGCGGGGGTGGAGGTGCTGGTCGCCTCGGACGTGACGAACCCGCTGGTGGGGCCGCAGGGCGCGGCGGCGGTCTTCGGGCCGCAGAAGGGCGCCAGCTCGGAGGAGGTGGAGGCGATCGAGGCGGCTCTGCAGCGCTATGCGGCCGTCGTCGAGCGGTCGCTCGGCGTCGCACTTGCGGACCTGGTCGTGACGGGGGAGGGAAGTTTCGACGGTCAGTCGGACCAGGGGAAGACGGTAGGGCGGATACGGAAGATGGCGGCGGAGGCGGGGATTCCCTGCGCGGTGCTGGCGGGGCGAGCGGAGGGGACGCCGGAGGAGGTGCGCACGCTCGCCGAGATCGAGCCGGACCAGGAAGCCTCGATGCGGAACGCTGCAGCCCTGTTGCGCGAGCTGGCGGATCGCTGGGCGCGCTCAGCCCGCGTCTGAGGCGCGGTCGAGGGTGCGACGCGCCTGCCGGACGCGGGGCGCGTCGACGACTCTCCCGTCCCGGCGCGCAACCCAGGAGCCCTCGGCCCGCGACTCGTAGGCGTCTATGTCGGCGCGGGCCCGCTTGAGGACGGACGGGGTGGGCTCGAACACGTCGTTGGCGATGGCGACGAGCCGGGGGTCATCGAGGACGGCGCCGGCGAAGCCGTAGTTGGCCATGTCGCGAAGCTCAAGGGAGCTGCCGTCGATGAGGGCGATGCCCTCGTGGGCGGCGGCGGCGGTCACGACGGAGCCGCGGGCGAATGCGAGGCGGGGACCGCTCTCCTCGAGGCGCGCACCCACGTCGCGGGCGAAGGGCTCGGAGGCGAGCACGAGGCCGGCGGTGCGGGGAGCGGCGGCAAGGCTCTCGCCCGCGCGCAGGAGCCCGCGGGCGGTGTCGATGACGGGAAGGAGCGCAACCTGACCGGGCTCGATGCCGCGGGTGTGCTCGAACTCGCGAAGGAAGACGGCCGTATCGCGTACATCCTGTGGCTCCGTGCAGTGCGGAAGGAGGACGGCGGCCAGTCCCGGCCCGGTGACGGCGTCGAGGTCGCCGCGCGTGAGCTGCGTGCGGGGGTGGTTCACGGCGACCAGGGCGGTCTTGCCGGACGCGGCGATGCGGTCCACGGCCTCCGAGACGGCGACGCGCGACTTCTCGATCGCTTGGGTCTCATCCGTGAGGGAAAGGAGGATGGCGTCGGCGTCCGAGTCCAGAGCGACGGCGAGGAAGTCGCCGGCGCGGGCGCGAAGGAGGCTGCGGAGGCGCATCTAGACGCCGCCCGCCACGCCGCGGTCGAGGGCGCCCAGGTTCACGTCGCCGCGCAGCCCCATGACTCCCTGCAGGTGGTCGAGGGAGTGGCGGTAGACGACTTCGGCGATCCACTGGCAGTTCACGGGACCCCAGTGCCCGTCGTCCCGGACGCGAAGCCAGGCGTTGTCGTCGAGCTCGCGGAAGACGTCGAACTCCTCGTCGCGGAGGCGGTTGAGTTGCTCCACAAGGTCGCCGATGGCGACGCGGGCGTCGTAGCGCTCGTCGAGCCAGACGCGGCGGCTGTAGTCGGCCGGTTCGAGCATGTCGGGGATGGCCGCCCAGCGGAGGAGGGGCAGGTAGACGCGCTCTTCCATGTCGACGAGGTGGGCGACGTGCTCGTGGATCGACCACTCGTCGGCATCGGGGGTCCAGAGAAGCTGGTCGGTGGGAAGGTCGCGCGCGGCCCAGGCAAGGTCGGCGGTTGTGGCGCGGAGCCTGGCCATCAGCTGGGTGCGGTATTCCGCGGTGAGGCTCACGCCTGTCGAGTATAGGCACAGATGCGGCTATAGGCTCCCAGCCTGGGACCGCGGGGGCGCTAGACCAGTTCGAGGGGTTCGCCCTCGAAGGTGCGAGAGCCTCGGCGGATCTCGATCAGCTCGCCGATCTTCACCGTGCAATCACCGACGGGGACGTCCTGGACGCCGCAGACGTTGCAGGCGCCGTGGTGGCAGTCGCCGACGGTGTGCTCGCGGAAGACATCGCGCCACTGCCCGCGCAGGTAGCTCTTGTTGACCCCGCTGGCGATGTGGTCCCAGGGAAGGGGCGCGAAGGTGTCCCACTCCTCGTGCGCGAACCAGTCGGCGTCCACGCCGTTGGCGGCGAAGGCGTCGTCCCAGAGCTGGGGGCGGAAGTGCTCGCTCCAGGCGTCGAAGGTGGCGCCTGCGCGCCAGGCGTGCTCGACGGCCTCGGCGACGCGGCGGTCGCCGCGGCTGAGGATGACCTCGATGCGGCTGTCGGCGGGGTCGTTCCAGGAGAAGTCGACGCCGGCGGCGCGGCAGCCGTCTTTGAGCAGGCGGTGCTTGGGGGTGAGCTCCCCGGCGGTCTCCTGGCGAGCCCACTGGAAGGGGGTGTGGGCCTTGGGCACGTGGTTGCTGGTGCTGACACGCACGCGCGCGCGTTTCCCGGCGCCCTCGCGCCCGATCTCCTTCACGCGGCGGCCGAGATCGACGATGCCCTCCACGTCCTCGATCGTCTCCGAAGGGAGGCCGACCATGAAGTACATCTTGATGCTGGTCCAGCCGCGGGCGAAGGCGTTAGACGCTGCTCCGAAGAGGTCTTCCTCGCTGACGAGCTTGTTGATGGCGTTGCGGAGGCGCTGGCTTCCGGCCTCGGGGGCGAGCGTGAGGGTGTGTTTCTTGCCCTTCGCGATGGCGTTGGCGACATCGACGGAGAAACTGTCGACTCGGGTGCTGGGGAGGGAGATCTTGAGATCGGGGAAGGCGGTGGTGAGGGCCTCGACCATGGGCACGATGCGGCTGTGGTCGGTGGTGCTCAGGGAGAGCAGGGAGAGCTCCTCGTAGCCGGTGTTCGCGAGGAGCTGGCGGGTGGCTTCGACGACCTCCTCGGGGCTGCGTTCGCGCGTGGGGCGGTAGATCATGCCGGCCTGGCAGAAGCGGCAGCCCTGGGTACAGCCGCGCTGGATCTCGACGGCGGCGCGGTCGTGAACCGTCTGGAGGAAGGGCACGATCGGCTTCGTGAGCGCGGGGGGAAGGGCCTCGACGACGCGGCGCTGGACCACGGGCGGGGCGGCGGGGTCGATGGGGTCGAGGGCGGCGAAGTGGCCGAGGTCGTCGTAGCGCGCCTCGTAAAAGGCGGGCACGTACACGCCGGGCATGGCGAGCAGGTCGCGCAGGCGGGCGGCGCGGGGAACGGCTTCCCGCTTCCAGGCGCGGACGAGGTCCGCAAGCTCGCCGATGGCCTCTTCGCCCTCGCCGAGGACGAAGGCGTCGATGTAGGGCGCGAGCGGTTCGGGATTGAAGGCGGCGCTTCCTCCCGCGATGACCACGGGATCGTCCTCGCCACGGTCGCGGGAGCGAGGGGGGATACCCGCGAGATCGAGCATATTGAGGATGTTCGTGTAGGTCAGCTCGTACTGGAGGGTGAAGCCGAGGACGTCGAAGTCGCGCACGGGATGGCGCGTCTCAAGGCTCCAGAGGGGAGCGCCCTCGCGGCGCATCTCCCTTTCCATGTCGGGCCAGGGAGCGAACACGCGCTCGCAGACGACGTCCTCGCGGGCGTTGAGGAGGTCGTAGAGGATGCCGAGGCCCATGTTCGACATGCCGATGTCGTAGGCGTCCGGGTAGGCGAGGGCAACGCGCACGGTGGCGGAGTCCCAGTCCTTCGTGACCGAGTTCCACTCGCCGCCCGTATAGCGGCCCGGCTTGGTGACCCGAGCGAGGAGCTCGTCGATCTCGATTCTCATCTATTCCTCGTGGAACGGCGTGAGCCGCGCCACTCACATGGTAGCGGGCGTCGGTGTAGTGTGCGGCCATGCGGGTCGATGCGGTGGTCGTCGCAGCGGGGCGCTCGACGCGCTTCGGCGAGGGGGACAAGCTCCTGGCGAACCTGAACGGCCGGCCGGTGATCGCCTGGTCGCTGGCGGCGCTGGGGGCTGCCGAGTCGGTCCGGCAGGTGGCCATCGTCGGCCGGGAGGACCTGGTGGGGGCGCTGGAAGCGATCGGGAGGGCGGTGCTGGGGGAGGCGCTGGAGGCGGTGGTGCCGGGGGGCGCGCGGCGGCGGGACAGCGTGGAGGCGGGCCTGCGGGCGGTCACGAGCGAGTACGTCGCCATCCACGACGGGGCGCGCCCGCTGGTGACGGCGGAGCTGATCGACCTCTGCGTAGCGGAAGCGGCGAACGCAGCGGGCGCAATCCTGGTGGGGCCCGTGACGGACACCATCAAGGAGGTGGAGGAGGGGGCGATCGTGGCGAGTCCCGCGCGGGAACGGTTGCGGGCCGCGCAAACGCCCCAGGTGGTGCGTCGCGAGGCGTGGCTGGAGGCGGCGGCGCTCTCCGACGGCGACGAGACGGACGACGCGGCCATGCTGGCGCGGGCGGGGCTGGAGGTTCGCGTGGTCGAGGGCGACCCGGCGAACCTGAAGGTCACGCGGCCGATCGACCTCGTCCTGGCGGGAGCGCTGCTGGCGGAGCGGGGGGCGGGCTGATGCGGGTCGGCATCGGGGAGGACCTGCACCGGCTCGAGGAAGGGCGCAGGCTCGTGCTGGGGGGCGTCACGATCGAGGGGGACGTGGGGCTGGCGGGACACAGCGACGCGGACGTGCTGCTTCACGCCATCGCGGACGCGGTGCTGGGAGCGGCGGGGCTGGGCGACCTGGGGGCGCACTTCCCGAGCTCGGACGAGCGCTGGGCAGGGGCGGACAGCGGCCTCTTCCTGACCGAGGCGTTGCGGATCGCAGGAGCGAGCGGCTGGGCGCTGGCGAATGTGGACGCAACGGTGCGGGCGGAACGCCCGCGACTGGCAGGGCACCTCGCGGGAATGCGCGAGCGGATCGCGGAGCTGGCGGGCGTGAGCGCGGAGCAGGTGAACGTGAAGGCGAAGAGCGGAGAAGGGCTGGACGCGATAGGCCGCGGCGAGGCGATCGGGGCGACGGCGGTGGTGTTGCTGGAGGCGGCGCCGTAGCGGGACGCTCGACGCCGCCTCCGGGCGGTTCCTGTTCCTAGAGGTCTTCCTCGCCGGCGAGCGTGGGGAGCGGGTCGGCGTCGGGATCCTGGACCGCGACGGCGGCGCCCGCTTCGCTCTCGGCGAGCATGCGCTCGAGCTCAGCCTCCTCGTCGAATTCGAGGGACTCCGGCAGGTCGAGCTCGGGGACGAACTCTCGGCGGGGCACCTCGATCTCCGCGCGGGCGGGGATGAGCTTGCCGATGATGACGTTCTCCTTGAGGCCGACGAGCTTGTCGACCTTGCCCTCGACGGCGGCGTTCGTGAGCACGCGGGTCGTCTCCTGGAAGGAGGCGGCGGCGAGCCACGAGTTCGTGTTGAGCGAGGCCTTGGTCACGCCGAGGAGGACGGGCTGGGCGGTGGCGGGCTCGCCGCCTTCGGCCACGACGCGCGCGACGATCTCCTCGAACTCGCGGCGGTCGATGAGGTCGCCGGGAAGCAGGCCGGTGTCGCCGGGGTGGTCGACGCGCACGCGGCGCAGCATCTGGCGGGTGATGACCTCGATGTGCTTGTCGTTGATGTTCACGCCCTGGGAGCGATAGACCTTCTGCACCTCATCGACCATGTAGCGGCGAACGGCGTCGCGGCCCTGGATGGAGAGGATGTGCTGGGGGTTCTTCGCGCCTTCGGTGATCTGGGCGCCGGCCTCGATCTCCTCGCCGGAGCCGACGAGCAGACGGGCGGCGGCGGGGATGGAGTACTCGCGGTCCTCGCGGTCCTCGAAGACGACCTGGAGGGTCTTGCGACCCTTCTTGCGGACGATGCCGGGGATGCGCGAGAGAAGCTCGGTGGAAACCTCAGCGCCCTCCTCGGCGTCCTCCTTCTTGTCCTCCTCGGGAACGGCGGCGAGGACGCTGCCGGCCACGACGTGGTCGCCCTCGGCGACCTGCGCCTTCGCGCCCGCGGGGATGGCGTACTCCTCGACGACGGTATCGACGTTCGAGACGCGCACCAGGCGCTGGCCGCCGTCCTCGAGCACCTCCACGACGCCGTCAATCTCGCTGATGATGGCCTCGCCCTTAGGGGCGCGGGCCTCGAACAGCTCCTCGACGCGGGGGAGACCGCTGGTGATGTCGGTCGTGCCGGCAACGCCTCCGGTGTGGAAGGTGCGCATCGTGAGCTGGGTGCCCGGCTCGCCGATGGACTGGGCGGCGATGATGCCGACGGCCGTGCGTGGCCGCACGAGCTCGCCGCGGGCGAGGTCGCGCCCATAGCAGAGCTGGCAGATGCCGCGCTCGGACTCGCAGGACATGGGCGTACGCACGTAGACGCGCGCCACCTCGAGCGCCTCGAGGCGGTCGGCGGCGGCCTCGTCGATCTCCTCGTTGCGGTCGACGATGACCTCGCCGGTGGCCTCATCGGCCACGGGGGCGGCAGCGTAGCGGCCGACGATGCGGTCGCGGAAGTCCTCCATCGTCTCGCGCTCATCGCGCCGTTCGATCCAGAGGCCGGTGGGCACA
The DNA here is from genome assembly GCA_009839725.1 of Dehalococcoidia bacterium. Lineage (GTDB taxonomy): Bacteria > Chloroflexota > Dehalococcoidia > Tepidiformales > Tepidiformaceae > UBA2991. Next base: position 12,853 of record VXPF01000071.1, on the reverse strand, counting down.
TCGCAATCGCGGTCGCCGATGATGACGTCCTGGGAGACGTCGATCAGGCGGCGGGTGAGATAGCCGGAGTCGGCAGTGCGAAGGGCGGTGTCGGCGAGGCCCTTACGGGCGCCGTGGGTGGAGATGAAGTACTCCAGCACCGTGAGCCCTTCGCGGAAGGACGCGCGGATGGGCTCGGGGATGATCTGGCCGTGGGGGTCGGCCATGAGGCCGCGCATGCCCGCCATCTGCCGGATCTGGGTGATGTTGCCCTTGGTGCCCGAGCTGGCCATGTAGTTGAGGGAGCCGTACTCGGAGAGGCTCTCGGCGATGTCGTTCTCGATGCGGCGCGTGGTCTCGCTCCACACCTCGACAGCGCCCTGGTAGCGCTCCTCCTCGGTGATGAGGCCCATCTGGTACTGGTCCTCGAGGTCGGCGACCAGCTGGTCGGCCTCGGCGATGAGCTCCTTCTTGTGGTGGGGCACCACGATCTCGTGGATGGCGATAGTGACGCCGCTCTGGGTGGCGAAGCGGAAGCCGACCTCCTTGATGCGGTCGACGACCTCTGCGGTCGCCTCGCTGCCGAGCTCGCGGTAGACGAGCGCGACGAGCCGCCGCAGAGCGGGGCGGTCCATCGTGTAGTTCTGGAAGGGGAGGTCCTCCGGGAGCACCTCGTTGAAGATGATGCGCCCGATGGTGGTCTCCAGCAGCCTCGGCTCGTCCAGCGGGGGAACCGGGCCGCCGGCCTCCTCGCTCTCGGTGCTGTCGGCGGCGGGCCGGTCGGTGCGCACCTTGATGGGGGCGCGCAGATCGACGGTGCCAAGGTCGAAGGCGAGCTTGGCCTCGTCGAAGGACGAGTAGACGCCCTGGGCGGGGGCCCCGTTGGGCTCGACGAAGGCCCCGCGGCCGCTCTCGCTGACCTCGGTCATGTAGTAGGAGCCGAGGACCATGTCGAGGGTGGGGGTGACGGTGGGGTCGCCGCTGGCGGGTGACAGCAGGTTCTTGGTGGAGAGCAGGATCTGTTTGGCCTCGGCCACGGCCTCGCGGCTGAGGGGCACGTGCACGGCCATCTGGTCGCCGTCGAAGTCGGCGTTGAAGGCGGCGCAGACGAGCGGGTGAAGCTGGACGGCGGAGCCCTCGATGAGCACCGGCTGGAAGGCCTGGATGCCGAGCCGGTGGAGCGTGGGGGCGCGGTTGAGGAGCACGGGGCGATCGGTGATGACCTCGTCGAGGACGTCCCAGACCTCGGGGCGGGCGCGCTCGACGATGCGCTTGGCGCTCTTGATGTTGTGGGCCAGGCCCTTCGCCACGAGCGAGTGCATGACGAACGGCTTGAACAGCTCAAGCGCCATCTTCTTGGGCAGGCCACACTGGTGCAGCTTGAGCTCGGGACCGACGACGATGACGGAGCGGCCCGAGTAGTCGACGCGCTTGCCGAGCAGGTTCTGGCGGAAGCGGCCCTGCTTGCCCTTGAGCATGTCGCTCAGGCTCTTGAGTTTGTGGTTGCCGCTGCCGCTGACGGCGCGGCCGCGACGGCCGTTGTCGACGAGGCTGTCGACGGCCTCCTGCAGCATGCGCTTCTCGTTGCGGATGATGATCTCGGGGGCGCCGAGGTCGAGCAGCCGCTTCAGGCGGTTGTTGCGGTTGATGACGCGGCGGTAGAGGTCGTTCAGGTCGCTGGTGGCGAAGCGGCCGCCGTCGAGCTGGACCATGGGGCGCAGCTCGGGCGGAAGCACGGGCAGGACCTCGAAGATCATCCACTCGGGCTTGTTCCCGGACTCGATGAGGTCCTCGACCACCTGGAGGCGCTTGGTCGCCTTCTTGCGGCGCTGGCCGCTGGCCGTGGCGAGCTCGCCCTTGAGCTTGGCGCGCAGGGCATCGAGGTCGAGCCGCTCAAGGACGCTGAGGACGGCCTCGGCGCCCATGGCGGCCTTGAAGACGTGTCCGAACATGTCGGAGAGCTCGCGGTAGCGGGTCTCGGTGAGGAGCTCGATGCGGTCGTTGCGGACCGGGTCGACGACATCCTCGAGGTCGCTGATGCGCTCCTGGAACTGCTCCTCGGTCTCCTTGCGGATCTCGGCCGCGCGCTCCTGGAGGGGGTTGAGCTCGTCGTAGACGATCGCCTTGGCGTCCTCCATGGCGCTGTCGACGACGGCACGCTCGGCGGCGACGAGCTTCTTCGTCTCCTTGTCGAAGGCGGTGAGCTTCTTGCGGCCCTCGCGCTCGAGCTTGTTGCGAGCGGTCTTGGTCATCTTGTCGCCGGTCGCGACGATGACCTCGCCCTGGAAGACGTAGTCGCGCTCGGTGAGCTCGCCGATGATCTCGTTGGCGGCCTCGACGTTGCGGGCGGCCTCGGCCTCGATGGCATCGCGCGTGGCCTGTCGCTCGCGCTCAAGCGCCGCGATCTGCTCGTCGCGCTTCTGCTCGAGTTCTTCCTGCGCCGCTTCGAGCTGCAGCTCGAGGCGCTCGCGCTCGGGGGTGATCTCGGAGAGGCGGTCGTCGATGGCGCGGGCGAGCTCGTTCTGCAGGTTCTCGATCTCGAAGTCGCGATGGGAGTCGTCAACCTCGGTGATCATGTACTGGGCGAAGTAGAGGACGCGCTCGAGGTTGCGGGGGGAGATGTCGAGGAGCAGGCCGAGCTTGGAGGGCGTGCCCTTGACGAACCAGATGTGGCTGACGGGGCTGGCCAGCTCGACGTGGCCCATGCGCTCGCGCCGGACCTTGGCGCGGGCGACCTCGACGCCGCACTTATCGCAGATGATGCCCTTGTAGCGGACGCGCTTGTACTTGCCGCAGTAGCACTCGAAGTCCTTGGTGGGACCGAAGATCTTCTCGCAGAAGAGCCCGTCCTTCTCCGGCTTCAGCGTGCGGTAGTTGATGGTCTCCGGCTTGGTGACCTCACCGTACGACCAGGAGCGGATCTGGGAGGGGCTGGCGAGCCCGATGCGGACCTGGTTGAAGTCATTCACTTCGAGCATTGAAGAGATCCTCCGATTCGAATCCGGAAAGGTTGATGCCGAGCTCGGGTAGCTCTCCGGCCGTCTCCTCGGTGAAGGAGACGCTGCCGGAGTCGTTGGAGACATCGATGGAGAGGCCGAGGCTCTGGAGCTCCTTGACGAGCACCTTGAAGGACTCGGGCACGCCCGGTTCGAGCACGTCCTCGCCCTTGACGATGGCCTCGTAGGTCTTGACGCGCCCCACGACGTCGTCGGACTTGACGGTGAGGAGCTCCTGGAGGATGTGGGCGGCGCCGTAGGCCTCGAGCGCCCAGACCTCCATCTCGCCGAAGCGCTGGCCGCCGAACTGCGCCTTGCCGCCCAGCGGCTGCTGGGTGATGAGCGAGTAGGGGCCCGTGCTGCGGGCGTGGATCTTGTCCTCCACCAGGTGGATGAGCTTGAGCATGTAGATGTAACCGACGGTGACGGGCTGATCGAAGGCCTCGCCCGTGCGGCCGTCGTAGAGGGTGGTCTTGCCGAAGAGGGGCGGCACCGCGCCGGTCTCGGCGAAGATGCGCTGCGTCTCCTCCTCGAGATGCTCGATGGTGGCGGACTTCCGCTGCTTGCTGCCGGCCTGCTTGAGCCAGATCTCGAGGCAGGCGCGCTTGGCGGCGCCCTTCTCGGGCTGCTCGAAGATGGGGCCGGCGTCGTAGCCGTGCTCCTTGAGCCACTCGGCGGCGACGGGCTCGTCAAAGCCGTAGTCGCGCGGGTCGATGTAGTAGACGGCGCCGCTCTCGGCGGCCATCCAGGCGCGCGCCAGGGAGTCGTCGAGATCGCCGTCGTCGGCGCCGTCGAAGACGGGGGTGCTGGCGCGGAAGCCGAGGGCCTTGGCGGCCCAGCCGAGGTGCGTCTCGAGCACCTGGCCAATGTTCATGCGGCTGGGAACGCCGATGGGGTTGAGGATGATGTCGACGGGGGTGCCGTCGGGGAGGTAGGGCAGGTCCTCGCGGGGGAGGATGCGGCTGATGACGCCCTTGTTGCCGTGGCGCCCGGCCATCTTGTCGCCCTCGGCGATCTTGCGGCGCTGGGCGGTGCTGACGCGCACGAGCTTGTTAACCCCGGCGGGCAGACCCTCGTGGTCCTCGCGACTAAAGACGCGGACGTCGATGACCTTGCCGCGCTCGCCGTGGGGGAGGCGGAGGCTGGTGTCCTTCACCTCGCGGGCCTTCTCGCCAAAGATGGCGCGCAGGAGCTTCTCCTCGGCGGTGAGCTCGGTCTCGCCCTTGGGCGTGATCTTGCCGACGAGGATGTCGCCTTCGCGGACCTCGGCGCCGATGCGGATGATGCCTTCCTCATCGAGGTTGGCGAGCGCCTCCTCGCCGACGTTGGGGATGTCGCGCGTGATCTCCTCAGCGCCGAGCTTGGTATCGCGCGCCTCGATCTCGTGCTTCTCGATGTGGATGGAGGTGAACTTGTCCTCGCGGACGAGGTTCTCGCTGATGATGATGGCGTCCTCGAAGTTGTAGCCCTCCCAGCTCATGAACGCGCAGAGCACGTTCTGGCCGAGGGCGAGCTCGCCGCCCTGGGTGCTGGAGCTATCGACGAGGGGCTGGTTGGCCCTGACGCGCTCGCCTCGGAAGACGAGCGGACGCTGGTTGAGGCAGGTGCCCTGGTTGGAGCGCTGGAACTTGATGAGCGGGATGCGGTGCTCACCGAGGTTCTTGTCGTCGTAGCGGACGATGACCTGGGTTCCGGAGGCCTCGATGACCTCGCCATCGCCCTCGGCGACGAGGACGTGACCGCTATCGATGGCGGTGCGGCCCTCCATGCCGGTGCCCACGAGCGGGGCTTCGGGGCGGACGAGGGGGACGGCCTGGCGCTGCATGTTCGAGCCCATGAGGGCGCGGTTGGCGTCGTCGTGCTCGAGGAAGGGGATGAGCGAGGCGGCGACGGAGACCATCTGCTTGGGGGACACATCGAGGAAGTCGATCTCGTGCGGAGAGACGAGCTTGAACTCCTCCTTGATGCGCACCTCGACGCGCTCGTCGAGCACGCGACCGTCTTCGCCGACGCGGGTGTTGGCCTGGCCGACGACAAAGCGGTCCTCTTCGTCGGCCGTGAGGTAGATAACCTCGTCGGCAACAACGGCCCGAACGGGCACGCGCAGGCCGGCCTTCTTCAGGCTGGTGGCCAGCTTCTTGTCGACGACCGTGCCGGCGGCGGCAACGACGTTGCCATCAACGTCGGCGACATCCTCGCGGATCTCTTGCCCGACGAGCTTGGGGTCGTCGGAGGCCATCTCGCTGATGACGCGGCGGTAGGGGGTCTCGATAAAGCCGAAGTCGTTGAGGCGGCCGTAGGTCGCGAGCGAGCCGATGAGGCCGATGTTCGGACCCTCGGGCGTCTCGATCGGGCAGATGCGGCCGTAATGGCTCTGGTGCACGTCGCGCACGTCGAAGCCGGCGCGGTCGCGAGAGAGGCCGCCGGGGCCGAGGGCGCTGAGGCGGCGCTTGTGGGTGAGCTCGGCCAGCGGGTTGGTCTGGTCCATGAACTGGGAGAGCTGGCTGCCGCCGAAGAACTCCTTCATGGCGGCGACGACCGGGCGGATGTTGATGAGGGCGCTGGGGGTCGCCTCGGCCGGGTCGGTGATGGTCATGCGCTCGCGCACGACGCGCTCCATACGGACGAGGCCGATGCGGAACTGCTGCTGGATGAGCTCGCCGACGGCGCGCACGCGGCGGTTGCCGAGGTGGTCGATGTCGTCGGTGCCGCTGCGGTTGAGGTTGACGTTGATGAGCTCGCGGGTGAGCTCGATCAGGTCGATGGGGCGCAGCCAGCGCTGGTCGGTGGCGTCGGCCAGGGCGAGGCGCTTGTTGAGCTTGTGCCGACCCACGCGACCGAGGTCGTAGCGCCGGGGGTTGAAGAAGAGCTGGTTGACGAGGGAGCGGGCGTTCTCGTGGGTGGGAGGGTCGCCCGGGCGGATCTTGCGGTAGAGCTCGAGGAGGGCCTCGTGCTTGTTCTCGCAGGGATCGTTGTTGCGGCCCCCCACGCGGCGGCCGAGGGTGGCGGTGAGGTAGGCGAGGTCGCCCTCGATGTCGACGCCCTCGAAGAAGGCGAGGACACGGTCGTCGGTGCCGAGCACCTTCTCGCACTCGCGGCGGGCGGCGTCGCGGGCCTTCTCGGCGGCGGCGGTGCCCTCGTCGTCGAGGCGTTTCTGGGCAGCGAAGAACTTGGCGAAAGCGGGGTTGTCGTGGTCGCCGGGCAGGAGTCCGGGCTCGTCGATGGTGCGGATGAGCACGGAGACGGGCAGCTTGCGCTTGCGGTCGATCTTGACGCTGAGGATGCGCTTGGCGGAGGTTTCGAACTCGAGCCAGGCGCCGCGGCTGGGGATGAGCTTGGCGTTGGCGAGCCGCTGGCCGCTCTGGGCATCGGTCTCGACGGTGTAGTAGACGCCGGGCGAGCGCACGAGCTGGCTCACGACCACGCGCTCGGCCCCGTTGATGATGAAGGTGCCGCGGTCGGTCATGAGGGGGAAGTCGCCGAAGAAGAGGCGCTGTTCCTTGATCTCGCCGGAGTCCTTGATGCGCAGCTCGACATCGACGAAGAGCGGCGCGGAGAAGGTCATGTCGCGTTCGCGGCACTCCTCCTGGCTGTGCTTGGGCTCGCGGAATTCGTACTCGCCGAAGATGAGGTCCATCTTCGTGCTGGTGAAGTCCTGGATCGGCGAGAGCTCGTCGAGCAGCTCGCGGAGGCCCTCACTCTTGAACCAGTCGAAGGAATCGAGCTGGAGCTTGATGAGGCTGGGGATCTCGAGGACGTTCGAAATGGTACTGAACGACTGGACGGAGAGCGGGGCGCGCTCGCCCGTCCGCGTCCCATCAAGTGTCGCGGTCATGTACTGGCGACTCCTTCAGGTCCTGGGTTCTGAATGGCACAGTTCGACAAGGTCAAAGATCGGGGGTTCTGCGCGATGGCACAGCACGCCACTATGAAGGTACGCAAAAGCCCCGCCACTGTCAACCGTTTTGGCCCCTGAAACCGGCGGTTTCGAGGCCCCTCCGAAGGGCGACGGCTAGCCGACGGCCGCGGGTGAGGTGATGGGCTTGATGGTGAGCCCGTCCTCATCCGGATCGCGGTCGATCAGGAGGCGATCACCGGTGCCGAACTCGCCGCCCAGGAGCATCTCGCTGATCTTGTCCTCGATGTTGTCCTGGATGACGCGGCGCAGGGGTCTGGCGCCGAACACCTGGTCGTAGCCCTTGTCGCCGAGCCACTCCTTGGCCGCCTCCGTGACCTCGAAGGTGACGGCGCGGAGGGAGAGCCGGCGCTCAACCTGGGACAGCTCCAGGTCGACGATGCGACGGATGTGCTCGGGCGTAAGCGCGTGGAACACGACCGTGCTGTCGACACGGTTGAGGAACTCGGGCTTGAAGACGTTCTTCAGCTCGCTGAGGACCTTGTCCTTCATGCGCTTGTAGCGGTCCTCGTGCGTCTGCACCTCGTCCTGGGCAAGGGCGAAACCGAGATTGGAGTCGCGCTTGATCAGGTCGGAGCCGACGTTCGAGGTCATGATGATGATGGTGTTGCGGAAGTCGACCTTGCGCCCCTTGGCATCGGCGAGGCGGCCCTCATCGAAGATCTGGAGGAGCAGGTTGAAGACATCGGGGTGGGCCTTCTCGATCTCGTCCAGAAGGATGAGGCAGTAGGGGCGGCGGCGCACGGTATCGGTGAGCTGGCCGCCGTCGTCGTAGCCGACGTAGCCGGGAGGCGCCCCGATGAGGCGAGCGACGGTATGGCGCTCGCTGAACTCGCTCATGTCGAGCCTGATCATGTTGTCCTGGGAGTCGAACATGAACTCGGCGAGCTGCTGGGCGAGGTAGGTCTTGCCCACACCCGTAGGCCCGAGGAAGAGGAAGACGCCGATGGGTCGGCGCGGATCCTTGAGGCCAGCGCGGGCACGCCGCACGGAGCGGGCGATGGACTCGATCGCCTCGTCCTGGCCGATGACCTTGGTGCGGAGGGCGCCTTCCATCTTCAGGAGGCGGGCGCTCTCCTCGCTCGCGATCTGGGCGGCGGGGATGCCGGTCCACATGGCGACGACCTCGGCGATGTCCTCTTCGCTGACGACCGGGGTGGCGACGCCGCCGGAACCCTCGGTCCACTCACCCATCTCGTTGATCTTGATGCGGAGTTTCTCTTCGCGGTCGGTGAGCTCGGAGGCGTACTCGAGCTGCTGGGCCTCGGTGGCCTGATCCCGCTCGCGGCGGAGGCTCTCGAGTCCCTTGAGCGCCTCCTGCATGGAGGGCGGTGTGGCGGCGCGGCGGATGCGCACGCGGCTGGAAGCCTCATCGATGAGGTCGATGGCCTTGTCGGGGAGGAAGCGCTCGGTGACGTAGCGGTCCGACATGCGGGCGGCGGCGCCAAGGGCGTCGTCGCTGATCTTGAGGTTGTGGTGCTCCTCGTAGCGGCCGCGGATGCCGCGCAGGATTTCGACGGTCTCCTCGACCGTGGGCTCATCGACGACGATCGGCTGGAAGCGGCGCTCGAGGGCGGCGTCCCGCTCGATGTGCTTGCGGTACTCGTCGAGGGTGGTGGCCCCGATGCACTGCAGCTCGCCGCGCGCGAGGGCGGGCTTGAGGATGTTGGCGGCGTCGACGGCGCCCTCGGCGGCGCCGGCGCCGACGAGCATGTGGAGCTCGTCGACGAAGAGGATGCAGTTGCCCGCGGTCTTGATCTCCTCAATGACCTTCTTCAGGCGCTCCTCGAACTCGCCGCGGTACTTGGTGCCGGCGACGAGGGAGCCGATATCGAGGGTGAGGAGGCGCCTCTCGGCGAGGGTCTCTGGCACGTCGCCGGAGCTGATGCGCTGGGCGAGGAGCTCGGCGATGGCGGTCTTGCCGACTCCGGGCTCGCCGATGAGCACGGGGTTGTTCTTGGTCCGGCGGGAGAGGATCTGGACGACGCGCTCGAGCTCGGTGGAGCGCCCGATGACGGGGTCGAGCTGGCCGGCGCTTGCGGCGGCGGTGAGCTCGATGCCGAGCTGGTCGACGGTGGGGGTGCGGCTCGCCTGGCGGGTGCCGCCGGCGGCGGTGCCGGCCGCCTGGGGCGAGGACTGGCTGAGGATGCGGGTGGTCTCGGCGCGGACGCGCTCGATGTTGACGCCGAGGCTCTCAAGGACGCCGGCGGCGATACCTTCGCCCTCGCGCACGAGGCCGAGGAGGAGGTGCTCGGTGCCGATGTAGCTGTGGCCGAGGCGGCGGGCCTCGTCGACGGCGAGCTCGATGACCTTCTTGGCGCGCGGGGTGAGGCCGATCTCGCCCAGCACGGTGCGATCGCCGCGGCCGATGATGAACTCGACGGCGGAGCGGACCTTGTTCAGCTCGACGCCGAGGTTGGAGAGCACCTTGGCGGCAACGCCGTCGCCCTCGCGCACGAGGCCGAGGAGGATGTGCTCGGTGCCGATGTAGTTGTGGTTGAAGCGGTGGGCCTCTTCCTGGGCAAGGGTGAGCACACGCCGGGCGCGTTCCGTGAACTTGTCGAATCGGTCGGCCATCGCGTTCCCTCCTGCTAGTCCCCGGCGTTGGTGGCGGCGCCACCCTCACCAGAGGCCGTAACTGCTTCCGCGGCGGGCTCGTCGCCGTCCGCGTCGGTCTCGGCGGCCGCCTCCGCGGCCTGGTCGTCACTGGCTTCCGGGGCCGCTTCTTCGGCTACAGCCTCTGGAGCGGCTTCCTCGGCAACGGCCTCGGGGGCGGCTTCCTCGGCAACGGCTTCCGGAGCAGCTTCCTCGGCAGCGGCTTCCGGAGCGGCTTCCTCGGCAGCGGCCTCTGGAGCGGCTTCCTCGCTGGCGGCTTCCGGAGCGGCTTCCTCGGCGACGGCTTCCGAGGCGGCTTCCTCGGCAGCGGCCTCCGGGGCGGCAGCTTCTTCCGCGGCAGCCTCGGGGGCTGCATCCTCGGCCGGGGCGGCCGCTTCTTCGTCGCCAAGATTCAGCGAGCGGCTGGCGTCGGCGTTCTCAAGGGCCTGCGCGAAGGCGTGGGCGAAGGCCGAAACGGGCTCGGGGTCGTTGGCCACCGCTTCCTCGACGGTCTCCTGCGTGGTGCGCGGTCGCGCAGGTGACTGGCTGGCGTCGCGCTTGTCCATTCCGAACTCTTCGCGCACATCGTCCGGCCAGTCGATGACGGAGCCGTTGCGGTCGAACCCGAAGCCCATCGCTTCGGCGTCGCTGCGGGCCTGACGGAGGCTAAGGCCGAGCCGGTGGCGGTCCTTCTCGATGCGGACCAGCTTGACGGGCACGACGTTGCCCTCTTCCAGCACCTCGCGGGGGTGCTGGATGCGGCGATTCGTTATCTCGGAGATGTGGATGAGGCCCTCGATGGGACCATCAAGGCGCACGAAGGCGCCGAACGGCATCAGCTTCGTGACCCGCCCGATCAGCACCTGGCCGATGACGAAGCGGTCAACGGCGCTGTCCCACTCCTCGGGGTGGGCGCGCTTGAGCGAGAGCGAAATCTTGCGGGCCTCGCGGTCGACGCGGAGGACGTAGGCCTTGACCTCGTCTCCGACCTTGAACAGGTCCTTGGCCTTCTTCCCGCGCTCCCAGGTGAGCTCGGTGAGGTGGGCGAGGCCGTCGGCGCCGCCGAGGTCGACGAAGACGCCGAAGTCGGTGATGGAGGAGATGCGGCCCTCGCGGATCTCGCCTTCCTGGAGCTCCTGGATAATCCGTTCCTTCTGCTCGCGACGCCACTCGGTCATGGCGGCGCGCTCGGAGAGGATGGCGCGGTTCTTGCGGCGGTTCAGCTCGATGACCTTGAGGCGCACCTCCTTGCCCACGAGGGTGGCGAGTGCGCTGGCCGCATCGGGATTGTCGCGGCGGATGCTGTCGATCTGGGAGAGGGGAATGAAGGCGTTGACGCCCTCGACGTTGGCGAGGACGCCTCCACGGTTATGGCCGACGATTTCGGCGGAGAAGATCTCGCCGGATTCGAGGCGAGCGGCCAGGATCTCCCACCCTTCCTCGCCGCGAGCGCGGTCGAGGGAGACGACGCCGTGGCCCTCGGAGCTCATGGGCTGGAGGACCATGACACGGACGGTGTCGCCGGCCTTCAGGCGGCTCTGGCCCTCGACGCCCATGGAGAGCATCTCGCTCTGGGGAATGACGGCCTCGGTCTTGGTGCCGACATCGACGATGACGCCATCGGGCGAGGCGCCCATGACGACGCCCTGGATGATCTCGCCGCGGCGCAGGCTGCTGGGCTGCGCCGCTTCCGTCTCGAGGAGGGCGGCCATGTCCATCTCCGCGCTCGGCTCGGGCGGGGCGGAGGGGGCCGGTTCCGGCGTTGCGGGGGCTGCTTCGGAGGCGGCTGGGGGAGACTCGGGGGCCGGTTCTGGGGTGGCTGGGGGATCGGCGACGCCGGCAGGGGCGGGAGAGTCGCCGGTGGTGGCCTCTGGGGCCTGTTCGTCGGTGGACACTGGTGGGCTCCGTTTGACCGCGTTGCCCTTCTGAAACGTGAGGTGAGGGAGACGGCCGCTGATGTGGCTTCGATTGTAGCAGCGCCTCGATCAAGGTGCGAAATGAGGACGCTTACCGAGGCGCACGACGGGGTAGGGGTGCGAAGAGAGTGGGAGACCCGGCGGCGGCCTATTTTCCCACCCAGTTACCCAGGCAGTATCGTCGGCGCTGAGGCGTTTCACTTCCGTGTTCGGGATGGGAACGGGTGGGGCCACCTCGCTCTAGCCACCAGAGGGTGCAGTATCGAGGGGGAGGGGGGAAGGGGCAAGCGCCGCTAGATGTCGATGGCGACGCCCAGGGCCGTGCCGATGCCATAGGTGATCCCGGCGGCGGCGAGGCCGATCGCGAGCTGGCGCGCCCCGGAAAAGAGCGCGGAACGGCCCGTCCAGAGCGTGACCGCGGCGCCCAGGAGGAAGAGGCCCGCGGCCCCGAGGCCGAGGCTGAGGCCGATGGCGAGCCCGCCGTCGGCGAAGAACCAGGGGAAGGCGGGCACCAGCGCACCGACCGCGAACAGCAGGAACGAAGTGATGGCGGCGACGGATGGGCGCCCGACGCTCTGCTCGGACATGCCCAACTCCTCGCGCACGAGGGTATCGAGGGCGGTCTCGCGGTTCTCGAACACACGGTCGGCGGTGAGGCGGGCGGACTCTTCAGAGAGGCCCTTGGCCTGGTAGATCAGGACGAGCTCGGCGCGCTCCTCCTCGGGGTTCATCTCGAGCTCTTCGCGCTCGATCTCCACCTGCCGCTCGAAGGCCTCGCGGCTGCTGCGGACGCTGATCCACTCGGCGAAGGCCATGCTGAAGGCCCCGGCGAGAAGGCCGGCGATGCCGGCGAGGGCGACCACTCCCTGGCCGGGATCGGCGCCGGCGAAGCCCATCACGAGGCTGAGGTTGGAGACGAGGCCGTCGTTCGCGCCGAGGACGGCAGCGCGCAGGGCGTTGCCGGAGGCGCCGCGGTGCCGACCCTCGAGGCGGGCGACATCCACGCCCCCGCCGGGCTGGCGGCCAAGCTCCTGGAAGAGGCGGGCGTGGGAGCGCTCCGAACCGGGAAGACCCTCGGCGATGGCCTCGGGCTGGTCGTCGTACATGGTGACGGCGTTGAGCTCCATGCGCTCAACGAGAGGGGTCACGAACTGGGTGCCAAAGCGGCGGGCGAGGAAGCCGAGGAGGCGGACCTGCGCGCCCGGACGGAATTCGGGGACGTCCGCGCCGGCTTCCCGCAGCTTCTCCTGCCAGAGGTCGATGTGACGCTTCTCGCTCTCGGCAAGGCGCTCGAAGACCGTCTTCAGGTTGGGGTCGTCCTCGGCCTCGGCGAGGAGGAGGTAGAGCCCCTGCCCGTCGACCTCCTCCTGGAGGTTGTTGCGGTAGCGGCGGACATCGGCGGCGGTGGGGGGCGGGGACGGGTCGGCGGTCACGGGTTCAGTGTAGGGGGC
>VXPF01000022.1 GCA_009839725.1 Dehalococcoidia bacterium | reverse complement strand
CCGAGGAGGTGGCCCTCGGCGCGCCGGTGCTGTCTACCGTCAAGTCTGGTGGGCCCGGGTGGATTCGAACCACCGACCAACCGGTTATGAGCCGGGCGCTCTAACCACTGAGCTACAGGCCCTGCCGGCAGTATAGGCGGGCGCCGGACGAGGGGTTCGGGAGGGCGGCTCGCGGTATACTGCCGGAGCTTCGTCCCGAAGGCGCCGAACCCGGGCCCGACGGGCCCCAGGCGAGAGACCGTGCGAAGGGAACAGGCAGGGACGACTTCACCATGCTCGACAGTTTCAACAGCCGCGACACGCTGACGGTGGGAGGGCGCACGGTCGCCTTTCACCGGCTCGACTCGGTCCTGAAGGGGGAGGCGGCGAACCGCCTCCCGTTCACGCAGCGGGTGCTGCTGGAGAACCTGCTGCGTCGCGAGGACGGCGACGCCGTCTCCCGGGAGGACATCGAGGCGCTGGCGAACTGGCGGCCGAATTCGGGGGAGGAGCGCGAGGTGGCGTTCGCGCCGGCGCGCGTGCTCCTGCAGGACTTCACGGGCGTGCCGGCGGTGGTGGACCTCGCCTCGATGCGCGAGGCGCTGGAGTCGATGGGCGGCGATCCGGAGCGGATCAATCCGCTGCAGCCGGTCGACCTCGTGATCGACCACTCGGTGCAGGTCGACTCGTACGGCACGGACGGCGCCTTCGCGCAGAACGTGAGCATGGAGTACGAGCGCAACCACGAGCGCTACCTGTTCCTGCGCTGGGGGCAGCAGGCGTTCCGGAACTTCCGGGTCGTGCCGCCGGGGACGGGCATCGTCCACCAGGTGAACCTGGAGTACCTCGCGAGCGTTGTCTTCGAAAACGAGGACACGGGGCAGGTCTATCCCGACACGCTGGTGGGGACGGACTCGCACACGACGATGATCAACGGCCTGGGGGTGCTGGGCTGGGGTGTGGGCGGCATCGAAGCGGAAGCGGCCATGCTGGGCCAGCCCGTGTCGATGCTGATCCCGGAGGTGGTCGGCTTCCGGCTCACGGGCGCCCTGCCGGAGGGGGCGACGGGCACGGACCTCGTGTTGACCGTCACGCAGATGCTGCGGGAGCTGGGAGTGGTGGGGAAGTTCGTCGAGTTCTTCGGGCCGGGGCTCTCGCAGCTGCCGCTGCCGACGCGGGCGACGATCGCGAACATGGCGCCGGAGTACGGCGCGACGGTGGGGTTCTTCCCGGTGGACGAGGAGACGCTGAGCTACCTGCGCTTCACGGGTCGGGACGAGGAGCAGGTGGCGCTGGTAGAGGCGTACAGCAAGGAGCAGGGCCTCTTCCGCACGGACGGCACGCCGGACCCGAGCTTCTCGGCGATGCTGGAGCTGGACATGGGCTCGGTGGAGCCGTCGCTGGCGGGCCCTCGGCGCCCCCAGGACCGCGTCCTGCTGCGCGAATCGAAGGACGCCTGGCAGGGAGCGTTGGCAGAGCTGGCGGGCGACGCCGCGGACGCGCCGCCGGTGGAGGTGGCGCGGAACGGTTCGTCGTTCGAGGTGGGGCACGGGTCGGTGGTGATCGCGGCCATCACGAGCTGCACGAACACGTCGAATCCCGAGGTGTTGGTGGGGGCGGGGCTGCTGGCGAAGGCGGCGGTCGAGCGCGGCCTGGAGCGGAAACCCTGGGTGAAGACGAGCCTCGCGCCCGGCTCGAAGGTGGTGACGGATTACCTGGATGCGGCGGGGCTGACTCCATACCTGGACGAGCTCGGCTTCAACCTCGTGGGGTACGGATGCACCACCTGCATCGGGAACTCGGGGCCGGTGGACGCGGACGTCGCGGCGGCGGTCAACCAGGGAGAGCTGGTGGCGGCGGCGGTGCTCTCGGGGAACCGCAACTTCGAGGGTCGGGTGAACCCGGTCGTACGAGCCAACTACCTCGCCTCGCCGCCGCTGGTGGTGGCGTACGCGCTGGCGGGCCACATGGACTTCGACCCGCTGACGGAGCCGCTGGGCACCGACGGGGACGGCAACCCGGTGATGTTGGCCGACCTCTGGCCCTCGCAGAACGCGATCGAGGGGGCCATGCGCGAGGCGGTGCGGTCGGAGATGTTCCGGGAGCAGTACGGGTCGGTGTTCGAGGGCGATCCCGCCTGGCGGACGCTGGAGGCGCCGGAAGGCAGCCGCTACGGCTGGGACGACGGCTCGACCTACGTGAAGAACCCGCCCTACTTCGAGAATCTGGCGGAGGAGCCGGGCGAGCTGGAGGACATCGCCGGGGCGCGCGTGCTGGTGATGGTGGGCGACTCGGTCACGACGGACCACATCTCGCCGGCGGGCAGCATCGCCCCGAACAGCCCGGCAGCGGCTTACCTCTTCGACCGCGACATCAAGCGGGAGGACTTCAACTCGTACGGGGCGCGGCGCGGCAACCATGAGGTGATGATGCGTGGCACCTTCGCCAATATCCGGCTGCGCAACCAGCTCGCGCCGGGGACAGAGGGGGGCGTGACGCGCCACCTTCCCGAGGGCGAAGAGATGAGCATCTTCGATGCGGCCGTGCAGTACCGGGACGAGGGCGTGCCCCTCATGGTCCTCGCGGGCAAGGAGTACGGGACGGGCTCGTCTCGTGACTGGGCGGCGAAGGGGCCGCGGCTGCTGGGCGTGCGCGCGGTGATCGCGGAGAGCTACGAGCGCATCCACCGGAGCAACCTGGTAGGGATGGGGATCCTGCCGCTCCAGTACCTGGCGGGCGAGAGCCGCGAGGGGCTGGGGTTGAGCGGGGAGGAGACGTTCGCCATCGACGGCATTGCCGAGGGGCTGCGCCCCGGCGGTCGCGTGACCGTGACCGCGACGGGCGATGACGGCACAACGACGACATTCGAAGCGCTGGTGCGCATCGACACGCCGGTCGAGCTGGAGTACTACCGAAACGGGGGGATCCTCCCCTACGTGCTGCGGCAGCTCGCGGCCGGCTAGCAACGAGCCACACGGCCAGAGGCCACAAGACGACTCGCTGGAGAGACGACATGCCCGACCTGATGACGATTGCCCGGACCGAACACGACGGCGGTGACCTGCTGGGAGCGCTGAGCGAGCTGTTCGAGCCCGCCGACG
>VXPF01000035.1 GCA_009839725.1 Dehalococcoidia bacterium | reverse complement strand
GACCGCTTTTGTTTTTTTATCATCTTCTCTTGTTTTTCGTGTTTCCTCTTCGTCTCGTGGTCTGTGATTTGTTTATTATAGATAGCCCTCCCGCCGTTGACGATCCCGCCCCCCTGTGGCACAGTTACCCCTCACACTTAGTGTATCTGCGACACTAAGTCCCGCCTCCGACCCGAAGGGGATCGTCCGATGACAGCCACCGCCCCCTCCCCCGACCACGCGACCCTTCTCGATCTGTACTCGGACCCCGACACCTGCCCCACCGATCGCCTTGAGCCACTCCCCCTCGTCGAGGAGCCTGCGTTCGTCAGCTGGCAGCAGGACATCCCCCGCAGCTACCTCGGCCTTCCCCCCGAGGAAGTCGACCAGCGCATCCGCGCTGCCCGCGCCGCCCTCGGCGACCGCCTCGTCGTGCTCGGCCACCACTACCAACGCGACGAGGTCATTCAGTACGCGGACTTCACCGGCGACAGCTTCAAGCTCGCCCAGCACGCCGCCGACCAGAAGGGCATCGACTTCGTCCTCTTCTGCGGCGTCCACTTCATGGCCGAGTCCGCCGACATCCTCACCCCGCCCGAGGTCTCCGTCGTCCTCCCCAACATGGCCGCCGGCTGCTCCATGGCCGACATGGCCGACCCCGGCGATGTCTACGCCGCCTGGGACGAGATGACCGCCGCCCTCGACCCCGCCACCCGCATCATCCCCATCACCTACATGAACAGCGCCGCCAGCCTCAAGGGCTTCGTCGGCAAGCGCGAGGGCATCGTCTGCACCTCCAGCAACGCCCCCAAGACCTTCGAGTATGCCTTCGAGCGCGGCGAGAAGGTCCTCTTCTTCCCCGACCAGCACCTTGGCCGCAACACCGGCTACGAGATGGGCATCCCCCTCGACGAGATGGTCACGTGGGACTGGCGTCTGCCCCTCGGCGGCAACACGCAGGAGCAGCTTGAACGCGCGCGCGTCATCCTCTGGAAGGGTCACTGCAGCACGCACCAGCGCTTCTCCGTCGAGCAGGTCGAGCAGGCCCGCGCCGAGCACCCCGGCGTGAACGTCATCGTCCACCCCGAGTGCTCCTGGGAGGTCGTGCAGGCCGCCGACGCCAGCGGCTCCACCGAGCGCATCATCAAGGCCGTGAACGCCGCCCCCTCCGGCTCTACCTGGGGAGTCGGCACCGAGATCAACCTCGTCAAGCGCCTCAACGATGAGAATCCCGACAAGACGGTCTTCTGCCTCGACCCCGTCGTCTGCCCCTGCAGCACCATGTATCGCATCCACCCCGCCTACCTCGCCTGGACCCTCGAAGGCCTCGTTCAGGGCCACGTCATCAACCGCGTGAAGGTCGACGACGAGACGCGCGAGTGGTCCCTCGTCGCCCTCGAACGGATGCTAGCTCTCCCCTAGCGGACTTCCCGATTCCTGTATCGTGAGCGGCGTTACTCCACCCGCTGGAGGAGCCGCATGAATGGCCGCATGCCACTCGCTTCGCGCCTCCTCTACGCCTCGGGCTCCCTCGGCGGGAACGCCCTCGGCCGCAGCCGCGACCTCTGGCTCATCTTCTTCTACCTGGGCGATGACGATGGCGACGTTGAGCGCAAAGGCGCCGCCTTCGCTATCGGAGCCGTCCTCGTCATCGGCCGCCTGATCGAGGCCTTCGACGACCCGCTCATCGGCTACTGGAGCGACCGCACCCGCTCCCGCTGGGGACGGCGCATCCCCTTCGTCCTCGCCGCTACCCCGTTCATGTGCATCTTCTTCGTGCTCCTCTGGATTCCCCCAAACCCCGGCGAAACCATCGGCAACGTCCTCTACCTGTTCGCCATCTTCTGGTTCTTCAACCTGTTCTCGACGCTCTCCGGGGGTCCCCTGGAGTCACTCCTGCCCGAGATCGCCAGCCGCAACGACGACCGCCTCAGCATCGTCGCCTGGCAGGTCGCCTTCGGCGTTATCGGTACCGGCATCGCCCTCGTCGCCAGCGGCCTCCTCGTCAATGCGTTTGGCTTCGTGGCCATGGCCATCATCGTCGCTGGCGTCGCCTTCGTGTCCCGCTACATCGCCCTCGCCGGCGCCTGGCGCCGCTCCGTTGAGGCCTCTCGGGAGATCTACGCGGCAGGCGAAACGGTCGATCGCCTCTCGATCTGGACCGCCGTCACCACCTGCCTGCGGAACGACCAGTTCCTGGTGTTCCTGCCTTCGTTCGTCCTCTACAGCGTGGGAGTCCAGATCATTACCGGCGTGCTCCCCTTCTACGTTGAGGCCGTTCTAGGACGCGACGAACCCGGACAGATGGTCTCCATCCTCAGTGGGTGCGCCATTGGCGTCCTCCTGCTGGTCCTGCCAATCGGCATCCTGCTCGCCCGGCGCCGCTCGAAGCGGCAGGTGTACGGCGGGGGCATGCTCTTCGCCGCGGTCTACTTCCCCCTCTTCGCCATCGCCGGATTCCTGCCCGGCATCCCGGTCGTCGCCCAGGGGATCACCTACGCGCTCCTCATCGGGATCGCCCTTGCCCCTGTGCAGACATTCCCCAACGCCCTCATCGCCGACATCACCGACTACGACACTGTCCGCTCCGGCCAGCGCCGCGAGGCCATCTACTACGCCACCCAGCAGACCCTCGAGAAGATCGCCGGAGCCGCCGGCCCCGGCATCCTCATCGCCCTGCTGGCCCTCGGCAGCACCGCCGAAGATCCCCTCGGCATCCGCCTTGTCGGCCCCGTCGCGGGAATCCTCGCCTTCATTGGATACCTTGTCTTCCGCCGCTACTGGCTCCCCGACCACGTCACCGAGGAGTCCGTCGCCGAAGCTCGCCCCGCCTAGCCGCCGTCCCCCGCCAGCTCCGCGAACACGCGCTCGTTGTCCTCCCCCAGCAGCGGCGCCCGCCGCCGGATCCGCCACGGCGACGCCTCGAACTGGTACGGCGCCCCCGGGTACGTCACCGTTCGCTCCAGCTCCGGGTGCTCCACCTCAACCGGGAACCCCCGCGCGATGAAGTGCGGGTCCTCCAGCACCTCCTCCGGCGAGTAGATGATCCCGATCTGGAACCCCCGCTCCTGACCCCCCGTAAAGAACTCGTACGAGGTCAGCCGCGAAGCCAGGAAGTTCATCGCCTCGCGCCCGGCCCCGAAGATGGCCATCAACTCTTCGTCCTGCTGCAGCATCGACATGTCGAAGCGCTCCCGCCGCATCCCCTCCTCCAGCAGCGGGAACTCCAGGAACTCCTCTGCCAGCCCGGTGGTCCGCAGCCACTCGCACACCGCCCCGAACGACTCCGGCCGTCGCGGCGGAATACCCGTGTTGACGTACCGACCGTCCGAACACAGGACTTGCGACGGCATCGACGGGTTCACCCCCGCGTGCCGCCCCGTTTGGCGCTGGACTGTCTCCTGCGCTACCAGCCACGTGTACGTCCCCGCCTCCGTCGTCACGTTCGCCGCCGCGTGCGCGTTCACGTCGATGTGCTGCCCTTGGCCCGTCTCGTCCCGGTACAGCAGCGCCACCAGCGCCGACATGACCGCGTAGTGGCTGGCCGTGTGGTAGCCCTGGTTCCCCCCGCCCCGCACCGGCGGCAGCGAGTGGTCGTCGTACCCGCAGTTCCAGACCGGACCGCCCCCCGCGAGAATCGTCAGGTCCGTCGAGGCTTCGTCCTCCCGCGGCATCCCCCGCCCGAAGGGGCTCAGCGTGACCATGATCAACCCCTCATTCGTCTCTCGCAGTGACTCGTACTCGAGCTCCGCCCCCGCCTCGCCGCTCTGCAGCAGGATGTCCGCCCGGTCGATCAGCGTCCGTAACCGTTCCCGGTCCGCCGCCGCCCCAAGATCGAGCGTGACGCCCGCCTTGCTCGTGTTGTAGTGCCAGAAAAACAGGCTCCGCTCTGGCCCGGGCTCGTCGTCGACGAACGGCGGGTACGTGCGGGTCCGGTCCCCCTCCGGCGGCTCCACCTTGACCACCTCCGCCCCCATGTCCGCGAGCAGCTTCCCCGCGAACATCCCCAGCTCGTCGCACAGCTCGACCACCCGCACCCCCTCCAGCGCGCCCGGCCCCGGCTGATCGCCAGCTTCCGTCACAGTACCCCCTCCTCCGTCAGCGACGCGATCTCCTCCGAGGTCAGCCCCAGCAGCCCCCCGAACACCTCCTCGTTGTGCTCCCCGAGGCATGGCCCGCCCCGCTCCATCCGCCAGTCCGTCTCCGAGAAGTGCACCGGCAGCCCGTCGACCCGCACGTCGCCCATGTCGCGGTGCTTCACGGTCGGCCACAGGCCCCACGCCGCCGTGTTCGGGTCCTGGTCGATGCGCTCCTGGGGACGCTGCACTGCCGTTGCCGGAATCCCCGCCCCCTGCAGCAGCGCCGCCGCCTCGAAGTTGCCCCGCGCCCGCGTCCACCCCGCCACCAGCTCGTCCAGCGCGTCCTCCGCTACCAGCCGCCCCCGCAGGTCCGAGAACCGCCCCTCCTGCGTCCACGCCTCCCCCGTCACCTCGCCGAACGCCCGCCAGTCGCGCTCCTCGCGACACGAGATCGCGACCCACGTGTCCTCCTCCCGCGAGGGGTAGATGCCGTGCGGCGCCATTGCCGGGAACTGGTTGCGATTGCTGTTCGGGCTTCCCTGCCGCCGCAGCGGCCGCCCGTTGACCGTGTAGTCGAGGATCGCCGGTCCGGTGAGGCTTGCGCCCGCCTCCGTGCACCCGAGGTCCACCCACTGCCCCTCCCCCTTCCGGTTCCGGTGGCGTAGCGCCATCAGGATCGCGATCGCCATGTAGTAGGCGCCTGTGTGGTCCATGTACGAGTAGCCCCACCCCGCCGGCGGCTGGTCGGGAAGCCCCGAGCTGAACGTCAGCCCCGAGACCGCCTGCACGATCGGGCCCCACGTCTTGAAGTCCCGGTACGGCCCCCGGTGCCCGAACCCGCAGTTCGAGACGTAGATGATGTCCTCGCGGATCGCCTGCAGTTCCTCGTAGCCGAACCCCCACCGCTCCATCACCCCCGCCGAGAAGTTCTCCGCCACCACGTCCGAGACCTTCACCAGCTCCCGCAGTAGCTCCTTCCCCCGCTCCGTGCGCAGGTTCAGCGTCACGCCCAGCTTCTCGACGTTGTGGTTGTTGAACGGCCCGCCGAACTCCACCCCGCGCCGATCGTCCACGTACGGCGGCATCCCCCGCAGGATGTCCCACCGCCCCTGGTTGACTGGGTCCTCGATGCGGATGACCTGCGCCCCGAAGGCGGCCAGAAAGCGGGTCGCCCCCGCCCCCGCCAGCTGCCCCGTGAAGTCGCAGATGCGCAGATGCGAGAGTGCCTGCGGCATGCCCCCTCCAGCCGCGCGAGCATACCCGCGCCCGCCTCCGCCCGCACTCCGGGGCTCGCTCACCGGTCGGGCAGGTTCTCGGCCTGCGAGAGGCGTCGCTCCAGCCGGCTGAGCGACTCCCGCGCCGCCCGCAACTCATCCAGCAGCTCGTCGCGCGTCCCCACGCTTTCCAGCTGCTCCAGGCGCTCCCGTTTCGCCTCGTCCAGGTTGTTGATCACCACCGCGATGAACAGGTTGATCGTCACGAACGAGCCCAGCACCACGTAGCTCAGGAAGTAAATCCAGGCGAACGAGTTCAGCTCCATCGCCACGTACATGATGTCGGTCCAGTCCTCCAGCGTGACCACCCGGAACAGCGAAAGCAGGGAGATGCCAAGGTTCCGCCAGTGCTCCGGGTCGTGCTCGTGGAAAAGCTCGTAGCCGACGATCGCGTAGATGTAGGAGAGCACGCTCATCACCGCCACGATGTGCAGCATTCCCGGGATCGAGCGCACCAGCGTCGTCACGATCAGCCTCAGCTCCGGCACCGCCGAGACCAGCCGCAGCAGGCGCATCAACCGTGCGAGTCGGGCGACGACCGCAAAGGTGCCTACCGCCGGAATGAGCGACAGGACGATGATCGTGAAGTCGAAGACGTTCCAGTTGTCGCGGAAATAGCGCTGCGACCGCGGCGCCAGCGCCAGCATCTTGAGCGCCGCCTCCACGATGAAGATGCCGATCGTGATCCAGTGGCCGGCGTTCAGCCAGGCGCTGTACCCCTCCTTGATGTTGGGGACCGTCTCAATCCCCAGCAGCACCCCGTTCCCGAGGATCAGGGCGATGATGAAGTACTCGAACTGGCTCGATCCCGTGATGCGCCCGGCGAGCTTCACCATGTCTCACCGAGCCAATCGGCGCGCCCGAAGCTGGCGCTGCCTGATGCGCAGGTCGCGAAGCGTGGGGGTGCGCGCCGGCTTCTGCGGCTCTCTGACCATCAGTGTCGCGACAGACGCGGTCGTGACCGAGAGCGCCGCGATCCCGAAGATCATCAGGAAGCTCGCCACCCCCCGCCCAACCGGCGTCACCGGCGCGTAGTCCCCGTAGCCGACAGTCGTCAACGTAACGAGCGCCCACCACACCGAGTCACCGAGGGAGGTGATCTCGCTCTCCGAGTGGTTCTGTTCGGCGGCGAAGACGAGACTTCCCCCGCCCACCACCGCGACCAACAGGCAGGCGACCACGAATGCGGTCCCCCGTCGCAGGAAGAATGACCGGATGATGCGGGTGTTCAGCCCCAACACCGCGACGAGTCGCAGGAGGGTCAGCACTCGCACGAGTCGCAGTGGCCGCAGGAAGGGGAGCACGACCATCGCCACCTCAAAGGGATGGGTCCGCACGTATCGCACCCGGTCGGGGGCGACCAGCAGCTTTGCCCCAAAGGCCACCGTGAAGGCCCCCCAGATGACGTAGTCCGCGATCAGAAACCAGCGGTCGGCCTGCTCCGATACATCCGTCGTCAGTGGCAGCAGGAGCAGGGGGACCATCAGCAGGGCCAGCGCCAGCAGGGGAAACTCCAGTGCCCGCTCGATCCCCGCGAGGCGCTCCTCGCTCCTTTCCACCCGGAACCGCTCTCCCACCGTCATGACGACAGCTCCCTGACCGCCGCCAGCACGTCCCGCGGCTCCATCCGGTAGCGGTAGTCCGCCAGGCAGTGCCGCGACCGGATCACCCCCGACGGGTCGATGACGAATGTCGCCGGCACCGGCAGCCGCCACCCCGTCTCGGGATTCCGGTCCGGGAACCCCAGTCCGCGGTACATCTCTCGAAGCCGCTCAGGCAGGTCGAAGCTGAGGCCATAGGCGTCCATCACTGCCCCGCTGATGTCGCTAAGTACGGGGATGTCCGTCTCGTTCTTCCCCAACAGCTTGCCCGCATCTTCCTCCGTCTCCGGTCCGATGAAGAAGAGCGTCGCTCCCAGGTCGCGAATCTCGCCGTGCCGTCGCTGCAGACCCTGCAGCTCAATGTTGCAGTACGGTCACCACTCGCCCCGGTAGAACGACAGAACCACCGGCCCCTCCGTCAGCGCCTCGCGCAGGCGCACGGTGCGGCCGTGGGTCACGTCGCGAAGCTCGAAGTCCGGCGCCTCCGCGCCCACGTCCAGCGCCTTCCCGATCGTCGCCGCCTCGATCTCCTCGATCGCCAGCTCCATCGCTTCCAGGACTGGCGGCGGCATCCGCTCCGCCGATAGGTCCCGGATCACCTGCAACTCGTCGTCCAGCAGCCTGTCCTCAGCCATGTCGTCCTCCGCGAGCGCATTCTACGAACGCGCCCGCCGCCTGCCTCCGCTATCCTGCCCACCGTGCAGACCGACCTCCTCCTGATGCCCTTCGGCGCCACCTACGCCCAGATGCGCGAGGCCGCCGTCGTCGCCGAGGACGCGGGCTTCGACGGCATCTGGACCTGGGACCACCTGCGCGATGCCGACTACAACAGCGGCCGCGTCCCCGAGGCCCTCGTCACCCTCACCGGCATCGCCGAGGCCACCTCCCGGGTCATGCTCGGCACGCTCGTGCTCAACGTCGCGAACCGCCACCCCGGCCTCCTTGCCAACATGGCCGCCACCCTCCAGGAGGTCAGCGGCAACCGCTTCATCCTCGGCCTCGGCGCTGGCGGCGGCCCCTCCCTCCCGTACGCCCCCGAGCAGACCATGATGGGTCGCCCCGTGCCCCCCGACCGCGTCCGCGCCGCCCAGGTCGCCGAGGCCGCCCAGGTCCTGCGACTCCTCTGGTCCGGTGAGCTCGCCAGCTTCGACGGTGAGCACTTCCAGCTCCGCAACGCCCACGGCTACCCCGTCCCCGAGGTCCCGCCACCCGTCGTCGTCGGCGGCTGGGGACCGCGCATGGCCGGCATCGCCGGCCGCCATGCCGACGGCTTCAACACGCAGGCCGGCCACCCCCAGCTCACGGCCTTCGCCGAGATCGCCCGTCGCGAGCACGCCGCCTCCGGCCGCAACCCCGACGACTTCTTCCTGACCGTCTTCGCCGGCCTCAGCGAGCCCTACGTCCGCGCCGACGGCTCCGCCCGCGCCGCCCTCGAGCAGAAGGGCGTGGACCGCCTCATCCTCCTCACGACCCCGCCCTACTACCTCGAGGAGATCCGCGAAGCCGGCCGTATGCTCGCCACCTGACGCGTCACTCGAACGGCGGCGCCACCTCCAGCCGGTGTTCCTCGAAGGCGATGTGAAACTCGTCGAGGGTCATGCCGAAGGCCTCGTTGAAGGCAGCCTCGTCTCCGCCCAGGCTGAAGAACGCAAGGAGTGAGTCTTCGCCCGCCCGCTCGACGAGCCAGTCCGCCGCCAGGAAGCCGACCTGGTAGACAAGCTTCCAGGTGTCGTCCTCCAGCAGATCGGCGATGTGCGTCTCCCGTGGTAGCGGCTCGCCAATGTCCGACCACCCGTACCGCGCCCCGAAGCGGCGCTCATCCATGGTCGTGCGGCCCCTTGCCTCGCTGTGGAGAGCCATCGCGTAGTCGGCCGAACCCTCCACCAACCACGTCTTCCAGGGTGCGATAGCCCGGAGCGAAGTGCCTGACGCACTCTGAAGGATGTGGAAGTACTCGTGCGCGAGGACGTCCTCGTTCGCGCGTCCCCAGCCGGTGCAGTTCTCGATCACCACGAAGATTTCGTTGTCGGTGGCTATGCCCCCACAGGGAAACCAGTACAGCTGGTCCCCGGGGTACAACCTCGTGTAAGCCGCGTTGACGGAGTTGAAGGTCGTGGACAGGTAGGTCGTGAAGTCCGAGGTCACGATGCCGAAGCGCTCTTCGAACAGCACCTGCGCGGCCTGGATCTCTCGCAGGAACAAAACCTGCTCCTCCTCGCTGAAGTCGCCAAGGAACACGATCTCCGGTTCGGCCACCCCCAGCTCCCTCCACCGCTCATCGACCGGCTCCCTGTCCGGAGAGCCGCAGACGACTATGAGCGCCACCACCGCCGCGAACACCACGATCGCTGCCAGCGGGGCGAGGCTCGCAACCGTTCTGGGGGTCAGCGCTGGCATCCCTCTCTCCCGCTCTACGACTCGCAACCCTTCGCGATCAGCGATTCCCGTGTCTCGGGAATCTCGATGACGAGTTCGGTGCGATCCTGATCCTCGCCCGCGAACGGTTCTGCCCCTCTGTCGTCGGCGTCGTAGTGCCTGTCTGCGTCGGCAACCAGGCCATCGCGCCCCCACGCTCCCGCATAGGCCCACTCGGGGTTCTCGTCGTCGCCCGGGCACTGCACGAAGAGCCCGAGTACATACCCGCTCCCCGGTACCGAAAACTCAAAGTTCCCCTGCGCGTCGGTTTCCGTCATGCCGGCCGACCATAGTTCTCCCTCAATCCGAACCGCTGCAAACACCGCCATTCCCTCGACGGGCAGGCCGTCGGAGCCAACAACCGTGCCGCCACTCCTCCAGAAGTAGGGGTGAGCTACCTCCCAGCGATGACTCTCGAACCCGGAATAGAACTCGTCCACGCTGACGCCGAAGGCCGTCTCGAAGGCGGCGCCGTGACCCCCGAACCGGAAGAATTTCAGGACTGCCTCCGGGCCGGCCCGTTCCACGAGCCAGTCCGTTGCCAGGGAGCCGACACGGTATTCCAGGGTGTACTCCTCTAGCGGGTCGGTGATCTGGGAGAAGCTGCGCGGGAAGGGCTGCCCCAGCGCAGACCAGCGAACCTGCACCCCTTCGCGCAAGGCGGCAAGGGACCTTCGGCCCTGCTCATCGTTGAAAAGCGCCTCTGCATAGGCGGCAGAACCCTCGATGATCCAGCCCAGCCAGGTGCCCGGCGGCCCCGGCTCCACCAGCCGATTTCCCCGGGGACCCCTTGCGTCCCACTGCAGGATGTGAAAGTACTCGTGCGCCAGGTTCAGGCCGTGTTCGTAGTCCACCGATCCCGAGCACACTTCCACAATGGCCAGGAAGATCGCGTCCCTTCGCGCGAGCCCGCAGAATTCGTCCTCGTACTCACTGCCGCTGATCCGCAGCAACTGCTCGTTGAGCGCGTCGGGGTCTGCGGACACATACACCGTGAAGTCCGACGTCACGGCGCCAAAGCGCTCGGCAAAGAGCACCTGGGCGGCCTTGAGGTCTCGCTTGAGCGACTCCCGCTCCCCCCGCGTGAAGTCCCCCAGGAACACGAACTCGGCCTCCGGTACCCCGAGCTCCGACCAGCGCTCCTCGAGCGGGTCGGCCCTGGCAGGCTGGAAGGCGAGGACGAATCCCAGCACGACCCCGAATACAAGCACGCCCCCCAGGAACGTCAGGCTCGCAACCGCCGTGCGACTCAGCGCCATCACTGCGAGGCGGCCAGCCGCCGCCACCCACTAGCCACTGTTCACCAGTCACGACTCACTAGAAGATCGCCAGCGGGTTCAGCGGCGAGGCCGTGCCCCCCTCCAGCCGCAGCGGCGCCAGCACGAACAGGAACTCGTACCGCCCGCGTTCCCGGCAGGCCGACACCAGCCCCTCCAGGGACATGTTGTCGATCAGGTGGACGCCCATGTTCGCGATCGCGACGCTGTGGAGCGGCATTGCCCACCCGTCAATGCCGCTGGGGAGCGCGTCCGTCACCCCGTCGCAGCCGTTCACGGCCACGTCCCGCTCGCGCAGCCACGGCAGGCAGCCCGCATCCAGCCCGGCCAGCCCGTCGAACGGAGCCATGGCGCCCCGCGACTCCTTTCGCCGATCGCGTCCCGTGTACACCAGCAGGATGTCGCCCGCCTCCACCCGCACTCCCTGCCGCCCCTCCGCCGCCTCCAGCTCGGCGACGGTGATGCGCTCGCCGGGCTCCAGGAACTCCGCGCCCCGCACGGCCGGGATGTCGAGCAGCACCCCCCGGCTCACGATGCCCTCTGCTCCCGCCATGATGCTGTTCTTCTTCGCCCCGTCCGTCCGCACCTCGTCCTTGCTGTAGCCGTTGTAGATCTTGCCGTCGTAGAAGATGTGGCAGAGTGCGTCGAGGTGCGTAGTCGCCATCCCGTGTGGCGCGATGCCGATGTAGTCCGAGGCGAACGAGAAGCCGCCCTCTGCGGGCGCCTGGTCCCCGCCGCTGATCATGTAGTGCTGGACCGGATGCGGGTTCTCCATCGACGGCGTCACCGGCAGTGCCCGCGCGCAGCTCACGGAGAGCCCTTCCCGCGCCAGCGCCGCCGCCTGCGCCCGCTTCTCGTCCGTAATCAGATTCAGCGTTCCCCGCTCGTCGTCGTCCCCCCACCGCCCCCAGTTCCGCAGCTCCACCGCCATGCGCGCCAGTTCGTCCGGGGTCGGTGTTCCCGTTCCATCCGTCATCGCCGTCGCTCCCCGCGACGCGCGCCTTCGCCGGCGCGCCGCTGGCCGCCGATGATACGTCCCCACACGCCGCCCAACCGGCCCTCCACACCAGCCACCAGCCACTAGCCACTACTCACTAGAAGATCGCCAGCGGGTTTACCGGCGAGGCCGTGCCTCCTTCCAGCCGCAGCGGCGCCAGCGAGAACAGGAACTCGTACCGGTTCCGCTCGCGGCATGCCGCCACCAGCCGCTCGATCGACACGTTGTCGATCAGGTGCACCCCCATGTTCGCGATCAGGACCTGGTGCATCGGCATCGGCCAATCGTCGATTCCGCTCGGCGTCGCGTCCGTGATGCCGTCGCAGCCGACCACCGCCACATCCCGCTCCCGAAGCCATGGCAGGCAGCCCGCGTCCAGCCCCGCCAGCCCGTCCCACGGCGCGCCCGGCCCCCTCGACCCCTCCCGGGCCTCCCGTCCCGTCGCCACCAGCAGGATGTCGCCCGACTCCACCCGTACCCTCTCCAGCTCCTCCGCCTCCTCCAGGTGCGCGATCGTGATCCGCTCGCTCGGCTCCAGCCACTCCACCCCACGGGCCGCGGGAATGTCGAGCAGCACCCCTCGACTCACGATGCCGTCCGCCCCCGCCATGATGCTGGCCTTCTGCGCCCCGTCCGTGCGCACTTCGTCCTTGCTGAAGCCGTTGTAGATCTTCCCCTCGTAGAACATGTGGCAGAGCGCGTCGAGGTGCGTCGTCGCCGGTCCGTGGGGCGCGATAGTGAAGGAGTCGAGGCAGAACGCGAAGCGAGCCTCCGCGCTTACCTGGTCGCCGCCGACGATCATCTGGTGCTGCGCCGGCCTTGGCTCCAGCCCCCGCGACACCGGGAGCTCGTTCCCGCAGCTCACCGAGAGCCCTTCCCGCACCAGCGCCGCCGCCTGCGCGCGCTTCTCGTCCGTGATCAGGTTCAGCGCCCCCCGCTCGTCGTCGTCCCCCCAGCGCCCCCAGTTGCGCAACTCAACCGCCATCCTCGCCAGGTCCTCCGAGCTGGGTGTCCCCGTTGCATCCGTCATCGCCGTCACCCCTCGCGGCACGGCATCGATGTCCTGTGCCGCTGGCCGCCGATGATACGTACCCCCACGCCGACCACCGATCACTAGGCACCGTGCCGCCTTCGTGTCCATCGCGCTGGTAGGATCGGCCCTCGCTGGAACCGCGTCCCGGAGGAACGAACCGTGCCCGTCGAGAGTCTGCTTGTCGCAAACCGTGGCGAGATCGCCATCCGCATCATGCGGGCGGCCGCCGATCTCGGCATCCGCACCGTGGCCGTGCACTCCGAGGACGACGCCCGCAACCTCCACACCCGCAAGGCCGATGCCGTGCGCCCCCTCGAAGGTCGGGGCGTCGCACCCTACCTCGATATCGACCAGATCGTCGCCGCCGCCCAGCGAGCGGGCTGCGACGCCGTCCACCCTGGCTACGGGTTCCTCGCCGAGAGCGCGGCCCTTGCCCGCGCCTGCGAGGAGGCGGGCCTCACCTTCGTCGGGCCCCGCCCCGAGACACTCGACCTCTTCGGCGCAAAGACCCAGGCCCGCGCCCTCGCCCAGGAGAGCGATGTTCCCGTCGTCCCCGGCCTCTCCCACGCGGTAACCGGCGAGGAGGCACACGCCTTCTTCGCCGACCTCCCCGAGGGCGCCGGCATGCTCATCAAGGCGGTCGGCGGTGGCGGTGGACGGGGCATGCGCACCATCTCCGAAGCCTCCGAGATCGACGCCGCCTTCGAGCGCTGCGCCTCCGAGGCGGGCCAGGCATTCGGCGACCCCAGCCTCTACGTCGAGCGCTGGATCCCCCGCGCCCGCCACGTCGAGGTCCAGATCGCCGGCGATGAGGGTGGCGCCATCACGCACTTCGGGGAGCGCGACTGCAGCATCCAGCGGCGCCACCAGAAGCTCATCGAGATCGCCCCCGCCCCCGCCATGCCCCCCGATCTGCGCGATCGCATCACCGCCGCCGCTGTGCGCCTCGCGAAGGCCAGCGGCTACCGCAACCTTGGCACCTTCGAGTTCATCGTCGCCACCGATGACGACGGCCAGACCGGGGAGTTCTGGTTCATCGAGACGAACGCCCGCCTCCAGGTCGAGCACACCGTGACCGAGGAGGTCACCGGCGTTGATCTCGTCCAGCTCCAGCTCCGTCTCGCCTCCGGCGAGTCGCTCGCCGACCTCGGCCTCTCCCAACGCGACGCCCCCTCCCCCCGCGGCTACGCCGTCCAGGCCCGCGTGAACATGGAGACCATGGCCGCCGACGGCTCAACCCGCCCCTCCGGCGGCGCCCTCACCGCCTTCGACATCCCCTCCGGCCCCGGCGTCCGCACCGATACCTTCGGCTACGCCGGCTTCCGCACGAGCCCCGCCTTCGATTCCCTCCTCGCCAAGGTCATCGGCTACTCCCCCTCCCCCAGCCTCTCCGACGCCCTCCGCCGCACCTCTCGCGCCCTTGCCGACTTCCGCATCGAGGGCGTCGCCACCAACGTCGACCTCCTCCAGACCATCCTCGCCCACCCCGACCTCGCGGCCGGGCGCGCCTACACCCGCTTCGTCGACGACCACGTCGCCGCCCTCGTCGACCCCATCAACGCCACCCACCCCCGCCGCTTCTTCGAGCGTGCCGCGGGTTCCGCTCCCGCGGCGACCGGCCAGGCGGGCGTCATCGTCGACCAGAGCGACCCACTCGCCGTGCTCGTCCATGGCAAGGAGGGCGGCCCCACTGCCGCCGCCCCCGAGCCCGAGATCGACATCCTCCCCTCGGTGGATGTCCCCGAGGGCGTCCACGCCGTCCTCGCGCCACTCCAGGGCACCATCGTCACCATCGACGTCGCCGAGGGCGATGCTGTGCGCGAGGGCCAGCTCCTCCTCGTGATGAACGCCATGAAGATGGAGCACGAGGTCCACGCTGAGGCCAGCGGCGTCGTCCGCGAGGTCACCGTCTCCGCAGGCGACACTATCTACGAAGGCCACCCCGTCATCCTCATCGACGAAGGCGATGTCGAGCACGGCGGCGAGGCCGCCGACGAAGCCGTGGACCTCGACTTCGTTCGCCCCGACCTGGCCGAGGTCCACGGGCGCCACGCCGCCACGCTCGACGAGAACCGCCCCGACGCCGTCGCCAGGCGGCGCCGCACCAAGCAGCGCACCGCCCGCGAGAACGTCGACGACCTCTGCGATCCCGGCACCTTCGTTGAGCACGGCTCGCTTGCCCTGACGCCCGGCACCGGCCTTCCCCTCGAGGAAGTGGTCCGCCGCTTCCCCACCGACGGCATGATTACCGGCGTCGGTTCCGTGAACGGCCAGCACTTCGACGACGAGGACGCCCGTTGCGTCGTCCTCGCCTACGACTACACCGTGCTCGCCGGCACGCAGGGCGCAGTCAACCACCCCAAGACCGACCGCATGCTCGAGCTTGCGGGCAGGTGGCGCCGCCCCGTCGTGTTCTTTACCGAAGGCGGCGGCGGACGCGCCGGCACCGGCGGCCGCCGCGAGGGTGGCGAAGCCGCCGCCGAGGCGCCCGTCATCGGCGGCTACCGCCCCCTCGACACCCCCACCTTCGCCACCATGGCGAAGCTCAGCGGTCTTGTCCCCCTCGTTGGCGTCACCTCCGGGCGCTGCTTCGCCGGCAACGCCGTCCTCCTCGGCTGCTGCGATGTCATCATCGCCACCGCCAACTCGAACATCGGCCTCGGCGGTCCGGCGATGGTCGAGGGCGGCGGCCTCGGCGTCTTCACCCCCGAGGAGATCGGCCCCATGGACGTGCAGGTCCCGAACGGCGTCGTCGATATCGCCGTCGAGGACGAGGAGGAGGCCGTCGAGGCTGCGAAGCGGTACCTCTCCTACTTCCAGGGGCCCATCGACGAGTGGGAGTGCGCCGACCAGCGCATCCTCCGCACCCTCGTGCCTGAGAACCGCCTCCGCGCCTACGACCTGCGCGCCATCATCGAGACCATGGCTGACAGCGGCTCCGTCCTCGAGCTGCGCCCCCACTTCGGCATCGGCATGGTCACGTCGCTCATCCGCATTGAGGGGCGGCCCATCGGCGTCGTCGCCAACAACGCGGTCCACCTCGGCGGCGCCGTCGATAGCGACGGCGCCGACAAGGGCGCCCGCTTCATGCAGCTCTGCGACGCCTTCGACATCCCCATCCTCTTCCTGGTCGATACCCCCGGCATGATGGTCGGCCCCGAGGTCGAGAAGACCGCCCTCGCCCGCCACTCGGCCCGTCTCTTCGTAACCGGCGCCAACCTCACGGTTCCGCACGTCGCCATCTTCATCCGCAAGGGCTACGGCCTCGGCGCCCAGGCCATGGTCGGCGGGAACACGAAGGAACCCTTCTTCGCCGCAGCCTGGCCCACCGGCGAGTTCGGCGGCATGGGGCTCGAGGGGCAGGTCAAGCTCGGCTACCGCAACGAGCTCGCCGCCATCGAAGACCCCGAAGAGCGCATGGACCGCTACCAGGAGCTGGTCGACCGTGCCTACGAGCGAGGCAAGGCCCTCAACCAGGGTGTCGCCTTCGGCGTCGACGACGTGATCGACCCGATGGACTCCCGCGCCTGGATTAGCGCCGCCCTGCGCTCCGTCCCGCCTCCGCCCCCGCGCGAAGGCAAGAAGCGCCCCAACGTCGATACTTGGTAGCCGGCGCTACTCCTCGCCCTTGATGCCAAGCGCCTCCGCCAACCCCGCCACCGGCTGCGCCGCGCCGTCGACCGCCTTCTCGATCGACTGCTGCCAGAACTCCGCCACCGGCGCCAGCTCCTGGGCGTTGAACCGCCGTTCCCGCATCGCGAACGAGTCCCGTCCGTAGACCACCGCGTCCACGGGTGGACCCACGTCCGTCGAGCTCGCCTGCGTCGAGTTGAACGAGAGCAGTCCCACGCGCAGCGCCTTCTCCAGCGAAGCCTCGTGGCGCAGCGTCCGGTCCAGGATCGGCTTCCCGTAGCGCGTGTCGCCGATGATCACGTAGGGCGTTCCCTTCGAGACCTCTACCCAGTTCCCCTGCGGATACAGCAGGTACAGGTGGGGCGAGTCGTCCTCGGCGAGCTGGCCGCCCACGATGCAGTGCAGGTCGAACCACAGCCCCGCCTTGATCAGCCAGTCGTTGTCCTCGTCGTGAACACGGCGCATCTCTTCCGCCAGGGCGTTCACGGCCTGGTAGGCGCGCCC
This sequence comes from Dehalococcoidia bacterium, assembly GCA_009839725.1. Lineage (GTDB taxonomy): Bacteria > Chloroflexota > Dehalococcoidia > Tepidiformales > Tepidiformaceae > UBA2991. The sequence goes on along the minus strand of VXPF01000035.1, from coordinate 10,669 downwards.
GAGGTTCGCCCCGTTGCTCTGGAGCCGCTCCTCGAAGTACGTGATCGCCTTGTCCCGCACGGAGCGCAAGCCACTCGTGAGCACGAACATCGCGTGCCGCTCGCCCTGGTGAACCGCGATCTTCTTCGCCGTCGAGACCTCCGACCCGCTCGTGATGCGCGTGTCCGCGATCGCGACCAGCCCGTCCTCGCACTTGATCCCCAGGCAGAAGGTCATCTCAGTCCTCAACGAGCCGGACCGGCGCTACCCGGCTCGGCTCCGCGCGGAAGATATCTTCCGTGATGGCTCGGTCAACCTCGATCAACCGCGCCTGGAATTCGTCCAGGAATTCGTGCAGCCCGTCGTCCACCACCTCCTCGATGTCCGCCGCCCCCAGGTCCAGGTTCAGCAGCGCGATGCCCCGCTCCGCCGCCGCCCGCCGCCGTTTCGGCGCCTCCGCCGTCGCCTGCTGGTAGTGCCTCGCCAGGGCCTGCACCGAGAACGCCAGGCTGCGCGGGAACTCGACCGAGAAGATCAGGAGCTGCGCCACCAGCATGCCGTCCACCTCGCTGTAGCCCAGCCGCCGGTACGCTTCCCGCGCCGAGGCCGAGCGCAACACCGCAACCCACTGGAACCGGTCGAACGGCCCCCCGACGGAGTCCCCTCGCGGCAGCAGGATGTGGTACTTCGCATCGATGATGCGGCTCGTCATGTCCGCCCGCTCCAGGTACATCCCGCAGCGGAACCACTCCCGCCCCTCGTCTCGCAGCACCGTGTTGTCGTAGAGGCCCAGGATCGTCTGCGTGCGCCGCTGCGTCTCCGTGCAGAGCTCGTGGATCTCGTTCGGACCGAACCGCCGCCGCGAGAGGAAGAGGTAGAGGGCGTTGAGCTCCTCCCACACCTCCCGCGAGATGTGCTCCCGCAGCCCCCGCGCCAGCTCCCGGGCGCGCACGAGGGTGGAACGCAGCGACCCCGGGTTCAGCGTCGAGGACAGGAGGAACTCCGAGTGCGTCAGCTCCGGCGACTCCAGCAGCGCCTCCCAGTACAGCTCGTTCGAGGCGGTCGTGCTCACAAGGCTGTGCCACACCTCCTGCCCGCCCTCCAGCGAGACCTCGTGCTCCACATGCGCCATCCGCGCGATGTTCTCCGTGCGCTCCAGGTAGCGGCCCAGCCAGTACAGGTTCTCCGCGACGCGGCTCAGCATCAGTCAGGCCCCTCGTTCAGTACCCACGTGTCCTTGCTGCCCCCGCCCTGGGATGAGTTCACGATGTACGAACCCTCCCGCAGCGCCACTCGCGTCAACCCTCCCGGGATCACCCAGGTCTCCTCCCCCGACAGCACGAACGGCCGCAGGTCCGCGCGTCGCGGCTTGAGCCGGTCCTCATCGAACGTCGGGATCGTGCTGAAGTGCAGCAGCGGCTGCGCGATCCAGTTCCTCGGCTCCGCCTCCAGCTGGGCCAGTGTCGACGCGAGCTCCTCCTCCGTCGCCTGCTCCCCGATCAGCACCCCGTACCCGCCCGACTCGTTGGCCGGCTTCAGCACGAGCTCCCGCGCATGCGCCTTGATGTGGTCGCGCTCCGAGGGGATCAAGGCCGAGAACGTCTCGACGTTCTGCAGAATCGGCTCCTCGTCCAGATAGAAGCGGATGATCTCGGGCACCCAGCGGTACACCACCTTGTCGTCCGCCACCCCCGCGCCCGGCGCGTTCGCCAGCGTGACGTTGCCGGCGAGGTACGCGCGCATCAGCCCCGGCACCCCCAGCAGCGAGTCGGGCCGGTACACCAGCGGATCGAGGAAGTCGTCGTCGAGGCGCCGGTAGACCACGTCGACCGGCTCGAGCCCCGTCGTCGAACGCAGGTAGACGCAGTCGTCGTCCCCCACGGTCAGGTCGCTGCCCTCGACCAGCGGGATGCCCATCTGTTTGCTCAGGAACGAATGCTCGAAGTACGCCGAGTTGTAGATGCCCGGCGTCAGCAGCACCGCCCGCGGCGCCTCGCTCTCCTCAGGGCCCACCGAGAGCAGCGTTGCCAGGAGCTGGTTCGGGTAGTCCGTCACCGCCTGCACGCCCCACCGCGGGAAGAGGTCGGGCACCACCCGCAGCATCACCGTCCGGTTCTCGAGCACGTAGGAGACCCCCGACGGGGTCCGCAGGTTGTCTTCCAGCACCACGAACTCGCCGCTCTCGTCGCGCACCAGGTCGCAACCGGCGATGTGGGCATAGACTCCCAGCGGCGGCTTGAACCCTTCCATCTCCGGCCTGAAGCCCGGCGAGCTCAGGACGATCTCCTCCGGGACCACCTTCTCCTTGAGGATGCGCTGCTCGCCGTACAGGTCCACCAGGAACAGGTTCAGCGCCTGGAGGCGCTGCTTCAGTCCGGCGTCCACGCCCCGCCACTCCTCCGCATCCACGATCCTCGGGATCAGCGAGAACGGGAAGATGCGCTCCGTCCCCTCATCCTCCGAATAGACGTTGAACGTGATGCCCGCGCTGAGGAGCGCGAGGTCCGCGCGCTCCTTGCGCTGCTCGTACTCCTCCAGCGACCACCGCTCGAGCGCCTCGGCAAGCTCCTGGTACGCCGGACGCAAACGTCCCCCGGGGTCGACCATCTCGTCGTCCGGGGCGCCTTCCGCGTAGCTGCGTAGCAGCTCTCCCTCCAGCATCACCAATCCTATGGCGGCTAGATTACAGGAGAGTTTCGGCGCCTCGCGCGTCTGGCGAGCCTCCCAACCGAGCCGTAGAGTCGCCACATGCCAGTGGCCCGCGGCGCCCCCGGCGCAGCCCAGCGCTTCGAGTTCGACGTCGTCGTGGTGGGCGGCGGCATCGCCGGCCTTGCCGCCGCCCTCGGCGCCACCGAAGCGGGTGCTCGCGCTGTCCTCGTGGAGAAGGCGCCCCTGCCCGAGCGTGGGGGCAACACCCGCTTCGCCGACGCCCAGATGCGCTTCCCCCACGAACCCGACGAGTTCGGCCACCGCCGCTACACCGCCGACGAGATGTACGACGACCTCATGCGCATCTCCAGCGGACGCGCCAACCCCGACCTCATCCGCACCCTCTGCGACCGTGCCGCCGATACCATCGAGTGGCTCACCGGCTTCGGTGTCGAGTGGGAAGAGGGCTACCCCCACACCGCCGGCTACCGGCGTATGCCGAAGGCTGGGGGCCAGGGCCTCGTCGACCTGCTCTACCGCCGTCTCGAAGGGCTGAACGTCCCCGTCAGCTACCAGACTGCCGCCTCCGAACTCATCCTCGACCCCGACGGCACTGTCTGGGGCGTGCGCTGCGCGTCACCAGAGGGCCTCGTGGACATCGAGGCCCCGGGCGGCGCCATCCTCGCCTGCGGCGGCTTCCAGGCGAACGTCGAGATGCGCGTCCGCTACCTCGGGCGCTTCGCCGACTCCCTCATCCTGCGCGGCTCCCGCTACAACACGGGCGAGGGCCTCACGATGGCCATCGCCGCCGGCGCCGCCCCCGCCGGCCAGTGGGGCGACTACCACTCCGCCGTTCTCGACGCCCGCTCCCCCGCCATCGAGTGCGGCGTTACCGCCCTCTACAACTACCAGATGGGCATCTTCGTCGACTCACGCGGCCGCCGTTTCATCGACGAAGGCGAGGACTTCCGCGACCACACCTACGTGAAGTTCAGCAAGCGCATCATCGAGGAGGCGGGTGGACGTGCCTGGTGCCTCTTCGATCAGCGCGCCTACCAGCGCGAGGAGTTCGCCCGCGCCTGGCGCCCCGTCGGCCCCCCGTTCGAGGCCGCCACCCTCACCGACCTCGCTCGCGACATCGGCGTCCCCGGCGAGGACCTGCTCGAGACGGTCGCCGCCTACAACGCCGCTGTCATGGACGGCGACTACGACCTCGACCGGCTCGATGGCAAGGGCACCCGCGGCATCGCGCCGCCCAAGAGCAACTGGGCCCTGCCCCTCGATTCGCCCCCCTACCTCGCCATCCCCGTCACCGGCGGCATCACCTTCACCTTCGGCGGCCTCCGCTGCGACGCCCGCGCCCGCGTCCACCACACCGCCGGCCACCCCATCCCCGGCCTCTACGCCGCGGGCGAGCCCATGGGCGAGTTCTTCTACGACAACTACCCGGGCGCCAGCTCCGTCATCCGTGGCGCCGTCTTCGGACGCATCGCCGGCGGTGAGGCCGCCGCCAGAGCGTCAGCCTAGAACCGTTCGAGCTCGGCCGGGACCGGATCCTCCGCCAGGCACTCCATGATCTGGCCCGAGGCGCCCGTGTGGTAGTCCGCCGTCGAGTACCGCTGGAACGACTGCTCGTCGTCGAACGACAGGAACAGCACGTACGTCAGCGGATCCTCGACCCCGCGCCGGTACTCGAAGATGCTGCCAGGCTCGTTCTCGGCCACGTCGCGCACCAGCTGCGACGTCAGCCGCTCGAACTCCGCCTGCTTTTCCGCGGCGACCTTCAGCCGCCAGAGCGTTGTCGGCACGGGCTAGTCCTCCTCGATCGGGCGGAATACGGGAATCGGGTACTCGCCCTCGTCCTGCTCCTCGAACTCCACGCGCACGCGCTGGCCGATGTGGATGTCCTCGGTCGGGTTCTCGACGCCCACGACGCTGCTCATCATGCGAAAGCCCTCGTCGAGGTCGACGTAGGCCACGGAATACGCGCCCAGATCGATGAAGCCCGGCATACGGTTCTGCCGTACCACGGAGAATGTGTAGACGGTGCCCTCGCCCTTCGAGACCTGCCAGTCGAGGTCATCCGACCCGCAGGCGGGGCAGTGATGTCGTGGGTAGAACACCACCGGGTCGTCGCAGTCCTCGTTGCAGCGCTGGTAGCGCAGCTCGCCCTTCTGTGCTCCCTCCCAGAAAGGCTCCGTGTGGGGCTCGGGGAATCGCGGTTGTGGTCGGTTCGCCATCGTCTTAGTCCTTCGCCAGAATCACGGTGCCGCCGGTGTGCGTTCCGCCCAGCAGCCCGCCGTTCCCGTGGGCCACGGCCAGACTCGCGTCCGGCACCTGCGAGTTCGATTCGCCCCGCAGCTGTCGTGCGCCTTCCAGCAACAGGAAGATGCCGCGCATGCCCGGGTGGTTCGAGGAGAGCCCGCCGCCGTCCGTGTTCAGCGCCGGTCCCTCGCCGCTGTCGAACGCCAGCCGGCCGCCCTCCACGTACGCCCCAACCTCGCCCTTCGGGCAGAAGCCGAGATCCTCAAGGCAGACCGCCACGGTGATGGTGAACGAGTCGTAGATCATCGCGATGTCGATCTCGTCCGGCGTCACGCCCGCCTCGCCGAACGCGATCGGGCCGCTTTGCGCCCCCGCGCTCGTCGTGATGTCGCCGCCGTTCTCGCGGTACTTGGTCGCCTCGCCGCCGCCGATCAGCCACACGGGCGGCTTCTTGCAGCCGCGCGCCACCTCGGCCGAGGCGATGATGAGCGCCCCGCCGCCGTCGCTGATCATGCAGCACTCCAGCAGGTGCAGCGGGTCCGCCACCACGCGCGAGTCGAGCACGTCCTGCGGCGTGATCTCGTTTACGCCCACGAACTGCAGGTCCGTCATCGCCTTCACGGCCTCGGGGTTCCGCATCGCGTGGTGCCGCGTCGCCACCGAGATGCCCGCGAACTGCTCGTCCGTCGTGCCGTACTCGAACATGTGGCGCTGCTTCACCATCGCGTAGTTCGCGATCAGCGTGGCCCCGTACGGGGACTCCATATTCGTCGCCCATGTCGCCGGACCGCCCCGGCCACCCGTGCCGATCGCCACCCGGTTCGATGCCGAGGTCGAGCCGTAGCTCAGGACCGCCACGTTGCACTTGCCTGCGGCGATGTCGCGCATCGCGTGTGCCGCCTGGAACTCGTACGAAGAGCCGCCGACCTGGGTCGTGTCCAGCACCGTCGGGCGAACGCCGAGGTAGGCCGCCAGCTGCAGGCCGCCTCCCGCCTCGCCGTCCTGTGCGTCGTAGATCGCGTCGATATCGCTCCACTTCAGCCCGGCGTCGTCCAGCGCCGCGCGGATCGAATCGACCTTGATGTTCATCGCCGAGACTCCCGGAGCCACCCGCAGGGGGTACTCGTGGATCCCGACGATGGCCGCCTGCCGCTCTTGCGCCATCGTTCCTCCTCGGATCGCGGTTGCGTTGGGGTTTTGCCTGCCGCCGTTTGCGCCGCCACCCACGCGTCCCGTACGGTTCGCGCGTGCGCGTTGCGCTCCTCGCCGATACCCATCTCCCCTCGCTCATTCGTGAACTCGATGAGCTCGGATCGGGCCCGCGCGAGCTGCTCGCGACAGCGGACCTGATTCTACACGCCGGTGATGTCACCGCACCGAGCGTCCTCGACTGGTGCGAAGCCCTCGCCCCCGTCCTCGTCGCCCAGGGAAACAACGACATCTTCGAGGACCCCCGCCTTGCCCAGCGGCAACTCCTCGACCTCGAGGGCTGGCGCCTCGGCATGACCCACGAGCTCCGCCCCGAGTCCCGCCCCATCCCCGTCCTCCTTGAGGAGGGCCTCAACGGCGAACGGGTCGATGTCCTCATCGCCGGCGATACCCACGTCGAGCGCCTCGAGTTCCGCGATGACGTCCTCTTTGTGAACCCCGGCAGCCCCACCCTCCCCCACCACAAGGAGTACCGCCTCGGCACCGCCGCCGTCCTCGACATCGAGCGCGACCGCATCCGTGCCGAGGTTCACGTCCTCGGACAGACCGAGGGGCGCCCCAATCCCTGCACCGGCAGCGTGCTCGAGGTCGCCCGCAGCAACGGCCGCGTGAGCGCTGTGCCATGACCGCCCCCGCGACCGTGACCCACATCAACATCTCGAACGGCGGCGTGCCCAAGCTCCCCATCGAGCGCGCGGTGATCGGCACGCTCGGCGTCGAGGGCGACCGCCAGGCGAACACCGAGCACCATGGCGGACCGGAGCGCGCCCTCTGCCTCTTCTCCCTTGAGAAGATCGAGGCGCTGCAGGCCGAGGGCCATGCCATTGTTCCCGGCGGCGCCGGCGAGAACGTCACCATCACGGGCGTCGACTGGGACGATGTCGCTCCGGGGACGCAGCTCCGCCTCGGCGAGTCCGTCCTCATCGAGATCACCGGCTACACCGCCCCCTGCTACAAGATCGAGGCCAACTTCTCCGCCGGCGACTTCAACCGCATCAACCAGAAGACCAACCCCGGCTGGAGCCGTGCCTACGCGAAGGTCATCGAGGGCGGCCCTCTCCTCCCCGGCGATGCCGTCGAGCTCCTGCCCGCGACCTAGCTCCCGCGGCTGAACCAGGACGGCGGCACCGCCACCGGCAGCATCCCGAACTCCTCCGCCAGGATCCGCTCCAGCTCGCTCGCCGACCCGATCGCGTGACGCTCCATCTTCCCCTCGCGCGTCGTCATCAGCAGGCCCCGAGCCGCCGTGATCCGCCCCCCGCCTTCGAGCGGGCGCGTCGCGATCCACCCCTTCGTGAACTGCGACTTCGCCGAGGTCGTATGGAAGGCGAGCATCGGCAGAAAGCCGTCCGCGGTCCTGGGCGCGGAGCGGAAGAAGTACACGACCTCGCGCTCCGCTGTCTCGTCCTCGCGGTACTCAACCTGCCACGCCGTTGCCGACGCTGCTCGCCCATCCCCCACCGGCTCCCCGTCCTCGCGACGCACGACCCGGTAGGCCCCGCCCCGCTCCTGCGGCGTCCAGCTCCCGTCCCATGGCAAGGGCTGCTGGAACGTCTCGCCGTTGCCCACGTCCGCCAACCAGTCCCTGTCCTCGAGCGCGATGCGAAGGGTCATGTGGTCGTAGGGTGGCCCGAAGCCCCCCTCCCGCCGCCGCATCTGCCCCTCCAGCAGGTCCACCTCGAACCCGAGAGCGCGAAGCGCGGCCGCCAACAGCAGGTTCAGCTCGTAGCAGAACCCGCCCCGCTGGCGGGTCACCATCTTCTGCGTCAGGTGCCTCGTCGCGAACGAGTACGTCCGCCCCAGGTGGATGTCGAGGTTCTCGAACGGGATCGAGAAGTGGTGCGCCCGGTGGACGGCCCGAAGCCCGTCCTCGTCGGCAGACGGCCGCCCCTCCAGCCCGATTCGTCGCAGGTATGCGTCCAGCGAGTCGCCCCCAAGGGCTTCAGCCTGTTGCTGCAGCAGGTTGCCAGCCCTCGGTTCGGATGGCGATCATGCTCCGAGCGCGGGGGGCGGTTGTCAAACCGCCCACACTGGCCGCGCCGGCCACGACATGACCACCGACCAGTTCACCGAGATCGACGGCTTCGAACTCCGTTACCGCCTCTACGGCTCGGACGACGCTCCCCTCGCCGTTATCGGCCACGGCATCTTCGCCTCCCTCGACCAGTACGCCGACCGCTCCGAAGCCCTCGACATCCTCGCCGAGCGCTTCCGCGTCCTCCTCTACGACGCCCGCGGGCACGGCGAGTCCGAGGGGCCCGAGGAACCCGAGGGCTACTCCTGGCAGAAGCTCGGCGAGGACATGCTCGCCCTCGCCGCCTTCGCGGGCGAAGAGCGCCCCATCCTCGGCGGCGCCTCCATGAGCGCCAACGCCGCCCTCTGGTGCGCCCTCGAGCGCCCCGAGGCGGTGCGCGCCCTGGTGCTCATCGCCCCGCCGCCCCTCGGCCCCCGCGAGCTTCGCGAGGAGTCCGAGACCCAGGCCCTCCAGATGCTCGCCACCCTCGCCACCGCCGTCGAGTCGTTCGGCCTCTCGGGAACCGCGGACATGGCCGCCACAATGCCCGCCTTCACCGCCGCCGCCGGGCCCCAGGGCACCGAGATCCTGCGCTCCCAGAACCCCCGCACCATCGTCCCCATCATCCGCGGCCTCCACGAGCACACCCCGCGAGACCCCGCCGAGTACGCCGCCGTCCAGGTTCCCGTCGCCGTCTTCGCCCACCCCGATGACGCCCTCCACCCCCTCCGCTCCGCCAACCTCCTCGCCGAGCACATCCCCGACTGTCGCCTCCTCCTCGGCCCCGAGCGCGACTACTGGCAGAACCACCCCGCCGAGCTCGCTCACGAGATCATCGCCTTCCTCGACTCCGCCTCCTGACCACGCGCCCTCCCCGCTCGCTATCATCCCCCTCGCCACGAGACCGCCGCGAGGAGACTCCCCATGACCGTTTTCGACGAACCCATCGCCCACCACCTCGGCTGGGCCGTGTACGACGCCGATGTCACCGCCGCCCGCTATGAGCAGATGCTCGGCGCGAAGTTCAAGCTCCAGCCCATCTACGAGCTCCAGGACATCTACAACCGTCCCGCCAAGCTCAAGGTCTACTACGGCGCCTTCGCCGGTATCGCCATCGAGATCATCGAGCCCTTCGAGGGCGAGACGCCCCACGCCACCTTCCTCCGCGAGCACGGCGAGGGCATCCAGCACCTCGGCGTCTGGGTACCGGACGTGAAAAAGGCCACCGCCGACATGCTCGCCAAGGGCGCCCGCCTCACCTGGGTCTACTCCCAGGAGGACCACGACCCCGAAGCCGCCCACGCCGCCGCCCAGCTCACCGTTGCTTCACCATACGAGGAGCTCATGGAAGCCGTCCCCGCGAACGGCCTCAGCTACCTCGACATCAAGGAGGGCGGCACCACCATCGAGCTCCTCGGCCCCTTCGTCCACGACGTCATCTACCGAGGCGGCCCCCTCGAGGGCATGGAGGAGTGGATCCAGGCCTTCCCGCCCCTCGACGACTAGCGCATCAGCGACGGCAGCACTCCGCCTCGCCCACGACCGCCATTCCCGACCCCATGGCGAAGCGGAATGCGTCGTCGCGGTCTTGCCAGGGCCCGGTCCAGCCGCCATCGCTGGCCGCCTTCGGGATGCGCCCGTGGAAGAACCTGCAGTCCGCCCGATGGACCAGCGCCTGAGACGCCCCCTTCTCCACATTCACCACAAACATCACCCCACTCACGCGTCGTCGTCCTCCTCGCCGGGAATCCAGTCGGAAGCGTCGAGGTCCTGCCTACCTCGCGTCCGGATCCAGGCCGCGCTCCTCGCGCGCTTTCCGCATGCGCGCCCCGTCCGAGCTGAGCCGCGGGCCCATCTCCTCCGTTGGAAGCTCGCCCCGGACCATCCGGTCCGCCTTCGTCCCGTTGAACGTAATCCACTTCTCCGGCGTCACCTCGATCACGATCCGCAGGGGCGAGTCGAGCCGCTCCACGAACGACGCCACGGCCGCCTCGTCGTCGCCCATCGCCTTCCCCGCCAGCGCCGGGTAGAACCAGTCCTTCGTCTCCCGGTCCTCGCGCACGACCGCCCGACCCTTCGCCGTCACCGCGCCGCGCTGCTCGAAGTTGAACGCCACCATCGCGCTCACCGATACCGAGACGCGCGGGTCCCGCTTGATCGCCGCCACCCGGTGCCGGTTCGCCGTGCACGTGATCCAGAACTTGCCGTCCTTCCAGAAGAACTGGTGCAGCACGCCTACCGGCCAGCCGTCCTGCGTGCCCCACATCAGCACGCACTCGCGTGCGTCCGTCAGCAGCTCGTCGATCTCCGCCTCGCTGAAGGGAAAGATCGAGACGACCTCGTGGTCCTTCATCACCTGTGGCTCTGGCATCTGCGTCACCTCGTCCGATCTGTCGGGAGGCTCCACAGCCTCCGGCGGCTCGCGATGATACCGGCCCTGCCCCGCCCCCGCGCCTGCACTCCCCTATGACTGTATCTTTTTCACATCTCCGAGCCCAGGAGCAGGTGGCGAATGTGTGTTGGGATCGGGAGAGGGTAAAAAAATAAGGAGGG